>DATERL010000197.1:0-36407 GCA_035271585.1 Prolixibacteraceae bacterium
TTACAATGCGGGTGGTTCGCAAACCAATTTCGATCACTTCGCCGTAATGAGCCCCAACCTCAATTTTGTCGCCCACCTGAAAAGGCCTATCAAACAGCAACATAATGCCACCAAAAACGTTTTTGAGTAAATCTTGCGCAGCCAAACCAACGGCAATAGCTACCGATGCCGTTACGGCCAGTAGCATTTCAATGGGCGGATTGTAAACGCCCTTAATAATGATAAAAATAATAACCAGCCATATAGCAATACGAACCAGGGGAATTAGACTTTTGATGGTAATGCGAAACCGTGAACTACGCTCGGCAAGAACGACCATAATTTTTAACACGAAACTCACTAGCACATAACCGATCAACACCAAAATAATAGTCCAAAAAATGTTTGTAAACGATATCAAATCAATCAATTCGACAGGTTTACGTTCAACTTTATCCACTACATTTTCAACATTAGCGATAATATTGGCGGTGTGCTTTATTATTGTATCGGCAACAGGCGAAGCTTTTTGCACTGTATCGACAGGAAAGAATGTGTGAATATCAAACGGATTTTGAGCTGGTGCAATAATTGCTCCCCATAACAAAATGAAAAATAGTATTTGTTTCATAGTTCCAATATTCTTTTAGTGGATAAAATTCCTCGACTGCAAGTACTCGTTGATATACTTGTAGAGCAAAGGATTAATGGTGTATTTAAGCCGAGGCTGAATAAGCAAACCTTTTTCGAGCATGGGTACCAATAAGTTACGACAAACACTTTCAGATTCGTTCATTGTAAGGGCAAAGTCTTCAATAGTTAATCCATCGTGCATCAACATAGTTTGCAAAGCGAACAACGATTCGCCCGACAGGTTTTTCACAAACGAAAAATCGAGTTGAGTAATACTTTGAATATTAATATATTGCTCATCGACTCCAACGGTTGAACGCAACCAATATAATTGAGCCAAACTAATATTACCATTCGACATTACATTTAAATGACTGAAAAAACGTTTTTTCAAATGAAGCTGTTTATCGGTGTCCGATAGCTTTAGATACGATTTACTCAAAAAATCATCGTCACTTGGAATAAAGTTAATTTGATAACCGCTTAATTTATTGCGTTTAAAAATAATCTCCTCGATAATTGAATCGCTCAGTTGTTCAATGAAAATTTCGTCGGTAAAGTAATTCGATGTCGAAATAGTTTTATCGAGATAAGCCCATGATGCCGGTGTGTAGGTTGCTACCCACATCACTTTTTTCGAAGTATGGGTCATCAGGTCGAAAAATAATTTCATACAACTGAAGCCATTAATTTTTTTAAGAAATAGGTGTTGCAAATTCTCAAGAATGACAATACTAGTACCCGGTTTTTCGTTCAAGAACGCAATTAGCGCTTCGTTATTAATGAATTTTGGTTGCCCAAATATTTCTCCAAACATTTCGAAGTATTTCTCATTGGTAAATATCTTTTCACCGAGCGTATAGCGTACAATATTAATTTCGGGAGGTACCGAATGTAAAAAGAAGCTGATTAACGAGGAAACTCCACTGCCTTTTTCTCCAACAACAGCACAAGTAATAAAACGTTCTCTTTGCCAATTTTCGAAGGCTAGTTTAAGCTGTTTAAGTTCGCTTACGCGGTTTACAAAAAAACGCTCTTCGTCCGTTGGTTGTATTTGGTAAAGCCGCTGATAAACAAAGGGTAACCTCTTAAGCGCCAATTGTGTTTCGTTCATAAATTCCGACAATTCATACAGAACAGCCATCTTCCCGGTAGTAATGCCAATTCTCTTTTTCAGCACTGAAATGCCACTGTTTATATTTTGCCATTGAAGAACAAAAAAGCCCAACAACTTTTTAAAAATCCCGCGCAAATAAGCAATGGACTGCTCTCGCATTCTTATTGATTGCTCCTTGGCTTTGATACGGGTAATTTTAATATTCAGTTCAAAAAGGGTGTCGGTGTTTTTTAGTTGAAGCACATCGGTATTGAACTGATGAACCGTGTCGCGAAGTTTATTGACCGAATCGGATTGAATTTCGGTAATAATTTGCTGGGCATGGCTTAGTTGATGAAGTGCCCGATCGTAACCCTGCACAATAGTTTCGAGCGACTCTTCGACCGGTTTTTTTTCCTTATCAATAAGCAAAAAAGCCGATTCGAGCGTAAAATCGCACACCGTGCCCAACGACAGCAAGTTTACCCTTACTTTTTCGAGCTGACCTTCGATAAGCTGCTTTACTTTTCCGACACGGATTGCAAAATTCGGAATGGCTTCTATATCGAGCAATTCGCGCGGTGATAAAGTACTGATTTCCGAATCGTTTATTCCTCGTTTATAATGTTTTACACGAACAAACCCCCGCTTTTCCGATACACTTTTTGACAATTCATTGGTGGTCGAAATTAGATTATCAAAATCGGTCGAAAAGCAGTTGGTCAACATCTCAATACCTTGCGCCAATACATTATCGATGAGCTGTTTATTTACCTTTTCCCTTTCGGCAATAATTAACCCTGGCATAGTTGCAAGACTTGGGCCAGCTTGTTTTACACGCTCAACACTGCTATTTATAAACGACTTTATTTTTGCAAAATTCTTATTGAGCTTCGATTTAATAAATTGGTCAATTTCTGCTTTTAGCTCGCCGTATTCATTATAAACGGCATAATAAAGTCGAGTCACTTCAACATCAACAGCCCAATCGTCGATTAAAGTATAAAGTGTATTTCTCCATTGATGCGACAAATGGAAATAAGCCCTGTTAACTGATTCTCGATTGCGCTTAAGGGTTTCGCTCTCGTATGCCGAAACCGATAACTCAACAGAACCTACGTTCAACATTTTTTGATCGAACACCTCAAACAAAAGATTAGCAGATTCTTCGGTATTGGATTTTATCTGAGCTATAATTTTACGACTATCGGTTTTTAACGAGTGAAAATGGGATTTTGTGTTGAATGCCACCACCTTTTCGGGATTGTTGCTTTTATCATCGGCAGTTAAAATCTGCTGAAAATATGAATCTAAGCCCTCATCTATTTTCCATATATCCAACATATTAGAACTTTCCAGCTCATACCATTGCTTTAAAAGAGGCAGCGACATTTCGGCAAAATTGCTGATAAAATAATGACCGGCCATGCTCCGGTATGGAATTTTACGTTTTCGATAAGTGATGACTTCTAATAGCCTTACTTTAAAAATTTTACGGAAAACATTTGCAGTTTGCTTTAATGAACGAACAGTGTAATACGTAGTATTTACAAGCAGCTTGCGAACAAAAACAATAGGATTATCGCCTTTTTTAACACAATAAGATTTGACGGTTTCCTTTCTGCTCAGGGTTTTATCGAGCGCAGCCACTTTGGTCGAAATCACGTCGAAAAACTCCACAAACAAATTGTCGAAATTGCCTTCGAACAAAGCGTTTTGGTGTTCCGATATCAGTTGATGCAGTTTTTCCTTGTAATTTTTGTGTATAACAACCAACTCATCAACCGATAGTTTTTGATCCTTGCTTTCGAAAACCAAATCGACCATTTTCTCGTAAGAGCTAACTAAGCGATTGTTCTCCTTTAACTTATTATCGAAAAAAGTGATAAAAGCCGGAATAGCATTTTCATTAAAAAATTCGAACAAGGGGCGAAGTTCTTTATTTCTGAATTCCATAATTCATATTAATTATCAACGACTAAAAATAAGCATTGAAAAGGATAAAAGCTAAAGAGAAAAAATATTTTTGTTAGATTAAGTAATTCAAAACAATAAATGATTGAAGTATCGAACATTTTTTGTTTTTTTATACACTATGAGTCAAAAGTCCGATTTAAAAGCATGGAGCTGGGTACCCAGCTTGTATTTTGCACAAGGGTTGCCCTATATCGTTGTAATAATTGTTTCGACAGTTATTTACAAGAATCTGGGCTTAAGTAATTCTCAAATAGCATTTTATACAGGTTGGTTTTACCTTCCGTGGGTAATTAAACCGCTTTGGAGCCCTTTTATCGATCACCTTCGCACCAAACGTTGGTGGGTTATTACTACCCAAATGCTAATGGGTGTATTGCTTGCCACTATCGGGCTCACTCTGCCGCTCGAAAACTATTTAAAGTGGAGCATTATTTTCTTTTGGCTCATCGCATTCAGTTCGGCCACACACGATATAGCTGCCGATGGATTTTACATGCTTGGCTTGTCGGAACGCCAGCAATCGTTTTTTGTGGGTATCCGCAATACCTTTTGGCGAGTTGCTTCCATTGCAGGGCAAGGCGGGCTGGTTTACCTTTCGGGGGTTCTTATCAACCACGGCCAAAATATAAAAAGTGCCTGGATGATGGTTTTAACTGCTACCGGCATCATTTATTTTTTGATTGGACTTTACCATAAATTCATTCTACCCAAACCGGCATCGGATCCACACATGGAGCTTTCGGGTGGAAAAGAAGCCATAAACGAATACTTCAAAACCCTGGTTTCATTTTTTAAGCGGAAAAACATTGTAATATTCCTTCTCTTTGTTCTATTGTACCGCTTGGGCGAAGCTCAACTTACAAAAATGGCAGCGCCTTTTTTACTCGACACTAAAGCGGCAGGCGGGCTAGGACTCGACAACGAACAAGTGGGCTGGGCTTACGGGACAGTTGGCGTAATGGGCTTGGTTATAGGTGGTATTTTAGGCGGTGTTGCCGTATCGAAAAAAGGATTAAAGTTTTGGATTTGGCCCATGGCACTGGCCATGAACCTACCCAACATGGCTTACATATACATGGCTCTATTCCAACCCAATAGCATCGCACTTATTCAATTACTCATTGCCATTGAGCAATTCGGCTACGGCTTTGGCTTTACGGCATTCACGCTTTACCTCATCTTTTTTGTTCAAGGCGAAAACCGAACATCGCATTACGCCATTGCTACCGGAATAATGGCGCTTGGGATGATGATACCCGGTATGCTAAGTGGTTGGATACAGGAAATGCTGAATTACGTGAACTTTTTTACTTGGGTAACAATTTGTACAATACCCGGCTTTGTGCTTATCCCTTTTCTGAAAATCGACAATGCTTTTGGGAAAAAGCAATGAATTGAATTCTTTTTCGTAAATTAATTGACAATAGATCGTTAGATGATTAGATATTTGGATTAACAGACAACAAAACATACTAATAATGAGCAATATAGTGGCACATTCATGCAAAATTCAACACTCTGATTATCAAAAACAAACAAAAATATAACGAACTATTGTACAATAGATCGGTAGTCCCGATGTTTTTCGGGATGAGATATGAGTATTGAGACAGATAGTAACACTTTGTTATTGTGTATGTTAGGTCAATTGACCAGAATATTTCAATTTGTTAGTAATCAACTGGTTATAAAAATATAACCAACTATTGGAGTAAATAGATGAATGGGAATGCACTTTTTACTTTTCTTCTGCCGCCAATTCTACTTCGAGGGTAAAATTGTCGCTAATCATGTTGTCGCCTAAATTGCTGAAAAATTTACCCGAACCATACTTTACGTTATAAAGTGTACGGTCAACAGTTATTGTGGCGCTAAAATTTGAACCCTTTTGAGTGGCTTCGAATTCAATAGGGTGAGTTATGCCTTTGATGGTTAAATTACCTTTAGCGGTGGCTTTGTTGTTTTTAAGCGGCGTGCTGCTGGTTAGTACCAGTGTGGCTTCAGGGTTTTTTTCAACCGAAAAAAAATCGTCGGATTTAAGGTGACCAACCAGGCTTTTATTTGAATCGCCAGTAAGGTCGTCGTTTGTAATTGAGGTCATATCGATTACAAAAACACCACTTTCAATTTCATTGTTTTTTAAGGTAAACGATCCTTCCTTAAGGTTGATTTTACCATTATGTGAACCGGCCACTTTTTTACCAGTCCATTTTATTACCGAATTGGATGTTTTAACTTGATAGCTTTGTGCATTCGTAAATATAGCAAACAATACTGCTGCCGTTAATAATAATAATCTTTTCATAATTGAAATTTTTAATTGTTCATACTTCGTCAATAAGTTTTTTGTTTTACTGAGCGTTTTGCTTCAATGGTTTTATTGACGGTATAGAAACGATTTCAATGATGATATTGTTTTCAACTAGAACAGAAAATGAATGGATATTATTCAAGCAGCATCAAATGCGATTTTTGATTCATAATTTATCTATTTAAAATTACTGAGCAGAATTGTTCTATTTTTCATTGACTTTTACTTTTTTAGTATATGAGAAGTTCCTGCATTTGCGGGTTTAGTTCAACAGGTCACAATAATTAATTAGCTATGCTGATTTCGCTGAGCTCAATTGACGTTGTCGTTTGGAAAATTTATCTTTCAGCCTGTTATAATGGTATTTTGGCACCACATCAGATAGCTGACGGACGCAATCGACAACTAAATTATAGCGCTGGTCAATAGGCTATTGTATTGGTTAATAAGTTTTTTAAAAATATGATAATGCACAGAAATAAAGTTTTTATCATTTTTGTTTTTTTTTATTGTTGAACGTAAGAGGATATTCTCAGCTTTCTTATTCAATAAAAACCGAGACCGGATTTTTTAGTTATCAATACAATAGACTGGAAAGTATCCCGCAATGCCACTATTTGACCATTTTACTGTAGTGGATAATATTTGTTTTTCAACTCAAGCGTTGTGGAAAATTCAAAATCTTAGGTTAAAAGAAGTGAAAAAAGTTCAAGCTGTCCTTAGATTTCATCATTATTGTCTATTTTTAAAAATTCATTTTTAGCATTTGATCTTTTTTTTATGACTGAACATAAATCAACAACATCTAGGCGCGATTTTCTTAAATCATCCATTGTCGGTATTTCGGCATTGTCTATATTGCCATCGACGGTAATTGCCGGGTTGGGACACCCTGCACCAAGCGATAAATTAAATATTGCTGTAATTGGAGTTGGGGGAGTGGGGTTTCGAAATTTATCAAATCTTTTGCAAGAAAATATTGTTGCCTTGTGCGATGTTGATTGGAATTATGGCCAAAAAGCGTTGCGCCGTTGGAGTATGGCCAAGCGATATACCGATTTTAGGATCATGCTCGAAAAGGAAAATGAAATTGATGCTGTGGTGATTGCCACTCCCGATCATAGCCATTCGGTTGCTGCCATGGCTGCCATGCAATTGCAAAAGCATGTTTATGTGCAGGCACCTATGGCTCATGCTGTTTTTGAAGCTCGCCGTATGACTGAGACAGCAAGGGTTTACGGTGTTGTTTCGCAGGTTGGCAACCAGTCGGCCTCGGGTAACGAAAATCGCGATATTGCCGAGATTATTTGGTCGGGTGCTATTGGTGAAATTAATGAAGTACACGCTTGGACCGACGAACCAAAGTGGAAGCAAGGGGATTTTTATCCTACGGATGAAATGAGGGTTCCTAAGGATCTTGATTGGGAATTATTTATTGGTCCAGCAAGTAAAATTCCTTACCATTCAACTTATACACCTTTTGGTTGGAGGGCTTGGTGGAACTTTGGAAATGGAGCATTGGCATCAATGGGACCTCATTTATTGGAAACGGTTTTTAGGGCACTTAAATTGAATGCGCCGGTTAAAGTTGAAGCCAGTTCAACCTCAGTAAATCTACAATCGGCGCCAAAAGCACAAAAAATCATTTTCGGTTTTAGCAAACGCAATAATTTACCTAACCTGGCCATGCCTCCTGTTAATCTTTACTGGTACGATGGTGGATTGAAACCTGAATTGCCCGATAATATTGAACTCAATTCGTTAAAAAATTATGCCGAAGGGGGAGTGATATTCAGGGGCAGCAAAGGCGTACTTATTTGTGGCCCCGAGGGGCGTGATTACACCGTTGTTATTAATGGTTTACCGGTGAATATGAATGTTGAAAAACAGTTGCACCGTATCGAAAATCCTTATGATGGTGGACATGAACACGACTGGGTGAGGGCGTGTAAAGAGTCGGCCAATAATCGACTAATGCCTTCAGCTTGCTTCGATACTCAAATTGCACTTTCCGAAACTTTACTTGTTGGAGCTATGGCAGTTAGAATGCAATCGTTGGGTAAAAAATTGGAGTGGGATAGTGCCCAAACCCGCTTTGTGAATATCAATAACTACGAAGAGTTTGAAATAAGCCACACCGGCGATCTGTATATCCAGAATGGCATACCTAAGTTCGATTCCGAAAAAACAAAGTACAACGCATCACATTTTGTTGACCAAACGGTAAGGCCACTTTACCGTTCGGGATGGAATCAAATTTAAAAGCCAACAAAATATGTTGAATTGTTTTTACTGAATATATCAAAGAACAACTGAAATTACTTTTTATCCTGAAGGTAGGGGCAATTCGTATATGCCATCAATGAGTTTTGCTTATTGGAAAAATCAAATGTCATGTGTTTGCAATGCCTTGTTTGCTGGTTAAAAATCACCCATCATTGGTAGCCCTCATTGAATTGCCTCACCGCCATTTATTCATGAATTGTTAATGGTTTTAGCTCTTATTTACAGGAATATCTCGTCAGGAGAAAAGAATAATTCAATTTCCCTTTTTGCATTTTCGTCACTATCGGAACCGTGTATGGCGTTGTTGGCTTTCGATTTGGCAAACATGCGCCTAATGGTGCCCAGTTGGGCTTTACTTGGATCGGTGCTGCCAATTAATTCGCGAAAATGCTCCACGGCATTGCTCTTTTCAACAACCGCCACAACAACTGGTCCTGATGTCATGTAATCAATTAGTTCGTTGAAAAAGGGCTTTTCCTGGTGTATATCGTAAAATACTTCAGCTTTTTGTCGATTCATTTTAACCATTTTCATGGCTACAAAGCGGAACCCGTTGAGGTTTATCATTTCCAAAATTGGGCCCACATTATTGTTGGCAAATGCTTCTGGCTTAATAATAGTGAATGTTAAATTGTTTTTCATTTTTATAGGTTTAAAATATATTACGCAATTAAAATAGATGATTCCGACCGCTTCTTTTATCTTTGCAATTTAATATTTTAATGTTATGGATAATATTATTGACATTGATTTAATCGTTCGTTTTAAAAAGGTAGTGGCTGCTTCGGCCAATATTATAATTGTACCTCATACTAATCCCGATGGTGATGCAATTGGTGCTTCATTGGGACTTAAGCAAATACTCGAAAACCTTAACAAAAAGGTGAGCGTGATTGTGCCAAACAATTTTCCCGATTTTTTGCAATGGATTGAAGGCAGTAACGAGGTAATCGATTTTGATCAACATAAAAAAAAGGCCCTTGAAGTTTTTGAACAAGCCGATACTTTGTTTTTGCTCGATTTTAACGATTTTGAACGAAGCGAGAAAATGTCGAAAGTGCTCAGTAGTTTTAAAGGCGAAACAGTGATGATTGATCACCACCCCGAACCAGTTGCACCGTGTAATTTAATTATTTCGTATACGCAGGTGAGTTCAACTTGTGAGTTGTTGTTTCGTGTGCTTGAACGTGCTGGTTTGCTCAATGCACTTAATACCAAAGGCGCCGAAGCCTTGTTTACAGGCATCATGACCGACACCGGGAATTTCAGTTATAACGCATCCGATCCCGAAACCTACCGTATTGTTGCTGCTTTGCTCGAAAAAGGAATCGACAAAGACCAGATTAATGCCAATGTTTATCATACTTTTTCAGAAGATCGTTGGCGGCTTATTGGCCATAGTTTAAAAGATAAAATGGTGGTTTTGCATGAGTTTAACACTGCTTATATCACCCTAACAAAATCTGAACTAGATAGTTATAATTTCCAGCCGGGCGATACCGAAGGATTGGTGAATTTTCCGCTCATGGTGAAAGGCATTGTTTTTTGTGTGCTGTTTATGGAAAAAGACGGTAATGTGAAGCTTTCGTTGCGATCGAAGGGGCGGTTTTCGGTTAACCGATTTGCCCGCGAACATTTTAGTGGAGGTGGACACGATAATGCTGCTGGCGGAAAATCGCCACTGGGTATGAATGATGTAATTGTTCAATTCGAATCGCTTTTACCACAGTACAAAATCCAATTGCGCAACAGCTTTAATTAACAAAACCGTGAAACGTTCCGATCTCATTAAAAAATTACTGCCCGGATTTATTCCTCTTTTTGTTTTTATTGCTGCCGACGAAATATGGGGAACAAAAATTGGGTTAATTGTTGCCTTAGGCGTAGGCGCTATTGAGTTGATATATACCCTTATAAAAGAAAAACGTTTCGATAAATTCGTTTTGCTCGATACTGCTTTGTTGATGGCACTGGGTGGTGTTTCGCTGCTCTTACACAACGACATATTTTTTAAAATAAAACCGGCTGTTATTGAGGGTATTATGTGCCTTATTCTTTTTCTTTCGGCTTATACTAAAATCGATTTAGTAGGTGGAATGTCGCAACGGTATATGAAAGGGATTGAAATGAACGATGCCATTCAGCAAAAATTCAAGCAAACGTTGAAAATTATGTTTTGGATTTTTACGGTGCATACTTTTTTAGTGCTTTACTCGGCCTTTTACCTGTCGAAAGAAGCATGGGCTTTTATTAGCGGAGGTTTATTCTACATTATTTTCGCCATTTATTTTTTATACGAATTTATACACCAAAGGCGCAAAGCCAAACAAAATGGCTTGGTTCAAGCTAAAAAGTTTGAAGACGAAGAGTGGTTGCCAGTGATTGATGAGCAGGGTAAAGTGATTGGGAAAGCTCCGCGTTCGGTTTGTCATGGCGGCGAAAAACTCTTGCATCCAGTGGTTCACCTGCATGTAATGAATCCCCGCAAATTTCTCTACCTCCAAAAACGCCCCGATACAAAGTTAATTCAACCCGGAAAATGGGATACTGCAGTTGGAGGCCATATTTCTTTTGGCGAAGATGTAAAAACAGCACTTCAGCGCGAAGCATACGAGGAAATTGGCTTAAAAGAGTTTTCAGTCAGGCCTTTAGGGAATTACCTGTTCGAAAGTGAAGTGGAACGAGAAATGGTTTACTCGTTTATTACTTACGATTACAAAGGCATACACCTGCATTCCGACGAGGTGACCGAGGGTAAATTCTGGTCAAAAAAGCAGATTGAACAAAATTTGGGCAAAGGGGTGTTTACGCCAAATTTTGAACTGGAATTCCAAAACCTGCTAAAGAATAAAATATTTTAAACTAACGGCCAATCAGAAAAATAGCCGGGCGTTTGTGAAAGTCGGGCATTGGTTCCGATTTCCATTCTTTCACGGTTTTTGTTTTAATGTATTCGGTTTCAAGTGTTAGGTCGCAGGCAACGCACAAACGGGTGGTGTTGGCCAACGAGCTGAGCAATTCTTCCATCAGTTGGTTGTTTCGATAGGGTGTTTCGATAAATATTTGTGTCTGTTCGTACTTGTTGGCCTGGCGTTCAATGAAATTGATTGTATTGCTTCGCGAGGGCTGTTTAATTGGGATGTAGCCTAAAAAAGTGAAGTTCTGCCCATTCATGCCCGATGCCATGAGCGACAATACAATTGATGAAGGACCAACCATTGGCACAACATCGATTCCTTTCTGATGAGCAACTTTTACCGCTTCAGAACCTGGATCAGCAATTCCTGGGCATCCAGCTTCCGACATAACACCAATATTATGACCTTCGGCAGCATTGGCTAAAAACTCAACCAAATCGGTGTGCCTCGTTCTTTTATTGATTTCAAAAAAAGAAAGATTATCAATTTCGATGCTTTTATCAATCAGCTTGATAAACCTGCGTGCTGTTCTTACATTTTCAACAATATAATAAAGGGTTGATTGAATAACTTGTTCAACATCGGCTGTTAAAACTTTATAGGGATTGGTCTCGCCTAAAGTAGTAGGAATTAAAATTAGTTTTCCGCTCATATTTTTTATTTGGCGCAAAATTAGTCGAATAATAATTGATTCATAAACTTAGACGATTAATTTTGCAAATACTAATATTTAATGGTATTGAAAGTTACATTTTTAGGAACAGGAACATCGCAGGGTGTGCCGGTAATTGCTTGTCAATGTGAAGTGTGCCGGTCGCAAAATCAACTTGATAAAAGGTTGCGATCGTCAGTTTTAATCAATGTTGAAAATAAAAACATTGTGATTGATGCCGGTCCCGATTTCAGACAGCAAATGTTGAGGGAAAATGTTCAATCGATTGATGCCATATTGCTTACCCACGAGCATTACGACCATATTTCGGGTCTTGACGATATCCGCGCTTTTAACTGGGTGCAGAAGCGTCCTACCGATATTTTTGCCGAAAAAAGGGTGTTGAATTCAGTGCGTAAAATATTTTCGTACGTATTTGCCAGTGAAAAATACCCGGGCATACCGCAAATGAACTTGTTCGAAATCGATAATCAAGTATTTCATATTAATGGTATTGAAATAATGCCAGTAAGAGGAATGCATCATAAATTGCCCGTTTTTGGTTATCGGATTGGAGATTTTGCCTATTTGACCGATATTAAAACCATTGATGATGCTGAGTTGGAAAAACTGAAACAACTTGATGTTTTAGTGATTTCGGCTTTGCGAATGGGCGAGCATTTGTCGCATTTGCACCTGCAAGGAGCGCTTGACCTTATTGACTGTTTAAAACCTCGTAAAGCTTATCTGACACACATTAGCCATCAAATGGGTTTGCACTCTGAAGTTGCGCTTTTGTTACCTACTAATGTTGAAATAGCTTACGACGGGCTTTCGTTTTGTTTGCCATAATACGAGAGCATAAACAGGGCTGTACCCGAAATTAGGAAAAAAACGCCCGAAAGTATTAAACCTACTTTTATTGAATATAAGTCGGTAAGCCAGCCTAAAAGCGGGCCAATTATTGCAAAAATTATTCTTATAAACATGTTCCGTAGCGAAAGTACTGTTGCCCTTACATCGGAGTCGATCAGTACATGAATGTAGTCTTTTAACAAAGGCGTTGCAATACCGCGAACAATGTAAAATAGGAATAAAATAGGAAGCGCCCAAATTGATACAAAACACCCAGTAAGAATAAAACCTACAGCTATCGAAATGTAGATAAAGCACATGGTTTGCTTTTGCGCGAAACGGCGTTCAATTTTATAGGCAAACATCGACGAGGTGCCCACTGTAATATTTAGCAATGTCCAAATTACCCCAAAAAGGGGCAAGGGGAAATCAATTTCGATTAAATATGGTTGAATAAACCAAGCGTAGGTGAGGGTGGCGGCGCCAATCAACGACGAAAAAAATATAAAATTCCGAAGTTCTTTGTAATGAACTAATGAAAACTTCACCACTTTTAAAATGTCTTTAAAACCAGCAATACGTTTTTTGAGGTGATAGGTTGGCTCAACAAGAGAGAAAGCTGCAGGTATGGCTGCCGCTGAAATAATGGCCTGAAAATAGAAAGGGGTGCGCAAGCTGATGGTGGCCAGTAATCCTCCAAAAATGCCAGCTATTGCTTCCGAAAAATTACCAATCGAAGTTACCCGGCCTTCAAATTTCAAGTATTCACCCTTCCGTTTTTCATTTTTAAGGGTGTCGTACAGCATGGCCGAATCGGAACCCGAAATAAAACTTTGTCCCATGCCTAGAATCAGTTCAGCGATCATAAACTGCCAGAAAATAAACGAAAATGAGTAAAACGAAAATCCAATTGTGGTGAGTAATGTACCAACAATGAGTGTTTTTTTTCGACCCCAAACATCGCCAAAATATCCCGATGGGATTTCAAGTACCAACATTCCAATTGAATAAACTGATTTTAATAGGAATATTTGGGTCATGCTCAAACCATTTTCATGGTAAAACAGTACAATAATTGGCATGATAAGCGAAAACCATTTCGCTATTTTTATTATGTACAGTTTATAAATGTTATGAGCAATTTTACTTGGCATTGGGCAAAAGTAGGAAAGAGTTTTAATTGATGAAAGCAATAGTTGATTAGTTAATGGTTTTAAATTTTGGTTTCTGGTAAACCTAAAGCTTTTTAATTATTGGGTTTTAATTTAAGGTTAATCAGGAGTTCTATTGATAGGTTTTAACTTTTGGGTAATAAAAAAACGGGGCTACTATAATAGCAGCCCCGTTAGATATATCATAAAAAGTGTTTTCTAATCAAAACCTATCCAACCTGGGGTTGGTATAAGTAATCCATCAGATAAAACAATTTCGCTTTTAGGTATTGGCAAGAAACCACCAGTTGCTTCGGGGAAGCTTACTTCGTAAACATCATCTTCGCCAACGTTTTTCACAGCAACACCATTTGCTTTTTCAATGGCTTGTTTTGCGATGCCCCAACGTAAGAGGTCAAAATATCTCAAACCTTCGAAAGCCAATTCGTGACGACGCTCGGCCATGATATTGTCGAGGTTAACTGCTTTTGTTCCCAAACCAGCTCTTTCCCTTACTTTGTCGAAATACTGTTGAGCATTGGGTGCGCCTAATTCGGCTGCCATTAAAAGTACATCGGCAAAGCGAAGTAACACATCATCTTGCATGTTCCAAAGTTGCATGTTGTCGGGTGTTCCATATTCAATAAAGAAAATACTGACAAGACGGTCTCCACCAGGTATTTTATCGTAAATTGGCATGTATTTTTTATCCCACATACCAGTTTCGTGCATATTGTTGTCGCCATTCCAAATATAAGCATCAGTAGTTGTTGCTTCATCTGGATTGGTAGCGTTCACATTTAGTATTGAACCTACTTTACGAACGTCGCCATCTTCGAAGCTATCCCATAATTGTGGGTTAACAGGACCACCACCCCAGCCTGTTCCAAATGGAATGTGACCTTGATTCCTCAGACCTGTATAAAGCACGTGCTGATTGCAATAACTTAGTTTTTTAGGTGCATTAAAATCACCGTTCAAGGAGTATTTTATCGCAAAAATGGTTTCGTTATTATCACCTTTTTCACCAGCCCATTGCAAACCATTATTAGCAGCATAAGGGTAGTTTTGAACATGTGAATAGGGCCATAAATTTCTAAAGTCGGATAATAAGTCGTGACCACTGTTATTGATGAGGTCTTCGAGCCAAGCAATTACATTGGCTTTAGTTACTTGGCCACCATCGGGCAGGTCAATAGCATCCTTTTTGTAATAACCGGTGTAGAACAAGAATACACGGGCCATAATACCTTCGGCAGCCCATTTTGTAGCATGTCCCAAGCGTGTTGTTGGTATGCTTTTATAGGGGGTAGCGGGCATCAATTCGATGGCTTTTTTAAGATCCTGTGCAATTTGTCCGTACATCTCTTCTGGTGTGGCACGTGGTAAACTTACCGGATCGGGACTCAGAATTAAAGGTACTGGTCCGAAAAATTTAGCCTGTCTGAAATATAAAAATGCCCTTAAGAAATAGGCTTCACCTAAAGCCTGATTTTTATCGTTTTCGTTGCTAAATTTAGCTTGGTCAAAACGTTTCAAAATAAGGTTGGTGCGCAGAATACCTGGCCAGCTCGATCCAAACAAAGGTTTGTAGTAATCGAGGTTTACCAAAGTGAAATTGTCGGTACTGTGAAAACCGTCGTCGTTGTTACCTCCACCACCAAAGCAGTCGTCCGACATTAATTTTGCAACAACGATAGGGTGGTTGTTACCTTCATTGAGTGGGAGAGAAGCGTATGCCCCAGTAAGGGCTTCAGCAATATCTTCGGGAGTTTTGTAATAACTCTCATCCGATTTCTGATAGAGGTTTTTTTGGTCGAGAAAATTCTCGGCACAGCCTGCAGCCAGAAATATTACGATTAATAGTAAAATATATTTATATGATTTCATATCTCTTCAATTTTCATTTTTTGTTAAAAAGTGATGTTAGTTCCAATCATGAAAGTACGGGCTTGTGGGTATAAACCTAAGTCAACACCTGATCCCCACGATTCGGGAGCATAGCCAACCTCTGGATCCATTCCGGTGTATTTGGTAAAGGTGTAAAGGTTTTTGGCCGATACATACAAACGTGCTTCTTTGAAAGGTACTTTTGGCGATAATTTACTGAAATTATAACCTACAGTTAAATTGCTTATGCGGAAGAAATCGCCGTCGAAAATATAAATGTCGGAAATAAACTGGGTGTTACGGTGTGCGCCTTGGAACAAGCTCGGCATTCTGTTCGATGTTCCTTCACCGTGCCAACGGTTAGCGTAATCTTCTTCAGTAAAGTTATGAAGATAGCTATCAACTGAACGATAGTTTTTGGCAATTTGATGACCGAACATACCATTACCGGCTACACTTAAGTAAAAGCCTTTATAGTCAAAGTTTAGTTGTAAACCTAAGATGAAATCAGGGTGGGGATTCCCCATCATAATCTTATCTTCATCGTTGATTTTTCCATCACCGTTTTGGTCAACAAAACGCACGTCACCAGGGCGTTGTTGTGCTATTGGTTTACTTCCCTTATAGTAGGGTTCTCCGGCATTTTTGGCTCCAGCTGGGGCAACCCAAGCTGCAGCTTCGGCTTCGTTTTGTAAAATACCGTCGGTTTCGTATCCCCAGAAGTATCCAATAGGAAAGCCAACTTCGGCACGATATAACTCAGAGCTGTGTCCTTGGCTCAAAACATTGGTTGAGCCACGGTAAATACTATCTGAGCTGGGAATATTCAGTACTTCGTTCTTGTTATAGGCGAGCGTTAAGGTAGCATCATATTTGAAATCACCTTTCGACTCGTACCAGCGTACCATCGTTTCAACACCGCTATTGCGAACCAAACCTCCGTTCACCCATGGAGCTTTGGTTCCGTCCATTGCCGATGAAAGTTTTTCGATCAACCAGTCTTTGGTGTCTTTTCTGTAATAATCTAAAGCAACTTGTAAACGATTATTGGCAAAGTTCAAGTCGAGACCAATGTTAGTCTGTTCTGTTTTTTCCCATTCGATTAAGGCGTTAGGTACTTGGTAAGGTGTTGAACCCACTGTTACTAAAGATTTGTCGGGGCCAAAATAGTAATTTGCACCTACGAAATCGATTGATGATAAGTATACAAAGTCGCGGCCAATATCTTGATTACCGTTTTGTCCCCAACTAACGCGGAGTTTTGCCATATCAAGCCAGCTAAGGTCTTGCATGAAATCTTCGTTCGAAATAACCCAGCCAGCCGAAGCTGATGGGAAACTGCCCCAGCGGTGCCCACGTGCAAAGTTCGATGAAGCATCGTAACGCATCACCATGGTAGCAAGGTATTTTTCTTTGTAGTTATACGATAAACGTCCGAAGTACGATACCATTCCCCAACCGTATTTATCGCGGCTATTTACACTAATAAGCGATGCGTTTTCGGCATCGATAGGAGCGAAGTTGTCGAGGTACCCATATTCGGGGTCATTAAATACACTGTTTTGGTTCGAACCAGAAATGCTCAAGTTCGATTGATTTTTAATGAATTCATTACCGGCCAAAACAGTGAAATTACTTTCACCAACATTAAAGTCATATGTAATTGTATTGGTCGAAGTCCAAGTGTAACCCGAATACATCGATTGGCTGACTTTGTCGTATGCAGCATTGTTGATATCACTTAAACTAAATGATGGCATCCATTGACGTGAGGAACCATACCAGTTGTTAAGACCAAACGACGAACGGATTTTAAGATTTCTGATTGGCTCAATACTCAAATAGGCATTGCCAATAATACTATTGTTGTTGTTGTTGTTCCATTTCGATTGGTTAATCATATTTGCAATAGGGTTACTCCCTTTGGTGTCCCATTTAATAGCGTAATGGTAGGGGTAGGCTGGATCGGTTTCATCTTCAGCATACATAGGTAGGAATGGACTGGCTACAACCATATCATGAACATCGCTCCAGTAAATATTTCCGCTACGAATGGTTGGTTTCTTTTCGTTGGTGAAGGTAAAGTTTTCGCCAAACACAATGATGTCGCGACCAGCACTACGGTATAGTACATGTTCGCTGTTCATACGTAGGTTAATACGTTTGTAATCGTTGTTGGCTTGTTTACCTAGAATACCTTGTTGGTCGAGGTACGATGCACCAAATGAGAAAGTTGAATAATCGGATCCACCGGTGATGTTAATTGAATGAGATTGAACCGGTGCGTTTTCGTCAACAATTTCATTAAACCAGTTGGTCCCTTCCCATTCTCCGCTCAATATTTTATCAAAATTGGGAACGTTACCTTCAAACTGTAAAGCTTTTGCTCCAGCATTGATGTTGGCTTCATTCACCATTTCGTAATATTTTTGGGCATTAACTAAGCCAGGCCCTTTGTAAACATTTTGCAAACCATAATAAGCGCTGTAGTTTACAACCGGTGCACCGGTGTTACGTCCCTTTTTGGTCGATACTAATACAACACCGTTGGCACCTCGAGATCCATAAATGGCAGCAGAAGCCGCATCTTTTAAGATGTCGATACTCTCGATGTCGGATGGACTAAGGTTGTCGATATTACCCACTGCAACTCCATCGACAATGTAGAGAGGAGAGTAATTACCGGTAGTACCAATACCACGGATGAAAATTTTGTTGCCTGCACCTGGTATTCCGCTGTTTTGTGTGATGTTTACACCTGGCGAAAGCCCTTTCAAGGCATCCATGCTACTGGTGGTGTTCATTTTCTGGATGTCTTCGCCTTTAACGTTAAGGTTTGCACCTGTGTTAAGGCTTTTTTTCTGAACACCATAACCAATGGCTACCACCTCGTCGAGCTGAAGCACATCGCTACGAAGCGTTACATTAACTTTTGCCTGGTTACCAACTGTTACCTGTTCTACGAGATAACCTATAAAAGAGAAAACCAACACGCTTTCGTCGCTCGCTACATTAATTGAGAACGAACCATCGATGTTAGTTACTGTACCTGTTGTGGTACCTTTAATTACTACGTTTACGCCAGGGAGCGTGCCCTTTGATTCATCGTAAACTGTTCCCGTTACAAGCCTTCCTTGTCCGAAACTGGACACCTGAAAAGCAAGAAGAAAAACCAGCATGAGCATAGATACCTTACTCATCTGGTAAACTAGTGATTGTTTAAACTTTAACATAGTTTTTGGTTAATGATTAGAATTAAACTATTTTAATAATAATTAAAAAAAAAGTAGATGTAGTTAGCACTACAAATATATCACATTATTATAAAAATAATCATTTTTGTTTGAAAATATTGTGTATAAAGTACGTTAACTCTTTTCCTTTTAAATTTTTTTTGGTGTATGTGGCATCAGCTGATGATGTTACCTTATGGATAGTAGTATTGTTTGAAGTTTTGTGTGTTATTTAATAGATCGTTAGATTCAATAGATCGTTAGTCCCGATCCGTCAGCTGACGGATTGGGATTTGATATTAGTATTGAGACAAAATATAGGACACTAGTATTCAATTGTTTAACGAGACATCTGAGTGATTTGTAAGGTACTATACCTTAATTACTTATAAAAATATAACGAACTATTGTAGATTACTAGATGTTAGTATTGAGACAAGATGTAGAACTTTAATATTCAATTGTTTAACGAACTACTCGAGTAACTCACAAGGCGCTATACATTAATTATTTATAAAAACAGACTCCTTTTTGTCTATTACACCCATTTTTACAATTTTTGAGATATAATTTGAATAAACAATGTGGAAGCTTGCTCAGCCGTATTGAGATTATTGCTAAGGCAAAAGGGAAGCGATGTGATTTTAAAAAATCAATGATGTTCTTAATTATTCTTCGAGAAGGTCGGGCCTAACTTTTTGGGTTAATTCGAGTGATTTTGTTTCACGCCATTCGTTTATTCTTTTTTCGTTACCCGAGAGCAAAATGTCGGGTACTTGCCATCCATTATAATTAGCGGGGCGGGTATAAACTGGTGGGCTGAGCAAGCCATCTTGGTGCGAGTCGGTTAAAGCTGAGGTCTCGTCGGACAAAACCCCTGGGATAAGACGAACGATACTGTCAACTACAATGGCTGCGGCAAGTTCGCCACCAGTAAGTACGTAGTCGCCAATAGAAACTTCTCGAGTAATATAATGGTCTCTAATTCGCTGGTCAACTCCTTTATAATGTCCACACAAAATTATCAGATTTTCGGCCATCGAAAAATGATTGGCATCGCGTTGTGTCCACACTTTGGTGTCGGGGGTCATGTATATTATTTCGTTGTATTGGCGTTCAGCTTTAAGTTTCAATATAATAGCCTCAATGGGCTGAATCATCATCACCATACCGGCTGCACCGCCAAAAGCGTAATCGTCAACCGATTTGTGTTTGTCGCTTGAATATTCACGAATATCGTGCAAATGAATCTCAACTATATCTTTTTCTTGCGCTCTTTTAATCATCGAATGGTTAAAAGGACTATCGAAAAGTTCAGGGAAAATGGTTAAAATATCGATTCTCATTTTTACTGCTTTTTTGCAAAAGTAAGGTAAAACACGGTTTCTAAATTTGATTTTGATGAAATTCTTCAATATTAAATAATTGCAATGATGCAAAATATATTTGAAAATATTTGATGATTATTATAGAATAGCTACTTTCGTACACCTTTAGAGATAGTTAAATTCTCTTTAAAATAATTTGGATCAAATATTTGTGTAATGGAACCTAAAGAAATGATGTACTCAAAAACTCAAGATGAGATGAAGAAATCAGCAAATGAAACTGGTTCGTCAGCTGACGAAAAAGAAAATGTGCCTGTTGAAACTGCTGATGAAAGTAAAGCTATTGTAGATATAGCTGCAAACGAACCTGATTTGTCAATTGACGAAGAAGAACAATCAGTTACTGAAGAGCTTGAAACAAGTGATTCGAAAATTGACAATGTTCAAGATGAAGATGTTCTGGTTGAAAGCGATAGTGAAACAACGGTAAGCGAAAGTGCGCCTGTTGAAATCGCCGATGAAAGTAAAGCGACTGAAGAAGTTGTTGCTAACGAAGAAGAACAATCAGTCATTGAAAAAATCGAAAAAATCGAAACAATTGATTCGACAATTGATAATGTTAAAGTTGATGAAGTTTCGATTGAAAGCGATAGCGAAACAACAGTAAGCGAACCTGAATCGTTAGCTAACGAAGAAGAAAGTACCGTTGTTGAATCCGACCTTGATAGTAAAACGACTGAAGAAGTTGTTGCTAAGGAAGCTGAAGAAGTTGAATCCAAAAGTGCCGACATTGAAAATAGTGACAACGAAGACGTTGATAAAGACGAGGTTGAAGCTGAGAAGCAGGATGTTGCCGCTGCAAGTAAAACGGACGAGTCTGAAGTTGATTTCACAAAACTATCGGAAATTGAGTTGATTAATGCCCTTAAAGATTTGCTTGATAATAAGGATTTTACAGAAGTTCACGCCAAAGTCGACGCCATTAAAATCTGTTTTTACAAAAAGCATAAAGCAAGTGTTCAGGAACAAAAGAAAAGTTTTTTGGCCGATGGCGGTTATGAAGAAGAATTTACAGCCGAAGCCAATCCGTACGAAGATGATTTGAAAAATCTGATGGCCGTTTACCGTCAGAAAAAATTTCAATACGGCAAGCTTTTTGAAGCCGAAAAAGATGAAAATCTAAAGCGCAAATACGAGATTATTGATGAAATAAAAGACCTCGTAAACCGCAAAGAATCAATAAATAAAACCTTTCAGGAGTTTAACGATTTGCAGCAAAGTTGGCGCGAAGTTGGTATAGTGCCACAAGCTAATATGAAAGATCTTTGGGAGAATTATCACCACCACGTTGAAAATTTTTACGACTACATAAAAATTAATCAAGAACTTCGTGATCTCGACCTGAAAAAGAATCTTGAAGAGAAAATTGGTCTTTGCGAAAAAGCTGAAAAATTATTAATTGAGCCATCGGTAATAAAGGCCTTTAACTCGCTTCAGAAACTTCACGATACTTGGCGTGAAATTGGGCCAGCCCCTCGCGATAAAAAAGAAGAAATATGGGAGCGTTTTAAAGATGCAACCACCGCAATAAATAAAAAACATCAGGATTTTTTCGAAAACAGAAAAAAATCACAGAAGAAAAACTATGATGCCAAAACCGCCTTATGTGAAAAAGTAGAAGAACTTAACGCTTCTGAGATGACATCGCATAAAGAGTGGGAAACCAAGTCGAAAGAAATTATCGAACTACAAAAATATTGGCGAACCATAGGTTTTGCACCTAAAAAGGATAATACTCAAATATACGAACGGTTTAGGGTTGCTTGCGATACCTTTTTTGATCAAAAGCGCGAATTTTACAATAAACACAAAGAAATTCAAAGCAATAATCTGCAATTGAAAATCGATTTGTGTATTCAAGCCGAAGGTTTAAAAGATAATACCGATTGGAAAAAAACAACCGAAGAATTTATTTCGATTCAGAAAAAGTGGAAAGAAGTTGGACCGGTGCCTCGTAAACATTCCGATTTGGTTTGGAAACGGTTCCGCACTGCTTGTGACCATTTCTTTAATCAGAAATCAAAATTCTTCAGTACAATTGATGAATCGCAAGGAGAAAATCTAAAGTTAAAAGAGGAACTTATTGTTGAAGTTGCTAATTTTAAACCAACTGGAAAAGACAATGCTGACCTCGAAAAACTTAAAGATTTTCAACGACGTTGGACCGAAGTGGGTCATGTGCCTATTGCCAATAAAAACGATGTTCAAAAACGTTTCAGAGATGCCATTAACTTGCAATTTGATAACATGCAAGTTGAAGATCGTGACCGGAACCTCTTGCGTTTTAAAAGTAAAGTTTCCGATTGGAAAGACTCGTCGAGAGGGCAAAATAAAACTTATGCCGAACGCGATAAATATGTTGCCAAGCTCCGTCAGCTCGAGAGTGATTTATTAACATTAAAAAACAACATCGGGTTTTTTGCCAATTCGAAAAATGCTGAAGCCTTAATCAAAGACGTTGAACACAAAATTCAAAACAACGAAGAACAAATTGTTTATTTGAAAGATAAAATTAAAATTATTGATCAACTTGATAACGGCAAAGAATAAACCAAAACAAACGGCCTGAAAAAAAAACAGGCCGTTTGTTTTTATGCACAATTTCGTATCCTAATTCAAGCATTTTATACTTATCTTTGATGCTTATTTTTTTGAATATTTAAAACCATAAGTTTTGTCAACAAAATACATATTTGTAACTGGAGGTGTCACTTCTTCGCTGGGTAAAGGAATTTTAATTTCTTCGCTTGCTAAGTTGTTGCAAGCCAGGGGATATTCTGTAACTATTCAGAAACTCGATCCCTATATCAATGTCGATCCCGGTACTTTAAACCCTTACGAACATGGCGAGTGTTATGTTACCGAAGACGGTGCTGAAACTGACCTCGATTTGGGCCATTATGAGCGTTTTTTGAATACGCCAACCTCACAAGCCAACAGCGTGACTACCGGTCGTATATACCAGTCGGTAATCAATAAAGAACGCCGTGGCGAATACCTTGGAAAAACTGTTCAAATTATCCCGCATATTACCGACGAGATTAAGCGACGCATTAAGTTACTTGGCCGAAAAGGCAATTTTGATTTCGTGTTGACCGAAATTGGCGGTACCGTTGGCGATATGGAATCGTTACCTTATATCGAAGCCATTCGTCAGCTAAAATGGGAACTTGGAAAACAGGCTATTGTTATTCACCTTACTTTGGTACCTTATCTTAATGCCTCGGGCGAACTGAAAACCAAACCAACCCAACATTCAGTAAAATCGTTGCTCGAAAATGGAGTTCAACCCGATATATTGGTGTTGCGTACCGAGCATGAACTTAACGAAGGTATCCGTAAAAAAGTAGCGTTGTTTTGCAATGTCGATTTCGAATCGGTAGTGCAGTCAATTGATGTTAAAACCATTTACGAGGTACCTCTTAAAATTAAGCAAGAAAAACTCGATACAACGGTTCTTAAAAAACTGGAAATGCCCATTGGTGAAGAACCAAAAATGGAGGCATGGAATTCATTCTTAGATCGAATTAAAAATCCAAAAACCGAAGTTAATATTGCCTTGGTCGGGAAATATGTTGAGTTGCCCGATGCCTATAAATCAATTTGCGAAGCCTTTGTTCATGCTGGAGCAGTGAACGAATGCAGGGTTAATTTAAAATCGATCCAATCGGAAGAAATTACACCCAATAATGTTGACGAAAAACTTAAAGGAATTGACGGTATACTTGTCGCTCCCGGATTTGGCCATCGTGGTATAAAGGGAAAAATAGAAGCTACCCGTTATGCTCGTGAAAATAATATTCCATTTTTGGGAATCTGCCTTGGAATGCAAATTGCCGTAATTGAATTTGCCCGTAACGTACTTAATTTTGAGGGTGCCGATTCAACCGAAATGAACGAGGTTACCAAATATCCGGTAATCGACTTAATGGAAGAACAAAAAGGTATTTCAAACTTAGGAGCTACCATGCGTTTAGGTTCGTTTGCGTGTAAAGTGAAAAAAGGAACTAAGCTATTCGAAGCTTACAACAAAGAATTGATACACGAAAGACACCGTCATCGCTACGAATTTAACGATCTGTTTTTGAAAGAATTTAATGCCAAAGGAATGAAGCCTACCGGCACTAATCCCGATACCGGATTGGTTGAAGCCATCGAGATTGAAGGTCACCCCTGGTTTGTGGGCGTACAGTTTCACCCCGAATACAGTAGTACAGTTATCAAACCAAGCCCAATTTTTGTGGCTTTTGTAAACGCGTGTAATAAAAATAAATAGTATTAATAGGATAAATTCCGTGTTTTAAAAAGAATGTTAATGGATAAAAATACAACAATAGGCCTTGTTTTAATTTTTGCGGTATTAATGGTGTTTAGTTATCTCAATAAGCCGTCGCCAGAGCAAGTTGAAACCAAGCGTAAAACAGATTCAATTGCATTGGTACAACAACAACAACAACAAATTGAACATGAGACCGAATTGCTGCGTGAAAACAATAAGGTTGAACAAATAGTTGCAGTAAGCACTACTGACGAAGGTCAAACTAATAATCTTCTCCAAAACTTATATGGCGACTTTAGCATTTCGGCTCAAGGCGACGAAGAGTTTTATGTAATTGAGAACAATTTATTAAAAGTAGAGATTTCTTCAAAAGGTGGTAGTGTTCACAGTGTAGAACTCAAGAACTATAAAAGACACGACTCTACCGATTTGATCCTAATTGAAGGGGGAAAATCAACTCAAAACATCTCGTTTTTCGCACAAAATAGAAATATAAAAACCGATGAGCTCTTCTTCAAACCTGCAAACGGAAAAAAGAATATCATGGTGAATGGTCCCGAAGTTCCGGTTGGGCGCGAAGGCCGTTTAAAATTTAACGACGAAAACCCAGGCGAGAGTCAGGAGTTGGTTTTACGCCTCGATGCCGGAAATGGTCGCCATATCGATTATGTATATACTATAAGGCATAACTCCTATACTATTGATTATAGTGTCCGCATGGAAGGCATGAGTAGCATAATCAATACCAATACAGGCTTCCTTAGTTTTAATTTTAATTTTGAAGTTCCGCGGCAAGAGCGTGCTTCAAAATTTGGTGAGGATAGGTACACTTCAATTTATTATCGTTATAAAGATGCTGATATTGATAATCTTAGTTTGAGCAAAAGCGATAAGGAAACATTGAACACGCCCATTAAGTGGATTGGCTATAAACAACTTTTCTTTTCAACAGTGCTCATTGCCGAGAACAGTTTTAATAATGCCATGGTCGAGTCGGAAAAGTACGATTCCAAAAGTGCATATGTTGCTAATTTTAAATCAGATATTGGACTTGCATTCGATTCTAAAGGTGATAACAATTACAACATGTCGTTCTATTTTGGGCCAAACCACTACCAAACCTTAAAAGAACAAAAGCTTGGTTTGGAAAAACTCATCAATTTAGGATGGCCGGTAGTACGCGAAGTTAATAAGTACCTCATTATTCCAGTATTTAACTTTTTACGCCAACGCATTGCTAGTTTCGGAATTATCATTTTGATTCTTACTCTTTTAATACGGGTTATTGTATTTCCGTTCACCTATAAATCGTACGTTTCGCAAGCCAAAATGAAGGCTTTGAAACCTGAGGTTGACGAAATTAATAAAAAGTTTTCATCGCCCGATAAGGCAATGGACAAACAACAAGCAACCATGGCGCTTTACAAAAAAGTAGGCGTTAACCCAATGGGCGGCTGCTTACCCATGTTGTTTCAGTTTCCAGTTCTTATTGCTATGTTCTACTTTTTTCCGGGATCAATTGAGTTGCGCCAGCAAAGTTTCCTTTGGGCAACCGACTTGTCAACCTACGATTCAATTCTTAATCTACCATTTACCATCCCGTTCGGATATGGGGATCACGTGAGTTTATTCACACTACTGATGACCGTTACTACCATATTGCAAACTCGTTTGACTTCACAAACACAGGATACCAGCGCAATGCCCGGAATGAAATACATGATGTACTTTATGCCGATATTCTTCTTGTTTATTCTGAACTCCTATTCATCGGGTTTGAGTTACTATTATTTCCTTGCAAACGTATTTACAATTGGTCAAACATATATTATTCGTAGTACTATGGACGAAGATAAAGTACGCGCTCAATTAATGGCCAACAAGAAAAAGCCTGCTAAACCAAAATCGGGTTTCCAAAAGCGGCTCGAAGATATGGCACGTCAACAAGAAGTAAATCGTAAACCAAAGAAATAACGATAATATGAACTTTAATACTCTTGCCAATAAACGTTTTTCGGTCAGGAATTATACATCCGAAAAGGTGACCGACGAACAAATTGAAGCATTGCTCGATACTGCGCGAAAAGCTCCTTCAGCAGTGAATTTTCAACCATATAAAGTATATGCGGTGCGAACTGCCGAAAAACTCGATGCTGTAAAAAAATGCTACCATCGAAGCTGGCTTAATGTTGTGCCCGTTATACTTGTTGTTGTTGGCAATACCGATATGGCTTGGAAACGTGCTTTCGATATGAAAAACTATACCGATATCGATTCGGCAATTTTTATCGATCATATCAATTTACAGGCTGCCGATATGGGGCTGGGTACTTGTTGTGTTTGTAATTTCGATGTTGATAGCCTAAGCGAAATATTAGGGTTGCTTCCAACACAGGAACCTATTGCGATGATAACGCTCGGTTATCCTGAGGACATTGAAGTGCCGGCCAAAAAACGTAAAGGCCTTGATGAATTGGTTGAATGGCTGTAATTAAAAATTGGTATAGATTTAGTATGGTTTTAGCCTTTTACTAATCTTGATTTGATTAATTCAATGATTTCCAAAAAATATAATTTTATTTGATGTAGAAATTATTAAATTTGGGAGCATAAAACTTTTATAAGAATGAACAGAACGATTATTATTGCTCTATTATTCCTTTTTTTAGGAAAGTTAAACGCTGAGGCACAGGTCGCTTTGATGCCCAATTTGGTTTTAACACAGGAGTTTACAAGCGAGAAAGATATTTGGCCAACTTTTACAAAGGGTGTGGTTCATTACGAAGCACAAGTTATGTATATATATGGCGAAGTGTATGTGGCTGAACACATGCCCGATAGTGCAAATCATACTTTGCCCAATTTACGTTCAACTTATCTGCTGCCCATTTATAGCCAGTATAAAAAGAACCAAGGAAAAGTAAATCCCAACTACGACGAAGAGATGTATTTGTTTTTAAACATCAAATACGATCCTAAAAAAACGTACAATAAAATTTGGGAATATGTTAGTCCTTATCACGAAATGCTCACCTACCGTGTAGGTCCACAATGGCACGATGGTAAATTGAAAATCATTTTTGTAGGAAATGCTCCAATGCGTACTTTCCAGCAAGAAAGGGTCAGCTTCGCAGCAGCCCAGGGTACAATTGCCGATCTCGATAAAAATTACGACAATAGAATAATGCCTCTAATTGGAATTGATTTTGAAAAAGACCTCGGTTGGAATGGTGTTGGTAAAATGCCATTTGATGAATATAAAAAACTCAGAGACGTGATAATAAAAGCTCACGATCAAGAAAAAAAGGTGCGTGTTTATAATGCTCCCGAAGAAGAAGCAGTTTGGGATGTACTTTATACTGCTGGAGTTGATATGATAAGCAGCTCAAAGCCCGAAGAGTTTCAAAAATTCCTTGAGTCGAAAAAAGATTAATTAGAAAATTTTAAATAATATAGTAAAAGCCCTTTTTAGGGCTTTTACTATTTAAGGACAATTTATTTTGATTAGTACACGGGTTGGTAATGGTTTTAAGCCCTTAACCTTTAGTAATAGGTAGCATTTATTGGGCAATGTGTTTTTAAAATTGATATTTAAAACTATCTTTTCGGATGAATTGGCTTCAATTTTTAAACAATCGATGGGGTATTCAGTAAGCAACTTCCATTTTCCTTGCCGGGAGTAAAGTTGAAAAATTGCTTCGTTTTGTTGACTTAATTCAATCGCAAAAGGGTAGGGGTTTTTTATCAAAATCGAGTACAGCGAGTTATTGGTGGTTTCTTCATTTTGTATAATTTCGAAATTAAGGTTGTAGTAGCTTTGGTAGTTTTCAACCTTTTTTAAATACCAAGTTGTTTTTGTTGTTTTTAAAACCTCACTATACAAAAATTGCATACTGTCGGTTGTGGCAACATAAACTGTTTGCCCTTCCAACTTGCGATCAAAATTCCATAAATCGAACTGGTTTGAGCGGTATAAACCCGAGTTAATGGCAGCCACCTCTTTGTTTCGTGTATACCAGCCAAAACGGGCTGCTTTGTTCCAACAATCCTGAAAAATAATTGGATTATTATTGGTGAACTCGCTTAATTCCTTGACGTCTTTGTCCCATCCACGAAAAGCCCCTAAGGCCTTAATGTTTTGGCCAAGGGGTGTAATTACTACAATTCGTGTGGCAAGTAATACCACAAAACTAAAAGTGCCTGAAATGTAAATTAAACGCTGCCACTTTTTATCCGAAACCAGCCATTTAAAAGCAATTATAATTAAAGGAATCATGGCTGCTAAAGTCCAGTGCGCCTCATAGTCGCCTATAAAAGTCGACACCAAAAAGAAACCAAACATACCGATTCCAGTCCATCTTAAGGCTTTTTCAAACTGGCCAACGCTTTGCTTTCGAAATAAAAACCAAAGCAAAAGCCAACCCGAAAGCGGGCCGGTTAAAACCAACAGTAGCATGATGTACTCAATGGTTAACATTGGATTGTAGACAGTATTGTGGCTATCGAACAAGTGATATCTGAATGAAACAAAATTGTGATCGATTTGCCAAAATAAATGCGGGAGCATGGCCAAGACAATCAATCCAAAGTAAAGCCAAAAGTGTTTCGTTTTTAGTATTTTAAGATTTGAAAGAAACGTGAAGCCCACAATTAATATCGAGTGATATTTAGAGTAAAATAGTAGCGATGTTACTATTGCTAATAAAAATGTATTTAGAATACCGGGGCGGTTTACAAATTGCTTATAAACTATAAAGAAGAGCGCCGTAAACAAAAAAAGCGGTGCATCGGGGGTTGTTATAAAAGCATAGGGGTGAATTAGAATTACCGAATAAATCAAACTCCAAAAAAGAAGTGGTTTGATGCCGTAAGGTTTCACTAACTTCCAAATAATAACCATTGATAAAGAGGATATTAACACCGTGAAAAATCGGATGGACAGTGTGCCTTTAAAAAACAAATCGCTGGCCATAATCAACCAACTAACCAGTGGCGGATGGTCGAAATACCCCAATGCAGGGTGCTGGGCATAGAGCCAATAATAAGTTTCGTCGAAATGTACGCCCATGGTGATGGCCGAAAATAAATTCGCCCCAAAAAATATAATTAAGCCTATTAAAAAAGTTAAAAAAGTATTTTGTCGATTAATATGATGATTCGTCATGTTTGTTTAATTTAGCCTCAAATCTAATATTTTCATTGCTTCATGGGTAAAAAAACTAATATGAACTTAAATAAAATTCTTTGCTTTTTAGCTGTTTTCACTTTTATCAGTATTAGTTTGAATGCTCAAAAATTGGAATATGGGCTTAAATTTGATGGAATTGCCGACAATCGGGAGTTTTTTAGTGTACACAACGATGCTGAAACCATTATGGGTTCGAGGGTAGCATTAACACTTGGGTCAACAATTGACAGCATTCATCAATTCCGAGGTGGGTTAAGTTACTTTTATGAATTTGGCAGCCAGTTTGGCGAAATATCGCCCACTTTAATCCTGTACTATCAGGTTGAAAAAAATAATTGGGGATTTTTAATGGGGGCCTATCCCCGTAAAGAAAACGTGATTTTTCCCCACGCCATGATTTCTGAAAAATACGAATATTATAATCCAACGGTCGATGGTTTACTGGTTAAATACACCAATCGGTATAGCCAACTGAATTTATTCGCCGACTGGGTGAGCCGTCAAGATTCCTTGCGTAGGGAACAATTTATGGCTGGTTTTTTTGGAAAATTAAAATTTAATGGCTTTCTAGTCGAAGAATATTTCTATCTTTTTCATAATGCAGGGCGTATTGTTAGGGAACCCGGCGTAAATATGGAAGATACTATGGGGGCATGTTTTTTATTTGGTTACGATTTTTCGTCGCATGTTCCTCTTTCAATTCTTACTGTTAAAACCGGCGTTTTAACTTCGGCATTTCGCAACCGCGGTAATGGACTCGATTTTCACATCAACACTTCGTCGTATTCTGAAATTGTTGTCGATTATAAAGGATTTGGCGTAGAAGCTTTTATGAAGTTTGGCAATCAGCACCACTTTTCGCATGGCGATAATTTTTATAACAGTGCAAAAAATTATGTCAGAACCAGGTTTTATTTTACCCCAATTAGATTTAAACAGGTCGAGGGACGTTTTATGTGGTCATTACATTTTACGCCCGGAAAAATGGACAATCAACAGCAATTTAGTCTGGTTTATTATTTGAATCAATATTAACTAAAAATCGCAAAGCTCTTCGTACAAACGTTGTACGGGCAATCCCATTACGTTAAAGTACGAACCTTCAATTCGCTCCACAGCAATGAAGCCAATCCACTCTTGTATGCCATAGGCACCCGCTTTGTCAAAGGGTTGGTACTGTTTAATGTAGTGGTCAATTTCGACTTTTGTCAATGTTTTGAAAAACACTTTGGTCGACGAGGTAAAGCTTTTATTTTTATGTTTGGAGGTGATACAAACCCCTGTGCTTACCAAATGTGCTTTCCCTGAAAGTTTAGTGAGCATCGAAAAAGCTTCGTTGTAATTGGCTGGTTTTCCCAAAACTTCATTATCAATTGCCACTATGGTGTCGGCGGTTATGACTAAGGTCTGTTCATCGATGTTTTTTTTGAACGGAATTGCTTTTTTAATGGCCAGGTATTCGGCAATCTTATCTGTTAGTAGCTCTGCAGGATAGCTTTCGTCCGTATCGATGGTTTTAACTTCGAATTTAATGCCCAGTTCTTCGAGCAATTGTTTACGGCGGGGCGACTTCGAGGCCAGAATTATTTTGTAAGCTTTTATGTTTTGGAGCATGGTGCTTTATTAAAATGACGCAGTGTTTAAGGCTTCAGAGTTAATCCATTTGCCTTGTGAACGCATTACTTGTTCAATTACATCGCGAACGCAGCCTTGGCCTCCTTTACGATCCGATATGTATTTCGAAATTGATTTTATTTCGGTTACGGCATCGGCCGGACAGGTTGGTATCCCAATTTGAGTCATCACGTTATAATCGGGCATATCGTCGCCCATGTATAATATTTCACTTGGATCAAGGTTGGTTTTTGAGATAAAATCGATGAAACAATGGTTTTTGTCTTTTACATCGAGGTAAATGAATTCAACACCTAGTTTCTGATATCTTTTACGAATGTTTTCGTTTTTACCGCCTGATATTATGGCAATTGGGTAACCATGTGTAGCTGCATTACGGATAGCAAAACCATCTTTTACGTTGGTGGTTCGCATGGGTTCACCATTGGGGTCAAGCGGCGATGTATCGCTTGAAAGCACTCCATCAACATCAAAAATAAATGCTTTCACGTTTGTTAGTTCTTCTTTGAAAAATTTCATGATCTATTTATTTTGTGAATTTGTAGTATTCGTTGATGTTTTCGCTCAGCTGAGTGTAGATTTTTTTCAACCTGGGTTTTCCACTTAACATGTTCAAATGTTCTTGCATAATGTTTTTGTCAAGCCTTAATGCCGGGCCGGTTTGTGCTGCTCGGGGAGTCATGTTTTTAATCTTCGATGCTGTTTCGTTGATTAAAGGCAAAAGTATGTCAAAGGGTATTTCTTTATCGTCGATTAATTCGCTGGCAATGCTGTACATGTGGTTGGTGAAATTATTGGCAAAAACTGCGGCAAGGTGCAATTGTTTGCGTTGTAATGAATCGATTAAGCGCACATCTTTCGAGATAATCGATGCCAGTTCAACCAGCGTGTCTTCGTTTTCTTTGTTGTTTGCTTCGATACAGAAAGGAATTTTCGAGAAATTAACATCCCTGAATTTCGAAAATGTTTGTAAAGGGTAAAAAACACCGTAGTTTTCCGAAAACTTACTTAATTCCGACATAGGGATACTCCCAGCTGTATGGGCAATTAATTTATTGGCAAAATTTACCTGCAACAACAAATCGTTGACCACCATATCGCTTACCGAAACAAGATAAATATCGGCATCGGGGATAATCTTTTCGGGCTTGGTTACATAGTTGCATCCCAGCATTCGGGCCAGTGTTAATGCCGATGTTACGGTTCTACTGTAAACTTGTATTATTTCAACACCTTTGTTGTGTAACTCCAGCGAAACCCTTGTGGCTAAGTTACCGGCACCTATGATTACTACTTTTTTATCCATTTTGTAACTTTTTTACAAAGATAACACAAGCAAAATTAAATGTGTTTGAAAGTAAAAAAGGTTTTTTCTATTTCCCTTTTTTTTTAATTGTAGCTGGTTTCGTTTTAATATTAATAATGATGAGGCCGAAAATTATTGTTTTATGTTACTTTTACCTGAATTAATAGGATTCAAAAATAATATTTTTGCTTAATAGCTTGATAACTAGTTTTTATGAAATATTATTTGATATTTTTCATTTTACTGTTTTTTATTTCGTGTCAATCTAAAACCGAATTAGACACTATTATTAAACCTTCTCTTGACCTCGAAAAAGCCAATTCTTTATATGGTTTTTCATTTAATTGTATCGATTGTGAGTTTCCTCATAAGCCTGGGCATATTCAAACCGAAACGAATTATCCTATAGCCCCACACCAGCTGCACCCTGCTCTTTATAGGTGTTTTGATTGGCTTTCGGCGGTGCATGGTCATTGGGTACTGGTAACAATACTAGCCAATTTTTCAGATTTTGAATATCGTGATGAAATAATTATCAAATTAACACAAAACAGTCGAAAATGGATAGCGAAAAATATGAAGGTGTTCATTGGTAGGCAACATTTGCTATTTATGCACTCGTTGAACACAAGGTGCAAAGACCTCATAATTAATCAGAAACAAGCCCATTACTCTTGCAAGGCTTAAACGTTTAGCAATTAGCGTGATTGTAATAATAAATAGTCGTTAATAAATAATAAATTACTTGTATGCTTGCTATTTTATCACCTGCAAAAGACATGAAAGTATTACCCAGTCAAGCATTTGGTTCACCGAATGTTGCAGTTCCTGAGTTTATTTTGAAAGCAAAAATGCTAATGAACGAATTGCAGCTTTTTTCAATTGACGATTTAGTTAAAGTGATGAAAGTTAGTGAAAAGTTGGCACTGCAAACTGCCATCAGACTTCAAAAATGGGATGTTGAACATCAAACTCAAAATAGCGCACCTTCAATATTGTCGTATACAGGGGAGGCTTACCGAGGTTTAAATGCAAACAGTTTTGATGCCGGTGAACTCGAATACGCCCAAGAGGTTTTGCGCATTTTGTCGGGTTTGTACGGCGTACTAAAACCGCTCGATTTGATTCAGGAATATCGGCTCGAAATGGGCACCAGACATCCTTTTAACGGTTCAAAAAATTTGTACGCTTATTGGAATCAGTTGATTACTTCAGCAATCAATAAAGCGGTTCAGCAATCGCCGGGCGATAAGGTGCTTATTAACCTAGCATCGAAAGAATATGCTTCGGCCATCAATTTGATGCAGTTAAATTGTAGTATTGTTACTCCTAGTTTTTACGAAGAGAAAGAAGGTAAAATCAAAATGCCTACTGTGTATGCAAAAAAAGCTCGGGGGATGTTTGTTCGTTTTGTCATTCAAAATAAAATAGAAAAACTAGATGACTTAAAAGCTTTCGATAGCGAAGGATATTTTTTCGACAATATGCGCTCAACTTCCGATAACCTAGTTTTTATAAGATAATTATTCGATATAACGCCAAATGATGTTGAGGTTGCGCTTGTGCATTTCTTGAATTTTGGCCGAAAAACCGATGATGTTCCGATTATTCTTGAAGAAATTATCGAATTTTTCTGATGATTGGAGGCTCTCGACAGCTTGTTTCGATGCTTTAGCAGCTTTTACTTCGGAGCGTACCAGCTTACAATACTCGTTAATAAACACAATATTTTCAAGCTTGAAGGGCTTTTTCCCATGAGTAGATAGTACGTATTTTACATCGTTATTCTTTTCTAAAAAAGTCGACATGGTGCTTATCCAGTGATTAATTTCGTTTTCACGATATACATAAAAACTGGGCATTTCTTCAACATCGCTGCCCCCCAAGTGAAACAAGTTGCCGGTACATAGCACTTTATCTTCTTCAATGTAAACCATAATGTCGGCATTGCCATGTCCTTTGCCCATGTACATCAAGCTGATGGTTTTATTGCCAGCATAAAGAGTTAATGTATCGTCGAAAACATAGTTTGGATATCGAACTTTGTAATTATTCAATAAATCATCTTCGTAAAAGCGGAAACGTTCTATCGATTCATTGATTGAGTCGTTTAATGCGCCGGCAACTGTTATGGTGTCGAGCACGTTATTATTGATTAATATATTTTTACGAAAAAAGTCGATGGTTTGCCCCAAAAAGATATCGTCGTAGTTTTTTATTTCGTTGATACTTCTCGATTGTGCAACAATGTTTGCCTGATCGAATTCGCAATTGCCACCCGAATGGCACGAGTGCCCATGGGTATTGATAATGTAAATAAATGTACTGTCGTTAAAATGACCCATTACTGCCGATTTAATGAGCTTTGCATTGGCTGGTGAGTTTTGGGTATCCACAAGTACAATTCCCTCACCGGTATTAACAGCAATGGAGTTAATTATATCGTTTGGCCACCCCAGTGATTGAAGTTGCTTCCGATCGGGTGTAACGGTAATTACATCGGCAGTTATCTGCTTGACTACGGTGTTCCTAGCTGTCGAAACAGTTGAGACAATTGAAAAACAAATGATTAAAAAAATATTTAAATAGAGTCCCCTCATGCTTAATCTCCTCTTTTCGGTTATTGCAAATTGATGCAAAACTATAAAAAAAATTAGTTGTTCAGTTGTTTGATTAAAAAATCTTGATGAACGTGTTTGAAAACATGATTAACGGCTTAAACGACCCTTTAAATCTTGTCCCGAGGGTGCCTGGAAAACACTCAGTTCAAATTCAGGTACAATGGCTAAAATGTGATCAAATATGTCGGCCTGTATAACCTCATAAAAGGCCCAACGATTATCGTTGGTAAAAACGTAGATTTCAATTGGAATTCCTTTATCGCCCGGTTGTAAATGTCGTATTAAAAAGGTCATCTCTTGATTAATCTTGGGGTGATTGTGTAAATAAGCTTCGAGGTATTTTCTGAATATACCCAGGTTGGTTTGGCTGCGTCCATTGAACTTTTCTTCGGGCGACACCTCTATTTTTGAATTGAATTCATCGATTTCACGTTGTTTCTTTTCAACATAGTCTTTAATCAGATCAAACTTTCTAAATTTCTCAAGCATTTCTTGAGTACAAAACTTCACGCTGGTCATGTCAATGCTTATTGAACGTTTAATGCGCCTTCCGCCCGATTGCTCCATCCCTTTCCAGTTCACAAACGATTCGCTTACCATAGAGTAGGTGGGGATGTTGGTTATTGTTTTATCCCAGTTTTGGACTTTTACGGTGGTCAGGTTGATTTCGGTAACGGCACCGTCGGCGCCCTTCGATGGCATTTCAATCCAATCGCCCAACTTCACCATGTTGTTCATACTCATTTGAATACTGGCCACAAAACCGAGTATCGAATCTTTGAAAATCAGCATCAAAACTGCCGCAATAGCACCCAGCCCGGTAAGTAGTTTTGTAAGTTCTTTATCGAAAACTATCGAAATGAGTACGAGTAAGCCAATAAAATAAGTGAATATTTTAACAAGCTGAATAAAACCCGAAATAGGACGCTCTTTGGCAAATGCAAAAGTTTTATGGTAAAACTCATCTAACGAATTTAAAAACGAACTGAAGGTGAATAAACCTGCCAGC
>DATERL010000198.1:0-3611 GCA_035271585.1 Prolixibacteraceae bacterium
CGGGATTAACCCTGGGGATAATTGATAACTATAAAACCAAGGCCGATCAACCATTTTTTACAAAGAATTGATGTTCTATCGGCCTTAAAACTATTCTTTTGAACAAAATACGTATTGAAAAACAAACCGACTGAATGGTTATAAAAAAAGTAGGTGAAATTCAGAAAAGACTAATTCACGGATCATATAACAAATAATGACAAGCTGTCACCTTTGGGGTATTGGATTGCTTTTTGTAAATTTAGCTTCGATAATCGACTAAAACAGATTCTTTACCGAAATAAAAGAAAGAGTGAGTATTAAAGTTGCTTATTTTAATCCAAAAATAAAAAACAATTATTATGAAGAAGACAACAATAATTTTATTGGTAGTGGGCTTAGTAGTCCTTCTGCTTTTTGGAAGCGTACGTAAATCGTACAATAACCTAGTAATATTAGAAGAAGGCGTTACAGCCCAGTGGTCGCAAGTTGAAAACGTGTATCAGCGCAGGGCCGACCTCATTCCAAATTTGGTGAACACCGTAAAAGGATATGCTTCACACGAGCGCGAAACCCTCGAAGGAGTAATCAATGCTAGAGCCAAAGCCACACAAGTAACCATCGATCCGTCGAATCTGGATGCAGCCGCTTTGCAAAACTTTCAAGAAGCCCAAGGAGGCCTCACCTCTGCTTTAGGCCGACTAATGGTGGTAATGGAACAATACCCCGACCTTAAAGCCAACGAGAACTTTCGCGATCTACAAGCCCAGCTTGAGGGTACTGAAAACCGCATTGCCGTTGAAAGGCGAAATTTTAATGAAACAGCACAAAAATACAACACCTCGATAAGGAAATTTCCACAAAATATTTTTGCCAGCATATTCGGTTTTGAAAAGAAAGCTTATTTTGAAGCACAAAGTGGCGCCGAGCGTGCACCTGAGGTTCAATTTTAAAAAATAGAAATAATGACAATACCTTCAAAAATATTTACCGAAGAAGAGAAGAAACAAATAATTGAAGCCATTAGTACTGCTGAGTTAAACACCTCAGGTGAAATCAGGCTACACATCGAAAGCAAATGCCAAGAGAGTGAACTTGACAGGGCAGCCTATTGGTTTTCTAAATTAAAAATGCACAAAACAGCACAACGTAATGGCGTTTTGTTTTATCTCGCATTCGACGATCGGAAACTGGCCATTTTAGGCGACACTGGTATCAATGCCAAGGTTGAAGAAGGTTTTTGGAATGCAACTCACGACCTTATTATTGGTTTTTTTAAAGAAGATAAGTTTGCCATGGGACTGAGTACTGGAATTATTCAGGCAGGCTTACAACTTAAAAAGCATTTTCCATATCAAAGCGACGATGTGAATGAATTGGCAAATGAAATATCATACGGAAAATAAAGCCACAATGAGAAAACTACTATTTGTTATTATAGCCTTTTTAGTCGGCACACTGGTTTTTGCCAACGATTTACCAAACAGGCCATCACCACCGACCTTGGTAACCGATTATGCCAATGTATTTAGCCAGAGCGAACAAGAATCACTGGAACGCAAACTGGTTGATTACTTCGCAGCCACATCAACCCAAATTGCAGTGGTTACAGTCAATGATATTGCTGATTACGACATTTCGGATTACGCCTTTCGTTTAGGCGAGAAATGGGGTATTGGCGGTGATGAATTCAACAATGGCTTGCTAATGCTTATTAAACCCAAAAACTCATTGGGGAAAGGACAGGTATTTATTGCAACTGGATATGGTCTCGAAGGTGTAGTACCCGATGCTACAGCCAAACAAGTGGTCGAGAACGAACTAATTCCCTTCTTTAAAGCCAACGACATGTATGGTGGGGTCGATAAAGCCACCTCGGTATTAATTGAGCTCACCAAAGGCGAATACACAAAAGAGCAATACGCACAGCAGATTAATGGGAAAGGTGGTTTTAATCCATTTATCCTTTTTATTCTCATTTTTGTGGTGTTCCCAATTATATTTGGACGCAAGCGACAAGGCTTTTATTCCGCAGGCGGACGCAGTAGTTTGCCATTTTGGCTGGCCATGGGCATGATGGGCGGCTCGCGCCAAAACCACTCGGGTTCTTTTAAAAACTTTAGTGGCGGTTCAGGTTCATCTGGCGGGGGCAGCAGCTTTGGCAGTTTTGGCGGATTTGGTGGCGGTAGCTTTGGCGGTGGTGGCGCTGGCGGCAGTTGGTAACATCGGCTTATTACTACGGTGAGTACAGAGTACAGTGTAGTGAGTACAGAGTACAGTGTAGTGAGTACAGTGTATTTATTTTCTCATAAACCAAAACACTATTGCCTAGTAAATAACTAATAATGAAACAGATTGCTTCGCTTCGCTCACCAAAGGCGGGGATGCGAAGCAATCTCTAACTTTTCTGAACAACAATAAACCCAAAAGATTAAATGCTTTTGGAGCATACCATAAACTCAGATGAATAGCGAACTATTTAGACTCAAAAAAACTCACCCATTGAAAATCGCGGTTAAAGAAAAGATGAAAAACATATAGGCAACTATGAGTATTTTCCAAAAAAACATTTCAATTGATTCAGTATTAAAACACATTACCGAAAAATTTAGTGAAAAAAAAGGAATTCATTTATACGTAAATCAATCATCGGTATTAAGCGGTGGTTGCATTAATCAGGCATTAAAGCTGGATACGTCCGAAGGTGCATTTTTCTTAAAATGGAACAACAAGGGCCCTGCCGACCTCTTTATCCGTGAAGCCGAATCGCTGAATGAACTCAACAAGTCGAACAACGAATTTCTACTTTTTCCAAAGCCAATACTCTCCAAAGAAATTAATCACACCCCCGGATTTCTACTCACCACTTACCTGCAAACCGGCCAAAGCGGCTGTGACGATGAGAAACTTGGCCATGGTCTAGCACAATTGCATCAAATGAAAGCCGCGCAATTCGGCTTCGAACATAATAACTACTGCGGTGCCACACTGCAAAATAATACTTTTCAAAATGAATGGCTTTCGTTTTATATCGAAAACCGGATCACTCATCTTATTTCATTAATTAGTAAAACTAGGGATTGGAGTGAAACAGACATGAACACCACTTCAACGTTTATAAAAAGAGTGCCTGCTTTATTAGCTCATAAGCCAACACCTTCACTTATTCATGGCGATTTATGGTCGGGGAATTATATGTATAGTAAAGTAGGACCGGCACTTATTGACCCCTGTGTGAGTTATTGCGATCGTGAGTTTGAAATGGCAATCATGACCCTGTTTGGTGGTTTTTCATCGAGGGTTTACGACGCTTACAACGAAGCATATCCTTTACCCGCCAATTGGCAGGAACGAAACAAAGTATATCAGCTTTATCACGTATTGAATCATTACTATTTATTTGGTGGTTTTTACAAACAGCAAGCATTGGACATTATGCGGCATTACAACTGAAAAAAATTATCTTTGTTTTAGTACTTTTTTACAACAATCGAACTCAAAATAATTAATAGAAGTTTTGTAACCATTCAGTCGCACTAAAAAAGGGTAGAATTTCAGTTCAAAACAGGATGAATTGCCCGTCCCGATGTACATCGGGATTAACCCTGGGGATAATTGATAACTATAAAACC
>DATERL010000199.1:0-14461 GCA_035271585.1 Prolixibacteraceae bacterium
AAGCCAGTAGCGAATCCTCTTTTTATGAAAGTAGGAAGCATTCTGTCCCTTCTTGGTGGTATTATCTCATTGGTAACTTACGTACTCAACCTCGAAAAAGAACTATACATTGTTGGGTTCATTCTACTTTTTGCAGGAATACTCATGTATTTGTCAATATTTCTCAAAAACAGGGGCAAGGAAAAAAATGCCTTGGTCGAGGTATTTTCCGATTTGTTGCGAATGCCAAAAACCATGCAACAACTGGCTATAGTTCAGTTTTTTACGTGGATGGCGCTGTTTGCCATGTGGATATACACTACCACGGGAGTTACCAGCCATATATTACATACAAGCGATACTCAATCGGCTTTGTACAATAAAGGAGCCGACTGGGTTGGTGTGCTGTTTGGTATTTATAGCGGAGTAGCTGCAATGGTAGCTTTCTTGCTGCCTGTTTTGGCAAAATACACCAGCCGTAAAATTACCCATGCCATTTGCTTGTTATTAGGCGCTATGGGTTTGGGCTCAATTTATCTGTTTAACGACATCAATCACCTTTGGATTCCAATGATTGGGATAGGTATTGCTTGGGCGTCCATTCTTTCAATGCCTTACGCTATTCTTACCGGTTCGTTACCTGCTCATAAAATGGGAGTTTACATGGGTATTTTTAATTTCTTTATTGTGATACCTCAAATTTTGGCGGCAACTATTTTAGGCTTTTTAGTGAAAGATGCATTTAATGGTGAAGCAATTTACGCATTGGTATTTGGAGGTGTTTCACTGGCTATAGCCGCTATTACAGTATTATTTGTAAAAGATAATGCCGCTCCCGAGGCCATTTAACAACTTTATAAATACACAACTCAATGCACATAAAAGCATGCATATTCGACCTCGATGGGGTAATTGTAGATACTGCCAAATATCACTTTATTGCTTGGAAAGAGCTAGCTAATCAATTGGGATTCGATTTTTCTGAAAAGGATAACGAACAATTGAAGGGCGTTAGCCGAATGGCATCGCTCGATATTTTGCTCGAAATTGGAAACAAGCAATTTTCGAAAGCAGAGAAACTGCGTTTGGCAGAATCAAAAAACACACGTTACGTTGAATACATAAGCAAAATGGGACCCGACGAAATTTTACCGGGAGTATTAACATTTTTAAAGCTTATTCGCGCTAAGGACATTAAAACTGTCATTGGATCGGCCAGCAAAAACGCACCAACCATAATTAATAGGCTTCAACTCAATGAATATTTCGATGCAATTATTGACGGAAACAGTGTTGAAAAAGCCAAGCCCAACCCCGAGGTGTTTTTAAAAGGTGCATTGGCGCTTAACGTGTTACCTTCCGAATGTATGGTTTTCGAAGATGCCGAAGCTGGTGTTGAGGCTGCTTTGAATGGAGGAATGAAGTGCGTTGGCATTGGTGATGAAAGCATTCTGGGAAAAGCAAACCTGGTAATTAAAGGATTTAAGAATTTTTCGGTTCAAGATTTAATGTCGATTTAATGGCGGCCGAAAAACATTTTAGTTAGAGAAAAGAAGGATATGATGAGAAATTATCTGAAACACGATGAGTGGAAAATTATAGAAGAGGGGTTTCACCCCGAACATAATAGAATTACCGAAAGCATTTTCAGCCTTGGAAATGGACGAATGGGTGGACGAGGTAATTTTGAAGAAAAATATTCGGGCGATACCTTGCAGGGAAATTATATAGCTGGTGTTTACTATCCCGATAAAACTCGGGTTGGATGGTGGAAAAACGGCTACCCCGAGTATTTTGCAAAAGTGCTCAATGCCGCAAACTGGATTGGGATGAACGTAACGGTTAATGGTGAAATAGTTGATTTGGCCAACATGAAAATTGAATCGTTCCGGCGGGAGCTCGATATGAAACAAGGGTGTTTAAATCGCGATTTTATTGCTTCATTCAAAAATGGGAATAAAATTCGCATTCAATCAACCCGCTTTCTGAGCTTGGTAATACCCGAAATAGGCGCTATTAAATACAGTATCGAAGCCCTCAACTTTGCAGGAAAAATACAAATTACGCCTTATGTCGATTTCGATGTAATGAACGAAGATTCAAACTACGATGAAAAATTTTGGGTGGGCGAGAACATCGAGAACTCGGGAAACGAAGGCTATTTAACAGCGCATACCCGCAAAACAAAATTTTTGGTTTGTTCGGGCATGAAATACAACGTGTTGGTTGACGATAAAGAACACGCTGTTTTTATCGAAAACGAAACTCGCGAAAAATACATCGAGTCAACTTTTGAAATCAATGCTGCACAAAACCAAACGATAAGCATTATTAAATATGGCGTGAATGCCTCGTCGGAATATTACCCACGTACCCGCTTACTCACCGAATCGAAAGAAATACTTAACGATGCTTTTGATACTGGTTTCGACCGGCTTTTTGAAGAACACGTTATGGCTTGGGACGAAAAATGGGAAAATAGCGACATCAAAATTGAAGGCGATGTGGCTGCCCAGCAAGGTATTCGTTTTAATATTTTTCAACTGAACCAAACCTATACCGGCGACGATGAGCGACTTAACATTGGCCCCAAAGGTTTTACTGGCGAAAAATACGGTGGAACCACATACTGGGACACCGAAGCCTACTGCTTCCCGTTTTTCATGGCCACAGCATCCCAAAAGGTTTCCCGTAATTTATTGATGTACCGTTACAAACACCTCGAAAAAGCCATCGAAAACGGCCAAAAACTGGGCTTTATAAATGGCGCAGCTTTGTACCCAATGGTTACCATTAATGGCGAAGAATGCCACAACGAATGGGAAATTACTTTTGAAGAAATTCACCGCAACGGTGCTATTGCTTTTGCAATTTACAACTACATACGCTATACCGACGATAAAAATTACCTGGCTCCTTATGGCTTTGAAGTACTATTGGCCATTTCGCGTTTTTGGAGCCAAAGGGTAAACTGGTCAGCGCAAAAACAACAGTACGTAATGTTGGGTGTTACCGGTCCAAACGAGTACGAAAATAACGTGAACAACAACTGGCACACCAATAACATGGCCGTGTGGACATTGAGGTACACCCTTGAAACCATTCATTATTTAAAAGAAAAACACGCCGATACTTATAAAAAAGTGTGTGATAAAACCCATTTCGAAGAGCAAGTTGAAACCGAACGCTGGAAACATATCATCGCAAAAATGTACTTTCCTTACGACAGCGAGCGGAAAATATTTTTACAACAAGATGGGTTTTTAGATAAAGAACTTATACCAGCTAAAGAACTCGATAGTAGTCAACGCCCCATCAGCCAGCATTGGTCGTGGGATCGTATTTTGCGTTCGGTTTACATTAAACAGGCCGACGTGCTGCAAAGCCTTTTTTGGTTCGAAGACCAATACGAAAAAGAAACCATCAAACGGCATTTCGATTTTTATGAACCGTTTACCGTTCATGAATCATCGCTCTCGCCCTGCGTACATGCTATTTTAGCTGCATCGCTCAACATGAACGAGAAAGCTTACGAAATGTATCTGCGTACTGCGCGCCTTGACCTCGACAACTACAACAACGATACTTGCGACGGCCTGCACATTACCAGTATGGGCGGCACATGGATGGCGTTTGTTTTGGGTTTGGGCGGCATGAGGGTAAGCAACAATCAACTCAGCTTTAATCCTATTTTGCCAAAAGGTTGGAAATCGTATTCATTTATGGTGAATTTTCGCGGGAGCCACCTAAAAATAAATGTAAGTGATAATTCAATAGAAATCAGTAATTTGAGCAATCAAAAAATCCAATTATTCGTATCAGGTAAAAAAATTGCTTTAGAAACTCATTCAATACAAAAAATATGATGAAGAAATTCTTATACGTCGCTTTGGTTCTGCTGCTTAGTCTTTCAACAGCCTTTGCAAATGTGAACCGAATCGATCCGCCAAACTGGTGGACAGGCTTCGAAAACAACAAGCTACAATTAATGGTTTATGGCGATAACATCACAACACTCACGCCCGAAATTAATTACGAAGGTGTAAGTATAACAGCCATTACAAGGGCACAAAGCCCCAATTATCTATTTATCGACTTACGACTAGATAAAGGAGTGCAAGCCGGCACTTTCGATATTATTTTTAAACAAGGTAAAAAAGTAGTTTCGAAATATCCTTATGTTTTAAACCAACGCAATGACGGTTCAGCTCAACGCTTGGGTTTCGACAATTCCGACGTAATGTACCTCTTGTTCCCCGATCGTTTTGCCAATGGCGATCCATCGAACGACAATATAGAAGGTTTAAGCGATAAGCTGAACCGCGATTACCAATATGGGCGATATGGCGGCGATATCAGCGGCATTGCAAAAAACCTCGATTATTTACAAGAACTTGGCGTAACTGCCATTTGGACAACCCCACTTTTGGAAGACAACCAACCACATGCATCGTATCATCACTACGCCACCACCGATTTTTACCGTATCGACCCGCGTTTTGGTTCTAATAACGAATACAAAACCTTAATCGATAATTGTCATCAACGTGGCATGAAGGTAATTATGGACATGATACCCAACCACTGTGGCAGTGCCCACACTTGGATGAACGACCTTCCGTTTGACGATTGGATTAACGGTGGCACAAACTACACGCAAACCAACTATCGCATTCCGGTAACCAACGACCCCTACGTGTCGGAGTACGACCACAACCTCAACTTTAATGGTTGGTTTGTGAGCGAAATGCCCGACCTTAACCAAAACAACCCTTTCATGCTTACCTACCTGAAACAGTTTGCCATTTGGTGGATTGAATTCTCGGGTCTCGACGGCATCAGGGTTGATACCTATCCATACAACGAACCATCGAAAGCAGCCGAGTGGACAAAAGCTATTCTTGCCGAATTTCCAAACCTCAACATTGTTGGAGAATGTTGGATGCACTCACCAGCCGAAGTGTCTTATTGGCAAAGTGGTACTCAAAATTACAATGGCTACGACTCGGGCTTACCCTCAGTTATGGATTTTGTGTTGCACGATGCCGTTTCGGTTGCATTTAACGAAAATGATCAAGGATGGGATCGCGGAGTTGGCCAATTATGGCAAACCCTAGCACTCGATTACCAATACGGCGACCCAATGAACTTGGTTATTTTTGCCGAGAACCACGATACACAACGTTTTAGTACCCAGGTAGGAAACGACTTGGCCAAATATAAAATGGCTTTCACTTTTTTGCTAACAACACGTGGTATGCCGCAACTTTACTATGGCAGCGAAATACTAATGGGCGGCGATAAAGGTGTTGGCGATGGCGATATCCGTCGCGAAATGCCGGGCGGTTGGGCCAATCATACCCGCAGTGCTTTTACTGAAAGTGGCCGTACCAAAACCGAAAACGAAGTGTTTAATTATTTAAAGAAACTCATTCACTGGAGAAATCAGAATCCCGTTATTCATACCGGAAAACTGCTACATTTTATTCCCGAAAATAATGTTTATACTTATTTTAGAATGAACGATGAAAAAACCGTGATGGTAATATTGAACAATAACCCTGCTAATCAAAACATCGATCCCCTGAAGTTCAAACAGGGAACTGTCGGATTTTCAAAAGGTAAAGATGTAATATCGGGCAAAAACTTCGATTTGTCAAAACCTTTCGAGCTGACAGCAAAAACAGCAATTGTTCTTGAGTTAGAATAATAATAATAATAATAATAAGATTTTAAAATAATGAATATCAGAAATAGCATTATCGCATTTTTACTACTCGCTTTAATTTTACCTTCGTTTGCACACGAAATAAAATCACCCAACGGGCATTTTAAATTTTCGTTCGAATTAAATGAAGGCAAACCTTTTTATCGTTTAGATTATAAAGACAAAGCAGTTATTCAACCCAGTTCAATGGGACTTGAATTGTATGACGACGAACAGGGCTTAACCGATGGCTTTACTTTATCAAAAGCCGAAACAGCCACTTTTGATCAAACATGGGAACCCGTATGGGGCGAGTACAAGCAAATTAGAAACAACTATAACGAATTGTCTGTTACTTTGACCCAGGAAAAGGCGTCGCGATACATCGTTATCCGCTTTCGACTTTTCAACGACGGATTGGGTTTTAGATACGAATTTCCCGAACAAGCCAAGCTCAACTACATGGTGATAAAAGAAGAACGCACCCAGTTTGCCCTAACCGGTAACCATCAGGCATTTTGGATTGCAGGTGATTATGACACCCAGGAATACGATTATACCAAGTCGAAATTGAGCGAAATACGCGGTTTAATGAAATCGGCAATTACTGGTAATGCCTCGCAAACTCCCATTTCGGAAACCGCGGTTCAAACCTCGTTGATGATGAAAAGCGATGAAGGGCTTTACATCAATTTGCACGAAGCGGCACTGGTCGATTATTCTTGCATGCACCTTGAACTCGACGACAAAAATATGGTATTCGAATCGGTACTAACCCCCGATTCGCAAGGGAAAAAAGGCTATTTGCTGGCACCATGCACTTCGCCCTGGCGCACTGTTATCGTGAGCGACAAAGCAACCGATATCCTACAATCAACCCTCACTCTAAATCTGAACGAACCTTGTAAAATTGAAGATACATCGTGGATTAAACCAGTTAAATACATGGGCGTTTGGTGGGAAATGATTACCGGAAAAAGCGCTTGGGCCTATACCGATGCGCCTTCGATAAAACTTGGCGAATTCGACTATTCAAAAGCAAAATCCAACGAAAAACACGCGGCCAACAACCAAAAAGTTAAAGAGTATATTGATTTTGCCAGTGAAAATGGTTTTGACCAATTGTTAATTGAAGGCTGGAACATTGGCTGGGAAGACTGGTTTGGCAAGTCGAAAGATTACGTGTTCGATTTTGTTACGCCTTATCCCGATTTTGATGTGAAAATGCTAAACAATTATGCTCACTCGAAAGGAATTCAACTGATGATGCACCACGAAACTTCGGGTTCGGTTCGTAATTACGAACGGCACATGGATATGGCCTACCGCTTTATGGTCGAAAACGGTTATAACTCGGTAAAAAGTGGTTATGTGGGCGACATTATCCCACGTGGCGAGCATCACTACGGGCAATGGATGGTCAACCATTACCAATATGCACTCGAAAAAGCAGCCGAATATAAAATAATGGTCAATGCACACGAAGCCGTTAGGCCAACGGGGCTGTGTCGTACTTACCCCAATTTGATAGGTAACGAGTCGGCACGCGGCACCGAGTACGAAGCCTTTGGCGGAAGCAAACCCTTCCACACTACTATATTGCCTTTCAGCCGTTTAATAGGAGGGCCAATGGATTACACGCCCGGTATTTTCGAAATGGATATTTCGAAGTTGAACCCCGATAATGATTCGTGGCTGAACTCAACAATTGCCAGGCAATTAGCGCTTTACGTTACGATGTACAGCCCCTTGCAAATGGCCGCCGACTTGCCCGAAAACTACAAGCGTTTTATGGATGCTTTTCAGTTTATAAAAGATGTGGCCATTGATTGGGACGATTCTCGCGCTTTGGCTGCCGAACCGGGTGAATTTATTACCATTGCCCGTAAAGCAAAAGGGACCAACAATTGGTTTGTTGGCACTACTGTTGATGAAAATGGCTATATTTCGAACCTGAAATTTGACTTTCTCGATGCTGGAAAGCAGTACATTGCAACCATTTATGCCGATGCGCCCGATGCCCATTACCGCAATAACCCGCAGGCCTATCAAATCAGAAAGGTGTTGGTGAATAATAAATCGAAACTGAAACAAAAATGCGCACCAGGCGGTGGTTTTGCCATTAGCATTATTGAAATAACAGATAAAGCACAGGCAAAAGGATTAAAAAAATTGTAACAAAAGCATATTGCGCTTCCAAAACTGAATTAAAACAAATACTATGATGAAAAATTATTTATACCTGATTATTGTCGTCCTCTTTTTAGGCTGTAATTCGACCCAAAAAAAGGAACAAAAGGAATGCATTTCCGACAACTCATCGTTGCTTGTTTCGAAAGCTCATTTTCCCGAGTGGAGTGCCAATGCATGCATTTATGAGGTGAATGTGCGCCAATATACGCCCGAAGGAACCTTTGAAGCTTTTAGTGAACACTTGCCTCGACTACAACAAATGGGGGTGAAAATATTATGGATTATGCCCATTTACCCCATTGCTAAAATTAATCGGAAAGGCACGCTGGGCTCCTATTATGCCATTAGCGATTACAAAGCGGTTAACCCCGAATTTGGCAACTTCAACGATTTTAAAAAATTAGTTGAGGAAGCTCATTCAATGGGATTTAAAGTAATTCTCGATTGGGTAGCTAATCACACCGGCTGGGATGGTCCTTGGATTACTACTCACTCCGAATGGTACACACAAGATGAAATTGGAAATATTGTTTCACCGGTTGAAGACTGGAGCGACGTAGCCGACCTGAATTATACCGTACCTAAAATGAGGGAAGCCATGATTGATGCAATGGAATATTGGGTAAGCGAGGCAGATATTGATGGCTACAGGTGCGATGTGGCCGGAATGGTACCTGTTGGGTTTTGGGAAGAAGCCCGCGCACGGCTCGATAACATAAAGCCAATTATAATGCTGGCCGAAGATGAAGACGAACCCGCGCTGCTCGAAAACGCCTTCAACATTAACTATGGATGGAGTTTTCATCATTTAATGAACAAAATAGCGCAGGGAAAAGCGGGTGTTGCCGATTTGAAACAATGGTTTGCCGATACTCAAACAACTTATCCCATTGGAAGTTATGCAATGAACTTTACCAGTAACCACGATGAAAACAGTTGGAACGGTACTGAATACGAACGCATGGGTGATGCCGTTAAAACCATGGCCGCATTAACTTTTGTGATACCGGGAATACCGCTGATTTATAGCGGCCAAGAAGCAAGCTTGAATAAAAGGCTTGAATTTTTTGAAAAAGACGAAATTGATTGGAGTAAACTCGACATGCAATTATTTTACTCAAAACTAATTGAAGCCAAGGCAAATAACAATGCGCTCTGGAATGGTTGTGCCGGCGCTAAAATCAAATTTGTTGATATGAAAGAGGAAAACAACCTGCTTGTTTTTGTTCGTCAAACCGAAGAAAATAAAGTATTGGCCATTTTCAACCTTTCCGATTCTGTTGTTAAAAATACATTTAACGATAAAAAAGTGAAAGGAAAATATTCCGATGTGATGACCAATAAAACGTTAAAAATCTCATCAACGGACAACATTGAGGTCGATCCGTGGGAATTTATGATTTTAATTGAAGAATAAGATAAATTTTTATAATTTTAAGCCTGCTATTCCTTATGATTTAGCAGGCTTTTTTATTTTAGCGGTAAATAGCCGAATTCAGATATTTGAGCAAAAACAAAAACCACAACAACCATGAGAACACTTCTATTTACCATTCTTTTTATCCTCACCTCGGCATCTCTTTTTGCCCGCTCGGCCTATCGTGTCGAAGGTAATAATGTGATCATCCAGCTCGACGCTCATGGCATTAAATCCAACATATTGGTGGTAGAGCTGTGGTCAACAAATACTGTGAGGATTATCTCATCGATGAGTGATACTATTGCCGATCGGCCAGCTTATTTTGGAGAACGGGGTACATCCAAAGTGAAATTCACTGCAAATCATGTACAAAACAATATCGAAATTGTTACTTCAAAGTTGGTGATCAGTGTGCAAGAAAATGGCTTGGTAAGTTTATTTAACCGCGAAGGTCGTAAAATGATGATCGAGTCGGACAGATCATTTACACCCTCCGAAAAGGTTGAAGGTGCCTATAATGTTGACCAAAAATTCTTTTTAAACCGAAAAGAGCATATATACGGATTTGGTCATGATGGAATTACCCCCCGCTATAATTTACGGGAACAAAAATTTAACCAGGTTCAAGACAGTAAATCTACAGCAATGCCAGTTATTTTTTCTGAAAAAGGCTTTGCTTTTATATGGGAAAATTTTTCCGAAACCTCTTTTAATGATCAACCGTCGGGCATGAATATAAAATCGGAAATTGCCGACGAAATCAGTTACTTTTTTATTTATGAAAACAATTGGACCTCCTTACTTTCCGAAATTAGAACCATTTTTGGAAATGCAATAATGCTCCCCCAGTGGGCTTATGGTTTTCACCTTCATCCCGATGCTTATCAGTCGGAACAAGGGCTGAACAATGCCATCGAAAAATATAAGTTGCTTGGTATTAATGTCGAAAGCCAAACTGCATCGAGTGAATTGTTAAACGAAGAAAAGGCGATATATCAAAATAATACCGACAATTATAATAAGAATATTGCTGCATTTTCGCAACTTAAAAGCCAATTCGATTTTCTTTTGAATAATCAAATCGAAAACCATACTGTAATCCCAACCCATGTTAATATACCTGGCATTCAACGCTATGGCGTTTATACTGTAGCTGGGGATATCGAAAGCAGTTGGAAGGCCTTAAAGGCGCAGGTGGGCGCTGGTATCACTTCGTCGTTTACTGGTCAACTCCACTGGAGTACACCTATTGGCGGCCTCTCTGGCAATACCACCGACGATTCTCGCAACGAATTATTGACGCGTTGGTACCAATTTGCTGCTTTTACACCAGTATTTCAGGGTGGAATAAATGCCGATATTTGGACGGTTGGAAATGCCGATAGTCCTTATTTTAAAGCCATAGCCAATAGTATACAGCTGCGCTACCAATTGTTACCCTATATTTATTCATCGGCCTGGAGTGCGGTGAACTATAAAGAAGCCCTGCTCAAGTCAATGCTATTCGATTTTCAAAACGACAAAACAGTTTTAGACATCGACCAGCAATTCCTTTTTGGTAACTCATTAATGGTTTGCCCGGTTACCTCGCAAGGAGCTAAAACCAAAAAAATAGTGTTTCCCGAAAATACCAAGTGGTATAATTTTTATACCGGCAAAAAAATTGAAGATGGAAAAACCATCGATGCCCAACTTAGCATCGATAATATTCCGGTTTATGTAAAAGAAGGTTCAATTATACCGGTGATTACAGCCGTTCCGAACGACACAACCCTTTTACCAATTGAGATACGTATTTATACCGGAGCCAATGCTGAATTTACCTTGTACGAAGACGAGAACAACGGCATGGGTTATTTGAAGGATAACTTCACCAAAATATCACTTTCGTATTCCGAAAAGAGCCGCACTTTAACCATTGGTAGTCCCGAAGGCAAGCTTCACGAAAAATCGATTGAGAAATTATTCAGGATAGCCGTAGTTTCCGAAGCCAACGCCACCGGTTTAAAAGAAGCAAGTGAGTATCATGAAATCAATTACAAAGGAAAACGTACCAAGGTAAAGCTTTAGGTTTATCCCGAAACTTCAACCTGAATTTCAAGTTGAGACCTGACTTTATTGGCAATATTTTCGAGGGTTTCGATTGGAATTCGATTTAAGGTTTCAACAGGTGTATCGCGGGCTATGGTATAAATCATTAAACGCTCGGGTTGAATTTTTTTCAATAAAGAAATCCATGCTTCAACTTCTTCGTTTGTTGTATTATCAAAATTTTCGCCTTTGTACGATCCGCTTAAAAACAAAGTTTGAATAACCAGTTTGCCTTTAAAAGCACACAATTGTTCAACCAACTTGTCAATATTAAACGGAACAACGGGGCAATCCATAATTTCGATGGTTTTGGGAAAAGCCGAATCGAGTTTCAAAATATTGTCATCGACCTTTTTAAGCGCCTCAACAACACTTTGTTTAAAAAGCATCGATGAATTCGATAGAACGGCTATACGTGCAAGCGGCGTAAGCTCATTGCGGAGCTGAATGGTATCGTCGATAATTCCGCCAAAATCGGGGTGCATGGTGGGTTCGCCATTACCGGCAAAAGTAATCACATCGGGTAATTTGCCATCTGTAACCATCTGCTTCAACTTTTTCTGCAATTCAACCCGCACCAAATCCCTGTGAGGTAACACTGCTTTGGTTTTTCGAGAATCGGGATTACGGCCACACTCACAATAAATACAATCAAAGGAGCACAACTTACTGTTTTGTGGTAAAAGGTTGATACCCAGCGAAACACCCAGCCTACGACTTGTTACAGGACCAAAAATAATTTTATCGAAAAGAAAAGTTGCCATTTTTTTAAAGGCAAAGTTAAATAAGATATATTTGTTTTGTGCGATTGAGCCACATAAAATCAAATTTTATGAAACAATACCTACAGTTATCGTTTTTATTCCTCTGTATTATTATTTCGGGTTGCTCAAAAAGCGGCACTCAAATAACAAGTCTTAAACAGCTCGAAGGTGGCCATATCATTGCCGTACCAACTGGTACAGTGGCCGATAAGTTTGTGTTAGATCGCTTTCCGGATGCAAAAGTTGTGTATTACAACACCGTGGCCGATTGTGCTTTAGCAGTTAGGGAAGGAAAGGCCGAAGCAGCAGCTTACGATAAACCGGTACTTAAAAACATTGCCTCAAAAATCGAAGGTCTTACCGTACTCGATGAACTTTTAATTGATGACTATTACGGATTTGCCGTGCAGCTCAGCCAAGCCGAACTGAAAACGGCAGTCGACCAAACATTGGCACAACTCAAATCCGAAGGTACTTATAACGAGATGATGCAACGCTGGTTTCCCGAAAGCGGCGCACCAAAATCCATGCCTACCTTTCAATTCACGGGCGAAAATGGTGTTTTAAGATTTGGAACAGCAGCGGTTACCGAACCCATGGCATTTTATAATGCCCAACAACAAATTGTGGGTTTCGATATTGAATTTGCAGCTTATATTGCACAAACATTGGGCAAAAAACTCGAAGTTATCGATATGGAATTTAGTGCTTTGTTACCGGCGCTTATTTCGGGTAAAGTCGATATGATAGGTGCTGGCATATCAATTACCGAGGAGCGTGCTAAAAAGGTGCTTTTTTCCGAAAGTTATTATGAAAGTGGTATCGCAGCCATCGTACAATTCTCCAAAAAAGTAATAGACGAAACAAAAATATCGGAGCAAAAACTTACCCCCGAAAATATCGGAACAAAAAAAATTGGTGTGTTGCTGGGATCCAGCCACGAAGAATATGCCATGAATAATTACCCGAAGGCTAAAATTTTCCCGTTCCAAACCTTGTCAGACATGTTTATGGCCTTGAATTCAAAAAAGGTCGATGTGGCGTTTCTTGAAGATCCCAGTATTGGTGAAATGCTAAATGACGAATCCAATTTCGGGATTTTAAAGAAAAATGTATTCAAAGCACCCATTGGCGCGGCATTTAACAAAAAAAACCAACAACTTAAAGAGCAATACAATGCTTTTTTAAAGGAAATTCAATCAAATGGGGTTTACAACGATATATACACGCGTTGGATTGATCAAAATTTACACGAACAAGGCAAAATCGAGGTTAAATCAGGCAATGGAAAATTAATAGTAGGGATTTCGAGCGACTTGGGCTTCCCTTTTATCGGGATGAAAGATGGTAAACTGGTGGGGTTTGATGTAGAATTGGCCCAACACTTCGCAGCTTATTTGGGCAAAGAATTAGTGTTGTCCGATATGCCTTTCGGGAGCCTCATTGCCGCATTGTCATCGGGTAAAATCGACCTTATCCATTCGTCGTTAACAATTACCGAGGAGCGCAAAGAGATGGTCGATTTTTCTGATGTGAATTTCGAATCGGGAGCCACCATTCTCGCCCTAAAAGAAAATATTGCACAAACTGAACAAGCGATATTTACCACCATTGATGATATTGGCGACAAGCGCATAGGAATAAACTCTGGTACAGTGCACGATGCTTTTTTACAAGAAAACTATCCAAAAGCACAGCGCTTTTTATACGATTTTCCTTCGGATCTTATTCTCGCACTTAAAATGGAGAAGCTCGATGCCATTATGCTCGACAATATCTCGGCTCAAGTGATGATAAAACACAACCCTGAACTGGTAATTTTCAACAACGATATTTTTAATACACCATTGGGAATAGGGTTCAATAAAAAAAATCCGAAATTGAAACAAGAGTTCAACCAATTTTTGGCCGATATTCGTAACGATAAAACCTTCGACGAAATGTCCCAGCGTTGGTTTGTCGACGATCCAGAACTGGCGGTAATGCCCAAGTTTGAAAACCCCAAAACGGGGAAAAAATTAATTGCCGGTATTGCTATTGCCGATTTACCTTATGTGGCTTATATGAATGGTGAATACGTAGGTTTCGACATTGAAATGATACAACGTTTTGCCGAAAGAAATCAATATGAACTTAAAATACTCACTCTTGAATTTTCATCGCTGATAGCCGCCTTGCAATCGGGAAAGGTCGATTTAATTGCCGATGGGATTTCAATTAGTAAAGAAAGGGCTGAGTTGATTGATTTTTCGGATGCCTATGCCGATTTTCAAACAGCCGTGGTAATTGCCAAAAAGAATATGGCGG
>DATERL010000200.1:0-3990 GCA_035271585.1 Prolixibacteraceae bacterium
GTTCTTGCTTGAGGTATTCAGCATCAACACCAAGGTCGATCAAAGCTCCAAGGTTCATATCGCCGCTTATTCCGGCAAAGCAATCGTAATATAATATTCTCATGTTGTATTGTTAAATAGTTAATGAATTTTTATTCTCACTTGATAACCAAAGTATTACAACTTACGTGTAAAAATCACTATATCGTTCGCAATCAGCATATTTTGTTTTGTTTTAATCCGAATATCTAGTAATCTAACGATCTGTTGAATATTCTTAGCTATTTTTAATTACTCGGTTCAGTTTACCCGATACCAGACCTTCGTTGTCGATTTCGCAACGGGCAAAACCAAGGGCGATAATTTTGCTTATAATTTCGTCTTTTATTGAATTTAGCTTCGCCAATTCGTTGTTTCGCACTTCAATTTTGGCCAAATCGCCATAGTGGCGCACCCGTACATCAATAAATCCATACTCGTTCAGTAAGTTTTCGGCGGCCTCAATTTGCCGTAGCTTCTTATCTGTAACCGATTGACTATAAGGAATTCTCGAACTCAAGCAGGGGCTCGATGGTTTATTCCAGTTGGGTAAATTATAATGAAGGGCAATTTGTCGCAATTCCGATTTAGTTACTTTGCACTCGACCATTGGCGAAAGCACTTCGTATTTTTGTGCTGCATTGATGCCCGGACGGTAATCGCCTAAGTCGTCGAAATTTGTTCCACTCAACACATCGAAACCGAGATACTTATCTTTCATGGCCGAAAGATCGTTGAAAAGGTGTTCTTTGCAATAAAAACAACGGTCAATGGGGTTGCTGCTATAACGTTCATCTTCCAACTCCTTGGTTTTAATCACCTCAAGCTGAATATCGAATTGAGCACAAAAAGCCTTTGCTTCTTCAAAATCTCTACTTTTCAGACTTTCGGAGTTAGAGATTACCCCAATCGCCCTTTCTTTGCCTTGAAATTGACGCGCTAGGTAAAGCACCAAAGCCGAATCAATTCCACCCGAAAAGGCCACAATTGAACCCTTTCGGTTTTCGAACCATTTTTTTAAGGTATTTATCTTATCAGATAATAGCATATTTGCATTCATTCAAAATAATTTTATTTGTCACTTTTATGTCTTTATAAATATTTAGAGCTATTTATTGTTACATTAAATAATAATGTAATACACAAACAATCAAGCCTTAACCCCAATAATAAATAGCCAATTACAAATAATAAATTACTAAAACCATCCAGAGCTTACGCTCTCCTTTCACCATTATTCACTACAAAAATTAATCGGCCCGTGTCATGGTTAGTTTTCCGTGTTGCATTCCCTTTATGGCAATCAACTGATCCGACAATTCGGTCAACCTGACCGCAATCCCTTTTACGGCAACAATTTCGAGACACAAATCGGGGTTAAGCATAAAGCGCTGAACCGAGAGAATTTCGTCAAAAAACCGATCGTACACAACTGAAATAGCACTCAGTAAATCTCGTTTATGCGGATCGTAAATAAGGGTAACTGAACCTGCTACCTTATTATTACACTGCCACTTATGCTCAACAATGTTTTTATTTACAAGGTGTCGAATGGCCTGCGAACGGTTTGAAAAGTTATTATTCTTGACATACTCATCCAAGGCATCGAGCAATTCCTGATCTATAGAGATACCAAAACGTGAAACAGCCATCGTGATATGATTTTAAAAAATGGTAACACTTTTTCAAAGATAATATTAATTGATAAAAAATAAATATTAGCCATAAAAAATCACGATACTGGTTTTCAAAGTATCGCATAAATCATTATTCAATTCAAAAAAATATGCTTTATTTAAGCATTTGTCTCAAAATACATTTTAACCCAAATACACTTTTGTTTTGATAAAGAATTTCAAACACATTTTAATTGCCCTTGTTGGATTGTTTTTTTTAAGTAGCTGGGGTCTAACAGGTCACAAAGCCATCAGCAAGGGAGCTGAAAAATCGTTTGATCCGCTCATGGAACAATTTCATAGCTGGTCCGAAGTAATAACGAATCACTCGGGCGATGCCGACCAACGCAAATCGCGGGATAAATCCGAAGGAATAAAACACTACATCGACATTGACAACTACGCCGAATTTATTACTGAGGGTGCAATTTCGATGAATTACGACACATTGGTTGCGCTGCACGGCGAACCGTTTGTAAAAAAACAAGGAACACTGCCTTGGGCTACATTTACAACTTTCGACTCGTTGGTAAGTACACTCAAAGAGCAGCATTTCGATAAAGCCATGTTGTTTGCTGCCGACCTTAGCCATTACGTGGCCGATGGACACATGCCACTGCACCTGACCTATAATTACGACGGTCAATATTCAGACAATAAGGGCATCCATTCGAGGTACGAATCAAAAATGATTAACCGCTATATTTCGCAAATAAACATTGAAAGTGGTGAAATTGAATTTATTGAAGATTTGCCTGAATATGTTTTCAATTATATTTATTCGAATTATTCCTACCTCGACACCATTTTACTGGCCGATAACTATGCCAAATCAATTAATGCCAGCTCCTCGTCGGCTGAATACACAAAAGCGTTATGGGAAGCTACGAAAAGCACTACAGACTACCTTTTTAGCAGTGCTTCGCTTGCACTGGCCAATTTGCTCTACACTGCCTGGATCACTGCGGGTAGCCCCGATTTTGACGAACAAACAAGCATTGACCATCTTCCCAAAAATAAGTTTTCAATTCAATCGATTTATGTAAATCTGAACGACAGCCTGATTACCGTATTATTTGAAATTGATATGACAATGAAAGTGCGATTTGAAATTTTCACCATCGACGGCAAAAAAATATACACAACAAAAACCGGCAAACTTGCCAAAGGTAAACACGAACAGCTTATCCCATTAAACCATTTACCAAATGGCGTTTATTTGATAAACATGAAAAGTGGAAGAAATCAAATTTCGAAACGCTTTGTAGTTGGGAAATAAAAAAACCTGAATTGCTCCAGGTTCTTTCATTTTATATTTCAACAGCATATTGCTCGGGTAATTTGTCGTAACCAAAGGTTTCAACCCCAATGCTAATTTTGCTGACTAAACCTTGCAACACTTTACCGGGGCCAAGTTCAGTAAACGAAGTGGCTCCATCGGCAAGCATATTCTTAACCGATTGTGTCCAACGAACAGGACCAGTTAACTGGGCAATCAGGTTTTTCTTAATTTGGATTGGATCGGTTTGGGGTTTGGCATCTACATTTTGATAAACCGGACATGACGGGCGGTTTATAAGAGTAGCTTCAATTGCAGCTGCCAATTCCTCGCGAGCCGGCTCCATTAATGGAGAATGAAAAGCACCTCCAACGGGTAATATTAATGTACGTTTAGCGCCTTTTGCTTTTAAGGTTTCGCAAGCAGCATTTACTGCCTCAACAGAACCTGAAATCACCAACTGGCCTGTACAATTATAATTGGCCGCCACCACTATCCCATCGGTTTCGGAACAAACCTGCTCAACAACTTCATCGTCGAGGCCAACAATAGCAGCCATGGTTGATGCTTGAGCCTCGCAAGCTTTTTGCATGGCCAAAGCACGTTTTGACACCAACTTTAAGCCGTCTTCGAACGAAAGCGCACCTGCGGCGACCAAGGCCGAAAACTCACCCAAGGAGTGACCGGCAGTCATTTCGGGCTGGAACTGTTCACCCAACACTTTCGATAAAATAACCGAATGTAGGAAAATGGCCGGCTGAGTAACTTTGGTTTGTTTTAACTCGTCGATAGTTCCTTCGAACATGATTTTGGTAATTTCGAAACCAAGAATTTGATTGGCCTTGTCGAACAATTCACGGGCAACATCTGAGTTATCGTACAAATCTTTGCCCATTCCTGGATATTGCGCTCCCTGTCCGGGAAAAACATAAGCTTTCATCTAAGTATTATCTTTTAAGGTTACTTTCTTTTTTAATATTTCAACTTGAAAAAAAAACGAATAATAAGCAATACAAT
>DATERL010000201.1:0-4467 GCA_035271585.1 Prolixibacteraceae bacterium
CCATAATTCCCTTTAAGAAATTTAAGGGTGGTTCTTTGTTTTACTTCGTCTTCTATTTTGCGAAGAGTATTCTCAATGTCTAACAAAACCTGTTCATTGGTAAAACGTAGTACTTTTAAACCTAGTTCTTCTAACTCAAAATCTCGATTGCAATCATATTCATGTTGAGCTGGAAGTTGATGATAACCTCCATCAACCTCAATAATCAGCTTTGCCTTATGACAATAGAAGTCGGCTATGAAATACAAAATTGGATGTTGAAGTTTGAACCTAACATTCTGAATTTTCTTATTTGAAAGGTGTACCCAAAGAAAATCTTCAGCCTCTGTGGGTTTGCACCTAAGTTGTTTTGCAAAATCAAAAAGAATCTGTGAAGCACCATAAAACATATTAACACCTGAAGGGGACTTTTCAGAGTCTGCGTTATTGTTAACCCCTAAATCCCCTGAAGTGGACTTTTCGGAGTCTGCGTTATTGTTATTATCATTCATTTAAAGTGTTCTTTTTTCTATTTTTTTAATGCTCAAAACTTCAAATCATGTAGTTCCCTTTAGGGGATTTAGGGGTTTCTAAGAACCCCCTTTAGGGGGTAGGGGGTCTTCCAAATTTTCAATTTCAATAGCTACTTGTTTCACAAAGCGTGTAGCTTCGCCGCCATCGATGGCACGGTGATCGTAAGTTAAGCTAAGTCCCAAGTAGGGAACGAAACCAAACACGCCATCGCCCAAATCTTTGGGACGTAACACCATGGTATTTACGCCCAAAATAGCCACCTGTGGCAAATTGATTACCGGAGTAAATATTTCGACACCATAACTACCCAAGTTAGAAACCGTAAACGAGGCGGCTTCGGGTGAAAGCAAATCGGGATCGATATTCCCTTTGCGACATGCGGCAGCTACCTCTTTGAACTGATTGCTCAAACCCTGAATGGTAAGATCGTCGGCATTTTTCACTACCGGAACCATCAAACCACGTTCAGTATCAACAGCCAAACCAAAATGTACTTTATTAAACAACTTCATACTGTCACCCGTAAATTGCGCGTTCACCTGCGGAAATTTTTTGAGTGCCTTGATGGTGGCAAAGCAAATCATATCGTTCAGGGTTATATTAATGGGATAACCATCGGCAACTGCTGCTTTCACTTTTTTGCGAAGTTCGTTTATGCGGCGGGCATCAGCACCTAAATGGTGGGTAAGTTGAGCCGAGTTTTGTAAAGAAGTGTGCATGGCTTTAGCAATAAGTTTGCGCATGTTCGAAATGGGTTTCATTTCGAAGTCGGCACCACAAACAGGGTTTTTGCTCACCAAGTCGGCACCTTTAACGCTTTGTGCCAATCCGCTAGGAGCAACGGCCTGCAAACTAGAATCTTCGTTCATAATTTTCTTTGCCAAGGGAGTCAATTTTTGAGCAGTTTCGGCAGCAGCTAACACATCGCGTTCAATTACACGACCACCAGGACCAGAACCTGCCAATACAGCAGCATCAATGCCTTGTTTGCTTGCCAAATTTTTCGCCCGTGGAGATATAAAGCCCCCTCCAACCTCCCCCAAGTGGGAGGCTTTTACATTAGTGCCAATTTTAAGCGGCACCTCATTTTTCGATAATTCATCATTGCTTTTCTTAACCTCAGCCTTAACCTCAAAAGCAGACTCTTCCGAATCGCTCCCCTGGCGGAACTCATCCACATTTTCACCCTCGGTGCCAATCACCATCACGTTGGTGAGCACTGGAATTTCATCGCCCTCGGAATAATAAATATCCAAAACAATTCCCTCAACAGGTGACTCTTCTTCGAATGAAGCTTTATCGGTTTCGTAGGCAAACAAAATATCGCCTGCCTTTACTTTATCGCCAATATTTTTTATTTCGGTGATAATACAACTCTCGACCGATTGCCCTTGCTTGGGCATAATAATAACTGTAGCCATTAATGATTATATTTTTGGAGCAAATTTAATAAAATCAACTTGTATATACAAGTTAAACTAAAATGAATTTTAAATCAAAAATAAAAATAACACAAACCACAATAAAAAAAACAATTATTAATTTTCATTTTATGACAGTATTATATCAAATAAAGGCGAAATAGCTCGATGAGCCGAAGCGTAATAAAGGGATTGAAAAATAAAAATTAAAAACACACTTGTATTTACATGTTATTGTATTTATGATTACTTTTTGGTTCAAAAATGGAATACTTTTTCTACTTTTGGACTTTCAACCTTGATATTGAAAAGATTTTGAATAATTTACCACTACATAAAAGAATTTACGAACAGTTGCGAAAGCACATTTCGGAAGGAATATATAAAGAGGGCGACCTTTTGCCATCGGAAAACGATCTTTGTAACCTACATGGTGTTACCCGCCCAACCATTCGTAAAGCACTTGACCGACTTACTGCCGAAGGTTTTATTATACGGCAACAAGGAAAGGGCAGCATTGTTAAAGGCGCTCCTAAAGGCATTGGTATTTTATCACTTTTGGGTACAACATCGGCAGTGGGTAACGAAAAGCTGATAACTCGAATTGTTACAAAACCCGAAATACGGCCATGGGACAAAGCTTTCTCGTTCGAAATATCGGATTTGGAAAAAGAGTTGGGCTGCATCTTTTTTGAACGTTTGCGCCTTATTAACAACAAACCCGTTTTTTTTGATACCACCATGATTCCCAACATTAACCTACCACGTTTTTCGCAACGAAATTTCGAGAATCAATCCTTATTCAACATGCTGCGCGAAAACTACCAGATTGAAGTAAGCGGCGGCGAACAAAAAATACAAGCGACACTAGCCGACGAAAACATGCAGCAGTTTTTTCAAATCCCCATAGGTTCGCCCATTCTTCAACTCGACCGAAAAATTGCCACCAATAAACCCGACTTTTTCTTTTATAGTCAGGTATTGTGTAATTCGAGAGAATATAGTTTGGTAGGAACATTTTAGAAATCCAATAATCGGAGTATTTTTGCGCCGCATTAAAAACTACATTGATGATTTCGGCAGATGGTTTAACAGTTCAATTTGGGGGTACTAATTTATTCGATGACATTTCGTTTGTAATAAACGAAAAAGACCGCATTGCACTGATGGGTAAAAACGGCGCTGGCAAATCAACCCTATTAAAAATTATAGCAGGGCAAAAACAGCCAAACAAAGGTCGTATTTCGGCACCTGCCGATGCAGTAATTGCGTACCTGCCTCAACACTTAATGACCGAAGACAAGCGCACTGTTTTTGAAGAAGCATCGCAGGCCTTTGCGCACATATTCGAAATGGGCAAAAAAATTGAATCGCTTAACAATGAACTCACCACCCGCACCGATTACGAATCGGACAGCTACTATCAACTCATTGAAGAAGTTTCGACTTTAAGCGAAAAATATTACTCCATTGAAGAGATTAATTTCGATGCCGAAGTTGAAAAAATATTACTGGGATTGGGCTTTGAACGTGCCGATTTTACCCGCCCCACCGACGAATTTAGTGGTGGGTGGCGTATGCGCATCGAATTAGCCAAAATTCTACTTAAAAAACCCGACCTCATTCTGCTCGACGAGCCCACCAACCACCTCGATATTGAATCGGTACAATGGTTAGAAGATTTTTTAATCAACTCGTCGAAGGCAGTTATTCTTATTTCGCACGACAGGGCTTTTGTCGATAACGTAACCAACCGTACCATTGAAATAACCATGGGGCGCATTTACGATTACAAAGTAAATTTCACGCAATACCAACTTTTAAGATCAGAGCGCCGAGCAAATCAGCTAAAAGCTTATAAAGAGCAGCAAAAAATGATTGCCGATAATCAGGATTTCATTGATCGTTTCAAAGGAACCTACTCGAAAACCAATCAGGTGCAATCGCGAGTGCGCATGCTCGAAAAGCTTGAACCTGTAGCCATTGACGAAGAAGATTCATCGGCACTTAAATTGCGTTTTCCGCCATCACCACGCTCAGGCAATTATCCAGTAATACTGAATGAGGTATCAAAAAGATACGGCGACCTACTGGTATTTGAAAATGCTTCGCTCACCATTGACAGGGGCGAAAAAGTAGCATTTGTAGGACGCAACGGCGAAGGCAAATCAACCCTAGTGAAAGCCATCATGGGCGAGATTGATTTTGAAGGCACCCTGCAACTGGGTCACAATGTGATGATTGGTTACTTTGCACAAAACCAAGCTTCGCTATTGAATGAAGAGTTATCGGTATTCCAAACCATCGACGATGTGGCCGAAGGCGATATACGCACCAGAATAAAAGACATACTTGGGGCATTCATGTTTGGGGGCGACAACTCGGCCAAAAAGGTAAAAGTGCTTTCGGGAGGTGAACGAACACGACTTTCCATGATCAAACTGCTGCTCGAACCCGTAAACCTGCTCATATTGGATGAGCCCACTAACCATCTCGATATGAAGACCAAAGATATTCTAAAGGAAGCACTCAA
>DATERL010000202.1:0-45242 GCA_035271585.1 Prolixibacteraceae bacterium
CTATATTCGTATTTGTTTATCTGGTCAATAAGACACAGCTGACTTTCACAACTATAGCAGTTTTACTTTTTGCAGTTGTTCAGATTATGCTGTTGATTAGACACGTTGACAAGACAAATCAGCTTCTCAACAGCTTCCTCCAATCTATCAGATATTCTGACTTCACACGTACTTTTCAGGTGGAAAGCACCGACTCTTCGCTCAACAAGCTTAAAACTACCCTCAATGAGGTGATTCGCGACTTTCAGTCAGTAAGGGCAGAAAAGGAGGAGAGTTATCATTACCTGCAAACCATTATCCAACACATCGGAATAGCTCTGATTGCTTACCAACGTGACGGATCTGTAGAGCTTATCAACAATGCCACAAAGAGGCTTTTTCAGGTAAGAAATCTTCCTAATATACAGGTATTAAGCAGCTATAGTCATGAACTGGTTCAAAAGCTTCTTACAATCAAGCATGGGGAAAATGCACTGGTAAAGGTCAGGGACAAGGATGACCTGCTGCAACTATCTATATACGGTACTGAATTTAAGATCCACAACCGCAACATAATGCTGGTGTCTATCAAGAACATCCAGCACGAGCTTGACGACAAGGAAATGGAGTCCTGGCAGAAACTTATCCGCGTTTTGACCCATGAGATTATGAACTCCATCACTCCTATCTCATCCCTTTCATCTACAGTCAATGGTCTGATCAACGACATTATTGAAAGGGCTGGAGCCAATGAACAAAACGTAGAAATAACTGAAGAGCTTCAGGAAATAAGTTCGGCTCTCAGTACTATCCAGAAACGCACTGAAGGTTTGATCCAGTTTGTAAACACTTACCGTAACCTGACCCGAATACCTACACCAAACTTCACAATATTCCAGGTTTCAAGGTTGCTTAACAACATATACGAACTACACCGGGCCGAACTTGAAGCTCTCAACATCGAATGCACTCTGATTGTCGAGCCTCCAACACTTGAATTATCGGCTGATGAAATGCTTATCGAACAGGTATTAATCAACCTTATTAAGAATTCAATGCACGCATTGGAGCATCGCACCAATGCACGTATTCAACTGCGCGCCTTCCTCAATAGAAGAGGGAAGATTACAATTCAGGTAGTAGATAACGGACCGGGAATTCTTCCTGAAGTTTTAGATAAAATATTTATCCCTTTCTTTTCTACAAAGCCTCTAGGCTCTGGCATCGGCCTTAGCCTCTCAAGACAAATAATGAGGCTTCACGGAGGAAGCCTCAATGCATTTTCGGAACCGGAGAAGGAAACAATTATTACTCTGACTTTTTAGAGTCCAGTCCAGCCTGTTCTGCAGCCTCAAGAGCGTATAACCGGTTGAACATCACTGCCAGGTGAGCATAGAGTGATGTGTTTTGCACAACAACATTCTCGGGTGCCGAAATACGAACCGGGGTAAAATTCCAAATTGCCTTGATTCCGTTAGATACCATCATATTGGCTACTTCCTGCGCACTTGCCGCAGGTGTAGTCAATATGCCAATCTTTATTCCATGATCTTTCTTCTTGAGAAACTCATCGATATGCTCGATTGAAACACCTCCAATAGAGTGTCCTATCACCAGGGGATTGACATCAAAGGCACCAACAATATCAAGTCCATACTGATCCAAACCATGGTCGTGCAAAAGTGCAGTACCTAAGCTTCCAGCACCAAATAAAAAAGCATGATCCATCTCCTTGAAGCCAAGGAAATCTTCCAAAGCCTCAATCAATGGTTCGACCTCATATCCTACCCTGGTCTTTCCGCTTATACCCGTATATGATAGATCCTTTGTGACCTGAGTCGGATCCACTCCGTTATCACGGGCTATCATGGTGGATGACACGTACTGATTGCCTTTGTTGCGCGCAAGCTTCAGATAAGCCAGGTAACAAGGCATACGTCTCAGTGCCGGCTCGGGTACCAAAGTATTCTTCTTCCTAATATTTCCTTCAGCCATATTGTGGTTGATTTAAAACGTCTTATACGCAAAAATAGAAAGATTTTTGATTAAAGAAACAATTCTCTAATAACTATTAAGGACAAAAAAAATAGACCGCTTATGGCAGTCTATTGAGGTGGGCGCTAACGGATTCGAACCGCTGACCCTCTGGGTGTAAACCAGATGCTCTGAACCAACTGAGCTAATCGCCCGTGCACTTGTTTTTCAAAGGCGATGCAAATATATACCAATGTTTTTTTTTGACAAATTAAAAACGATGATTTTTCAAAAATAAATGCAAAAAAAAGAGCCTGTTTTGTCAGGCCCCTGATTGACAGTGATTTGAGCTCTTGCTATTGAAGCATTAATTCTTTTGCCCTTTCTAAAATTGAATCATCATCTAATAAAACTATGCCCCCATCAGGCCCTGGCTCCATGTGAATGCCCACCGATTTGCCATTGGTGTAGTTTGCTCCACCAAAATAATTCCTGACAGTTTCTACTTCGACATTAAATTCTGAAGCCAATTGTCTGATAGTACCGTCAGGTAAACTGTCTTTGATTTTTCGAAGCTCGTTGAATGTTATTTTTTTCGTCATGGCATAAAATTTTATTGGTTAGAAAATAACTATTTCTTTATTTTTGCTTTTCATTATGAACCCATAAAATTAGAAGATTATTTGAAATGAAAAAGTGCTTTTCAATATCATTTAGTTTTTTTTAAGCTTTTAAAATTGAATTAATTGTTTTTTTATACCCGTAATGCAATCGGCTCAACATTTAAAGGGTTTAATTTTCGGTGCAGATTTAAAATATTTTATTTGAAACTTTTAACAAACTTTAATACATCGGGTACTTAAAAGCCCCAACTTTACTATAAATAGCCTGTTGTAGCCCTGTCCTAAAATTTAATTGAGTCAATTTTTTATTCTCGCGAGTTGGATAGGTTCGGTTTGACATAAATATCACCATGAGTTCATTTTTGGGGTCGCACCAAACAAATATTCCGGTAAAACCTGTGTGTCCAAAACTTTGAGGACTTACATCTGGCGCAGGAAAGGCATCCTTTAATTCTTTCTTGGCATTGTCGATGTATGGCTTATCGAATCCTAAACCTCTTCGATTATCGTTTTTGGGATATTGAACTTTGGTAAATTGCTCTACAGTAGCTGGTTTCAGATAATGAAAATCGCCATAGCTTCCCTTTTGCAGGTAAAATTGCATTATCTTGGCCAAATCGTTGGTCGTGCCAAATAATCCGGCATGCCCCGATATACCGCCAAGCATGGCAGCAGTTTCGTCGTGCACAAAACCCTGAATTGCTTCTTTTCGAAAATTATTGTCTATTTCGGTAGGTACAAATTCCTCTTTAGAATAAAAACGATAGGGATTATACGATACAGAAGAGGCACCTATTGGTTTTAAAAATTCATCATTAAGGCACTGCTCATAGTCATTGGCTTTAAGCTGAGTAATTAGTTCAGGAAAAAGGATGAATCCAAGGTCGGAATAAACATATTTCTTTTTTAAAAGTAATTCGCTGTCTTTAACACTCGCAAATATTTGATGTTTATAGTCTTTATGAATATATAATTTAGATGAAATACGGGTTGGAAATCTTAACGAAGGATACTCCCGAATAATGGATCGTCGGTATTTGTTGTTCTTTTTTAATAAATCATAATAAAGTGGAATCCAAGATTTTAATCCAGCCTGATGTGCCAAAATCTCGCGCAAGGTGATCAGTTCTTTATTGCTGCCTAAAAAGTTGGACCAATAATTACTGAAAGGCTGATCGAGGTTGAGCAAAGAATCTTCGGTCATTTTCATTATTAAAGGCAGCGGACCGGTAATTTTAGTCACCGAAGCCCAGTCGTAAAGATGACTTTTTTCTAATAGGCGCAAGCTGTCGTAGGTTGTATAGCCATAACTCTCGTGAAAAACAACTTTGCCATTTTTAGCTACCAGAACTTGGCATCCCGGAAAAACTCTTTGTTGAATGCCAAATTGGGCAAATGAGTCGATGGTACTATTAAGTTGTTTTGAGTTAAAGCCCACTTCCTCGGGAAGGGTATATTTCAGTCGTCCGTTTTTTTTTATCGTTTCGCCCTGCCCCACTATAAAGTGCTGATTAATGGTTACGGGTAGTGTACTGTTGCCGTTTATGGCACCAAAAATTAACTGAGCAGCAGAGTTTTGCGATAAATATGTTTCGCTATAAGTGACAATTACGGCAGAAGCATTTTCAAAATTTTTCACCTGTTTCAAAGCATAGGGATTACCAAAAAACGACATGATGGTATTGGGGAACTGTAAAACTCCTTCTATTGTTTTGAGGTGCGTGCCGGTCATTTTATAATTATTAGCAGGAGTAAGGTTGGTGCCATGAATTCCGGCAATAATCAAATTGTAATTTTTAAGTTCCGAACTTATTTTATTGATTTCGTCGTCGGTGGCATTTAATGAAACAAAAAAATGATCAATTTCCATGTATTTTTCAAGTTGTATCTGGAATGGCGAGATAAAATCTCTGCCAATGGCCAATGAAGCTATTTTAAGGGTGTCGAGTCGTTGTAAGGGCACAATATCGCTCTCGTTTTGAATAAGAGTGACCGATTGCTCGTAAAGCAGGGCAGCAGTCAACCGATATTCTCCTTTATTTAAATTCGCATCGAGGTTTTTAAGTTCGGGTTGTTTGTATTTGTCAAGCCCCAGCCATTTTTTCGAAAGCAATACCTTTTTGCATTTTTCTGCAATAAGTTCTCTTGAAATTTCTCCGGCTTCAATGGCTTTAACAATAGCAGCTATCACCACCTTGGGGTTAATCACAAACTCAATCACATCGACCCCCGCTTTTAAAGCTTTCACAGCCGCTTCGCCTTCCGAAAAATGCGCAGTAATGCCCTTCATGTTCATTCCATCGGAAAAAATCAGGCCTTCGAAACCCAACGAATCTTTTAAAATGCTGGTCATGATATTTTCCGATAGCGTAGCTGGAAGCCCTGACTTATCAATATCTGGCATGTTGATATGGGCAGTCATTATTCCGCTTATCCCGTTTGCAATACAAGTTTTAAAAGGTAGAAAATCCACCGTATCGAGGAGCAAATAGTCGCGTTTTATACTTGGAAGCGTGAGGTGCGAATCGAACGATGTATCGCCGTGGCCGGGGAAATGTTTAGCACTAACCAAAATATGTTCATCTTGCATTCCTTTGGCCAGTTGCCAGCTTTTTTGTGCAACGCGCTGGGGATCCTCTCCAAAAGACCGGTAGTTGATTACTGGGTTATTGGGGTTCGAATTGACATCGGCAACCGGAGAAAAATTGAGGTTAATACCCAATGTTTTGCATTGTTGGCCAATTTCGCGCCCCATGCGGTAAATCAACGAATCGTTTGAAATAGCACCCAGTCCCATGGCGTGTGGGTAGCGTATTACCGAATCGAGACGAAACGAAAGACCGTTTTCGGCATCAAGGGCAATGAACAAGGGAATTTGGGCTATTGACTGGTATTTTTTGGCACTCGTGGCCAACTCGTGAGGCGACGTTTTAAGAAAAAGTATTCCGCCTACATGATAATCCGAAATCCATTTTGCAATTTGAGCATCGTTGGCTTCGCCTTGCGAAGGATAAGTAGTTACCATTATTAATTGGCCAATTTTTTGCTCAAGTGTCATTTTTGACAGGAGTGAATCAGCCCATCGTGGAGATTCATTTAAAAAAGCAGGACGATTGGTGTTGGAAAATCCTTGTAAAAATATTGCCAATAAAAGTAAAAGGGATATTATATTGCGCATAAATTTTATTCGTTTTTTGTGCCGTGAAAGATTAGCTGTAAATTTAGAAAATTAACGCGATTTAATAAATGAAACCTATAAAACAATACAGACAGACGTTTTTTCTTACTTTGTTGCTCCTTTTTGTTCATTGTTGTGCGAACAGTCAGCCGGCAAAGCCCATTGTGGGTGCTGAACAGCCCGAAAAATACATTTCCTACATTAGTGGCAAACGGGTCGCCTTAATGGTTAACCATACTTCGATGGTCGACACGGTTCATTTGGTCGATTTTCTGTTGGAACGCGACATTGATGTGGTGAAAATATTTGCGGTTGAACATGGGTTCAGGGGCAATGTAGCTTATGGTGAATTGTTCGATAATGAGATTGATCAGCAAACCGGGATTCCCATTGTTTCGTTATATGGCGAACGAAAAAAAGCCCTGCCTTCCGATTTTGAAGGGGTCGATGTGGCGATATTCGACATGCAGGATGTGGGCTGCCGATTTTACACTTATATCAGCAGCATGCATTATTTAATGGAAGCCTGCGCCGAAAATAACATTCCTTTGCTGGTGCTCGACAGGCCAAATCCGAATGGCGATTATGTTGATGGGCCTGTGCTGCAGCGAGGCTTCGAGTCGTTTGTGGGCATGCACCCTATCCCTGTTGTTCATGCATGTACTGTGGGCGAACTGGCGCTAATGATTAACGCCGAAGGCTGGTTGAAAAACGGAGTTTCGTGCAATCTTAGGGTGATCAAAGTTGAAAACTATACTCACAACACAGCTTATAGTTTGCCGGTGAGGCCTTCGCCAAATTTACCCAACAATTTAGCCGTACGACTATATCCTTCGCTCTGTTTTTTGGAAGCCACCAATGTAAGTATTGGGCGTGGAACAGAATTTCCGTTTCAGGTAATTGGTTTTCCGGGCTGCCAAATCGACGAAATCGTTTTTACGCCTAGGCCAATTGAAGGCTTTAGTAACAATCCTTTATTCAAAGACGAAACTTGTTCCGGAACCGACTTAAGGAATTTGACTGAACGGCCACAGTTTACGCTTCGTTATTTTTTACTTTATATGAACCAGTTTGAAAAGCATTCCGACTTTTGGAAAAGCAAACGATGGATGAGCTTGTTATCGGGGAGTGAACAGCTTTACCAACAAATGAACGAAGGATTTACTGAAGAGCAAATCAAAGAAAGCTGGCAACCCGAGATTATTCGTTATAAAGTGCTTAGAAAGAAATATTTATTATATGTCGACTTCGAATAATATGCAGCCAATTGGTTTGTTACTTATTTTTGGAAGCTACTTTGTTCTGTTGCTGATTATTTCGTGGTTTATTGGTCGAAAAAGCAGCTCCAAAAGTTTTTTTAATGGCGACCGACAATCACCATGGCTGGTGGTAGCTTTTGGCATGGTTGGGGCAACGCTTTCGGGCGTTACTTTTGTTTCGGTTCCCGGTGAAGTCGGGAGTAGTAATTTCCACTATTTTCAGTTTGTATTAGGCAATATTGTGGGTTACGTGGTAATAGCTACTCTGCTTTTACCGTATTACTACCGCAAGAATATCATTTCGATTTATTCGGTTCTGAATGAAAAAATGGGCAAAGAGGGTTATCTCACCACATCTGGATTTTTTATTATTTCGAAGCTGATCGGGGCCGCATTCAGATTATACCTTGCCGCATTGGTACTGCATATTGCCATCACCGGCCCCTTAAACGTATCGTTCGAAACAACGGTACTTATTTGTTTATTGTTGATTTGGCTCTACACGGTAAAGTCGGGGATAAAAATGGTAGTTTGGTCCGATACGCTTCAAACAGGCGTTTTGTTGACAGCCGTTGTTGTGGCCATTGTGGCCATTGTAAATCAGCTAAATGAACCGGCAGAAATTATCGTAGCGCAGGTAAAGGAACTCAAATACGTTACGATTTTTGAAACAAATTGGTATTCGCCCAATAATTTTTTCAAACAATTTATTGCCGGTATTTTTATGACCATCGCCTTGAACGGGTTTGACCAAGATATGGTTCAGAAAAACCTCACTTGTAAAAACAGCAACAAAGCACGCAATAATATGTTGCTGTTTAGTGGAATGTATGCCATTACGGTGTTTGTATTCCTAATTTTGGGCGCTTTGCTTTATTATTATGCTGCTGAAAAAGGCATTGCAATTCCGGAGCAAAGCGATCAGCTTTTCCCTCAAATTGCATTAAATCATTTAGGAGGAGTCGTTTCGGCATTATTTGTTTTGGGGATTTCGGCCGCCGCTTTTTCGAGCGCCGATTCGGCAACCACGGCACTAACCACAGCTTTTAGCATCGATTTCTTAAACATTGAAAGCAAAAAACGAAGCAATCAAAAATGGATTCGGAACGGGGTTCACTTTGGTTTTTCGGTGTTATTATTCATTATTATTGTTGTGTTTTACCACTTGAACGACCAAAGTGTTGTGGTGTCGATTTTTAAAGCGGCAGCTTATACTTATGGACCAATTTTAGGCGTTTTCCTGTTTTCATTCTTTTCACGTAAAATTCCCTTCGCCAAATTCATACTGCCAATTTGTATTATATCACCAATATTTACCTGGTGCATAACCATAATGAGCCAATACTTCTTTAACGATTTTCAATTTGGATTCGAGTTAATTGTTGTCAATACGGCAATAACCTATGTTTTATTGTCGTTATTTTCAAAACGGCACTAAATTTGTTAAAAATACTTAAATTTTAAAGAGTATCTTTCTACCTGATTTCGTATTTTTGGATGATAGATGAAAGTGGTGATGTTGGAATTTGATAATATTAATACATTTATTTTGAAGAAATTATTAATCGATATACTTATCATCGTTTCGGTGTTTATTATATTATTCACATCGTGCAGAGACGAAAACTATTTTGCTTCGGACGATGTGAGACTTGTTTTTTCGCACGATACCGTGAAATTTGACACCATTTTCACAAGCATTGGTTCAACAACAAAATCTTTAAGGGTAATCAATCCACATAACCGACCAATTCTTATTTCGTCAATCAGCTTGGCTGGCGGCGACCAATCGTCGTACCGTTTAAATATCGACGGTGAAATGACCAACGAATTGAAGGACATTGAATTACTTGGAAACGATAGCATCTTTATCTTTGTTGAATTAACCGTTGACCCTAATGGTTACAATCAACCCATGATTGTTCAGGATTCCATATTATTTACAATAAATTCGAAAACCCAAGACGTAGATTTAATTGCATGGGGGCAAGACTTTTTCCTCATCGATAACGAAATGATTAACACCACAACATGGACCGCCGATAAACCTTATCTGGTGTATAACAGCGCCTATGTCGATACTGGTCATGTATTGACGATTGAACCCGGAGCGAGAATCTTTTTTCATAAAAATGCAGTATTGGGAGTGTTGGGTTCAATTCAGGCTGTTGGTACAGTAGCTAACCCAATTGTTTTTTCGGCCGATAGGCTCGAACTCATGTACGATGATATCCCAGATCAATGGCATGGTATATTATTATTTCCTAGCCAGCAGTTGAATGTATTCGAAAATGTAACAATTAAAAATGCACGCATTGCTTTACAAGTTGGAACCATTGAGTACGATGGCGCGGCTTATGTGAAACTTCATAACGTAAAAATTCAACATGCTTCTTTTGCCGGTATTTTCGCCCTAAAATCGCAAATTGAAGCTACAAACACCTTGATAGCCGATTGTGGACTTTATGCCGTTGCACTGCTCATAGGTGGAAGCTACGATTTCAACCACTGTACCATTGCCAATTACTGGAGCAGTTATTCTACACGCGAAACGGCATCGTTGGCCATTTCGAATCGCTTATTTATTAACGAAAATGGCGATTCGGTAGAATATGTAGGCGATTTAGTGAAAAGCACATGGCGTAATTCAATTATTTGGGGAAATCAAAAATCTGAAATCGAATTCGGTCATAATAAAAACAATTTATTCAATGTTGAGTTCGACAATTGTTTGTACCAATTAAAAGACAGCCTTCAGAATATTTATGGTGATTTATTCACCTCTTCGATTCGAGATGAGGATCCACTTTTTGTAGATTACAACGAATACGATTTTCAACTTGATAGTTTATCGCCTGCCATCAATGCTGGCAAGCTTGAATATGGGAAATTAGTACCCGCCGATTTTAATGGTATCTCACGCCTCGATGACAAAGCACCCGATTTAGGGGCTTATGAATATATTGATGACAATGAATAAATACACATTTGCGGCTTTATTGACAACTTCTCTGCTCCTGCTTTTTCCCATTATAAATTTTGGCAGCGACCCCGATAATAAGACTTTTCGAATCGCTTTTTATAATGTCGAAAACTTATTCGATACCGAACATGATGACGGTAAGTTTGACGAAGAATTTTTACCCGACGGCGATCGCTACTGGAATAATCGGAAACTGAACCTTAAATTAAATCGAATTTATCAGGTGATAATGGCATTGGGACAAGGAAATCTCCCTGCCATTGTTGGCATGTGCGAAGTAGAAAACCTGAACGTATTGGAACTTTTGCTCGCTCGTACACCCTTAGGGCGTATGGGCTATCGAGTGGTACACCAGGAGTCGCCCGACCGACGAGGTATCGATGTGGCCATGCTGTATCATTCGAAACAATTTTCGCCCATCTCGTATCAGGCCATTCCACTCAGCAAACCCGGAAATCCCGATTTCAAAACCCGCGATATTTTGCACGTAACAGGTGTAATGGCTACCGATACACTTCATTTTTTTGTGAATCACTGGCCATCAAAATACGGGGGCGTGGTCGAAACCGAATCGTCGAGGGCTTTAGCTGCCCGAACATTAAAACTGGCTGTTGACAGCTTATTCAGCAACGAAAATCATTCAAAAATCATCATAATTGGCGATATGAACGATTCGCCTTTCGACGACAGTGTGAATTTGCACCTGAAGGCACAACATAACTTTGACTCCATATTGTGCCATCAAATATATAACTTAGCTTACCCTTTAGCCAGTAAAGGAATTGGATCCAATAAATTTCAAGGAAAATGGGAAATGATTGACCAAATTATGGTGAGCGGCGCTTTGCTTGGGAATGAAAAACTAACAACAACGCCCGATGCTTTTACAATTTTTGATGCCGATTTCTTATTGGAAAAAGACAAGAACTTTCTTGGTGAAAAACCTTTCAGAACCTACATGGGTTTTAAATACCATAATGGTTTTAGCGACCATTTACCCGTTTACATCGACTTGCGTTACCGGGGCAATTAAATGATTTATTGTTGGCCATTCAACATTTGGCCTTAAATAAACGAGATTGATTTACTATTACTCTAAGCGTAGTTAGTTATTGCATTTTAATACAATAGCAAATAGCTCCAACTACTTAATTCACTTTTTTCAATCCCAGTTTCTCGGCATAATCGAGCATAAACTGATAGGCCTCTTCGTAATTGTTATGGATTTCGCCTTCGAGAATGGCTTCTTTGATGGCTTCTTTAATCAAGCCTACTTCTTTACTGGGTTTCAAATCATATATTTCCATAATTTCTTCGCCCCTAACCGGTGGTTGAAAATTTCGGATAGTATCTTTCTCTTCAATCTCCTTTAGTTTTTGCCTTACCAATTGAAAGTTTTCGAGATAGGTTTTTACTTTCATCTCGTTCTTCGATGTAATGTCGGCTTCGCAAAGGGTCATTAGGTGGTCAATATCGTCGCCCGCCTCAAAAAGCAAACGTCTCACCGCAGAGTCAGTCACCACTTCTTCGCTCAATACAATGGGGCGCATGTGCAGGCCGACCATTTTTTGAACAAATTTCATTTTTTCGTTCAAGGGCAGCTTGATTCGCTTGAATATTTTGGGAATCATTTTTGCACCCAAGTAATTGTGCCCATGAAAAGTCCATCCCTGCCCATCGACAAATTTTTTTGTGAGTGGTTTGGCAATATCGTGGAGCAATGCCGACCATCGCAACCACAAATCGTCGGTGTTTTGTGCTATTTGGTCGAGCACCGCCAAGGTGTGTATAAAATTATCTTTGTGCCCAATATTGTTAACCGTTTCAACCCCTTTCATGCGTGTAAGCTCGGGGATGATTTTCTCTAATAAGCCGGTTTTATCAAGTAGTTTAAACCCGATTGATGGCTTAGGTGAAAGTATAATCTTATTCAGTTCGTCAATAACACGTTCTTGCGATACAATTTTGATGCGTTCACTTTTACTGACAATTGAGTTGAGGGTTTGTTGGTCTATTTTGAAATTTAATTGCGAGGCAAACCTAATGGCACGCATCATGCGCAGTGGATCGTCGTCGAAAGTTACGTCGGGATCAAGTGGCGTTTTGATTAACTTTTCGTCAATGTGTTTAATTCCTCCGAACGGGTCAATTAATTGGCCGTAGCTGTTTTTATTTAAGCTAATGGCCAGCGCATTAATGGTGAAATCGCGGCGATTTTGGTCATCTTCAATTGTCCCGCCTTCAACAATTGGCTTGCGCGAATCGCGATTATACGATTCTTTGCGTGCACCAATAAACTCAAGGTCGATACCATTGTAGTTAAATTGTGCGGTGCCAAAATTCTTAAAATAATTCACCTTGATTTTTGGATTAAGAGATTTGGCCACATTTTTAGCCAGCTCGATGCCACTGCCAACGGTCACAAAATCAATATCTTTCGATGGTCGTTTCAATATTAAATCACGCACAAACCCACCTATAACATAGGTTTCTAATCCAAGCATTTCTGAATTTGCTGCAATAACCAAAAATATTTTATCCTTAATCTTTTCGCTAAAATCAAACATCTGCATTAAAATATTAATACCCAAAACGAGTGTTTTTCAATGTGTGACAAAAGTAACACAAAAATGTAATCGTAGAGCTTATTTTTGCAGTGTTAGAACCAATAATTGGTTTGATTGTTTGAATTAAAAAAAAGGTTGAATATAAATTAAACGATAAGTTATGTTAGAACATTTAAACATCGATACTTTTAAAGAAAAAGTTTTCGATTTCGAAAAAAATAAGGAGTGGACTTTTGAAGGCGAAGTGCCTTGTGTAATCGACTTTTACGCCGATTGGTGTGGCCCATGCAAAATGGTTGCCCCGGTTTTAGAAGAGTTGCAAAAAGAATATGGCGGAAAGTTAAATATTTATAAAGTTGACACCGAAGACCAACGCGAATTGGCTGGCATGTTTGGTGTACAAAGTATTCCATCGCTATTATTTGTTCCTAAAGAAGGAAAGCCACAAATGGCAATGGGCGCCTTACCCAAAGAAACATTTGTACAAGCCTTTCAAGAAGTTTTAGGAGTTACGAAAGAATAGTTTTTAACCCAAATACTAAGGTTTTTCACAACAAAAGCCTATAAAACCACCCTAGTTATTTATGAATTAACTAGGGTGGTTTTTTTATTCGTTTTTTTTCTATCTTTCGATTAATTGAAAAAAAATGATGAAGCAATTTATTCTTATTATCATATTGGCTCTTTTAGTGATGCCGCTTTTTTCTCAAAATAAGACTGAAAAAAGCAGCAAGGCAACTATTATCTATCGTGGCGATAAGGATTCTAATTCAAGTACTTACTTGGGAGTTGTAAAAAAAGGCGATCCGGCACGTTTGCGCAGCGAATTAAGAAATTCGGCGGCCTACTCAGGTAATGTAGCTGTTGAAAAACGTGGCCCGAATACCGATGGCGATAGTTATATTCGCTATTTATCGAAAAAAAGCAAAAATAAAAAACGTGAAAAGTTTCGACATTTATCAGATCTGCATGATGTTGATGAAGAAAAGCTATTAAGGGGAAGCGAACATCAACGCAAAAAATATTTCGAAAAAAAAGAACTTATCTACACCGACAAAAAAAGCCGAGAAGCCCAAAAGCAAAAGAAGAAGGAGAAAAAAGTATTGAGTTATGGCGAATTTCAGCAGTTGGGAAATGAAAAGCCACGAGTAAATAACTATTTGGCTCGTAACTACAGAATTAAAGGTAAGAAGTTACGGAAGGGTAAGAAGTTTAAATACACAGCAGGCCCGGTCTCAATGGTGGTTAAATATAAAATTAAAGAAGGAAATGTAGTGCGTACTTATGTCGATGTGGTTGACGGGCATCTCAAACCCGGCTCGCTTTACGAACTCAAATATCACGGTGCGGGTACTGCTAGACAATATTATTTTGAATACCTGCACCAACCCCAAAAACGAAAGTAGAAAGCTATTATTGGTTGTAACGATAGGTTGAATGGCCTAAAAATACAACTATAAATAGGGTTTTTAATCGCTTAGCACTCATGCTATCGCACACTTGAGTTTTATTATTATCCGAACCTGAGTTATTTATATAGTTTATTGAAAATCAATAAATTTGGATTAGTCGTTGTCGGAAATAGTAATAATTAATCATTAGGGCTAAAATTTAATTTTTTTGCTTTAGATTTTAGACTATATTTGTTCACTATGCGAACTATTTAACTTGCGAACCATTACCAACAATATTTATTAGGATATGAATAATAAAGAACTCAAAAAGCTATTAATGAATATTCCGAACAAATTATGTAGGAATATGAATAACGAATTTGTTAAATCAATAATACAAGATTTAGAAATCAATTTTTCACAACAACATTATATGGTTTTGAAATTGTTGGAAGAAAAAAAACACTTATACGTTACCGAATTTGTTGATACATTGGGCATAACAAAACCTCAAATGACCTCGTTAATTGACAAGTTGATTGACATGGGCTACGTAAATCGCACAAATGACCTTAACGATAGGCGAAAAGTTTATATTTCTATAAACCAATCAGGAATGAATATTACATCGAAAATTAATAATGCTATTAACAATCAATTAGATAATCATTTAATCAAATTATCACCAATAGAATTAGAAACCTTAGAAAAAGGATTGCTCATTCTTCAAAAGTTATGTCCAAAATGCAATAATTAATATAAGGAAAATGGAAAAAAAGAAATCACTAGCGGAATCAGTAAGCCAAAGAGAGGAATTTAAACGTAAGTTCAGTTTATGGGAATTGTATCGTTCTTTTGTTTTCGCTCCAAGGGCAGTGTCAAAACTGATTGGGAATAAAAAAAGTCAATTGGTTGACAAGCATTTTATCGAACGGTTGCAATTAGCAGTAACTGAAGTAAATGGCTGTGCAGCCTGCTCATGGCAGCATACTCAAATGGCACTTGAACAGGGAATGAGCAATGAAGAAATAAGCAGTTTTTTAAGTGGAGGAGATAGTTTTATTAAAACCGAAGAAGCAAAAGCGATAATGTTTGCCCAACATTTTGCAGATTCCAAAGGATACCCTAAGAAATCTGCCTATGAATCAATTGTAAAAGAATATGGAGAAAAAGAAGCACGAATTATTCTTTCAGCAGCTCAAATGATGATTGCAGGGAATATGTACGGAATTCCTTTTAGCGCATTTGTGTCAAGACTGAATGGAAAGCCCTATAAAGGCAGCTCTTTGTTTTATGAATTAGGGATGCTAATAGTGGGTATTCTCTGTTTGCCAATTGCAATTACTCATGGATTTTTGAGGGCTTTAATTGGTTTAAAAAATGTACGATTTGACAAAAGCGAGGCTGAATAAAACAGCATAAAACACTATCAACATGCTGTTTATGTAAGATAAGGAGCATGTTTAATATTTTAAATAAAGAGAGAATTAAAAATTTAGACCATGCCTATCTTACTCTTATTTTTTTCGCTTTTAACTAGTTTTATTTCCAGCGAAAATCCTCAATTGACTATCGAAATTCGAAATATTGAAGTCATTGAGGGCAATATTAGGATTGGAATTTTCAACACAAGCGAAAAGTTTTTAAAACAAGGTTTTACCTTCAAAAATTATTTAGTTGCTGCTAGCGATACTATTGTATCCATTGTTATTGATGATTTACCAGAGGGCGAATACGCATTTTTACTGTATCACGATAAAAATTCTGATGGTAAAATGAACCAGAACTTCATAGGAATTCCTAAAGAACCTTTTGGGTTTTCAAATAATGTGAAACCCAAATTTTCGAAACCAACTTTTGAAGAATGTAGTTTTTTATTACTAAAGGATAAAGTATTGCATGTTAATTTAGGTTATTTTAAATGAAAAAAAATTTGTTATGAAAACAGGAATTGAAATTAAAACAAGTTACTTTCCTTTAGTTCCAATGTCATGGTTTTTATTTCTTGTGAAACCTGTCGTTGAAATTAATGGACAAATAAACAAAAAGAGTTGGGGCTTACACTTTTATGATTTGCCATCTGGAGAATATGTAGTAAAAATATACTTCTCTTATATGGGGAACTCCAAATGTGGTGCTAATCAAATTGAAGTCAAAATTAAAGAAGGTCAAACTGTTAAAATCACTTATAAAATGCCACCATGGTTATTTAAAAAAGGTTCAATAGCAGTAGAGTAATTTCCCTTTTAAATAATTACAATAGTTTAACCATAGGCAGTTGCCAATTTTGTCAGTCAACTAACGGATATTGAGTCGCCGCGATGCCCATTGCGAGCTGTGAACTCCGCAATCCACACAGAAACCCCAATTGAACTGTAGTTTTTGTTAAAGCGAGGTTTTCAGTTCGTATCAAGCAAGCTTAACGGTTTGATTGAGTAGCTCAACATTGAAATTGACCTTAGCATTCAATGCTTTTAAAACTTTGATTATGGTCTGAAACCTTGCGTCTGTCAAGCTATTTCCAATTTTGAAAATTGAGCTTTTTTTACTCCAACAAGTTCACCAAGTTGCTCTTGTGTGAGGTGACGCTATTTTCTCGCTTACTTAATTGTATTTCCGAGCAAATCGAGTCGCAACTCGTTTTCAAATGAGTCACCTTTGGCTGTCCCAATTTTACCAATATATTTGTTAGTGATTTTTTCTAAACTGTAAGTTTTCAATTCGTTATTTTTTATCTCCTTCCATCATATTGATTATCCCCAAAGTAAGTCCTTTAATTTCGGCTAGGTTTTTCATCCTACCGTAAAGACTGTAACCCGGGTAATTGTCTTTGCCTACGTCGTCGAGTATTTGGTGCCCATGGTCGGGGCGCACGGGAAGCAACCACGTTTCGCCGGTTTGTGCATAGCGGCGTTTTCCTTCTTTCACCAAGGCTTTAACCACACCAAACATATCCACATCGCCTTCAAAAAAAGTTTCTTCCTGAAAGTTGAGGCTCGTATCGCGTATCACGTTGCGCAAGTGTACAAAGTGGATGTGTGGAGCAATTTCAGTTGCAATTTTGGTGAGGTCGTTAAAGTGTCCCACTCCCAGCGAGCCAGTACAAAGTGTTACTCCATTCGATGGAGAATCGACCATACCGATAACCTCCTTCAAATCGTCGCATGTACTTACTATTCGAGGCAATCCCAGTAGGTTCCATGGCGGATCGTCGGGGTGTATGGCCATTTTTATACCCACCTCTTCGGCCACGGGCACTACTTGGTTCAAAAAGTAGCTTAAGTGACTTTTTAGTGTTTTGCGATCGATGCCCTCGTAGCTTTTTAGCATTTTTTTGAAGGCTTCGGGCGTGTAGGTTTCCAATGAACCCGGTAAACCATACAGTATGGTGTCTTGCAATTGTTTTACTTTTTCTTCAGGAAGGTTGTAGAGATATTCCTGTGCTTTTTTAATTACTTCCTCTGGATAATCCATTTTTGCATCTTCGCGCTCTAGAATGAAAATATCGAAAGCTGCGAAAATATAAAGTTGAAAGCCCGAAGTATAAGTGCCATCTTCAAAAAACAGTTTCAGGTTGGTGCGCGACCAGTCTAAAATGGGCATAAAGTTGTAGCATACGGTTTTGATATCACACTCGGCCAAGTTTCGCAACGATATTTTATAGTTTTCGATGTGTTGTAGGTAGTTTCCACTCTTCTTTTTGATGTCCTCGCTCACAGGCAAACTTTCTACCACAACCCACGAAAGGCCTTCATCTTCAATCATTTTTTTCCGCTCGAGAATAGCCTGAGTGGTCCACACCTCGCCCACGGGTATTTGGTGTAGTGCATTCACTACTCCGCTGGCTCCAGCTTGGCGTATCTCATTTAAGGTAATCCGATCGTTGGGGCCAAACCATCGCCATGAGTATATGAATTGAATCCCATGCCCACTTTGGGAAGGGTTTTGTATTGCTGTTTTTGTATTTTGTCCGTTCATCTGAATAATTTTTATCGTTGCTCATAGCCATCAGCCAATAGCCATCAGCCAATAGCCAATAGCCAATAGCCATCAGCCAATAGCTTTTTTATACCCCACTAAAAGTGCTAAATCCACCATCAATTGGTAGTACAACGCCAGTAACAAACGAAGCGGCTTTGTCGCTTGACAAAAACATAATTGCACCTACCAGTTCGCGGGCTTCACCAAAACGTCCCATTGGGGTTTTGTTGATCACTTTGTTGCCGCGGTCGGTGTAACTTCCATCGGGGTTAGTAAGTAGTGCGCGGTTTTGGTTGCCAATGAAAAATCCAGGTGCAATGGCATTTACCCTAATGCTACCACCAAATTTCATGGCCATTTCCATCGCCATCCAGGCGGTTAAATTCGATACGGCAGCTTTGGCTGTTGAGTAGCCCAATACACGCGTTATCGACTGCATGGCAGCCATGGACGAGAAATTGATAATGTTACCCGATCGTTGATTGGCCATTACTTCGCCAAACACCATCGAAGGCAGAACGGTACCATTAAAGTTGAGACTGGTTACCTTGTCGAGATCACTAATATTGAGGTCGAACACCGTTTGCTCGGGCGAAATGGTTGCCCCAGGCATGTTTCCGCCAGCAGCATTGAGTAATATATCTACTCTTTTATATTTTGCTAGTACTTGGTCCCGGGTTACTTTTAGTGCATCGAGGTCGAGCACGTTGGTTTTGAGTCCAATGGCATCGCCACCTTTTTCGTTTATGCGGGCTGCGGCAGCTAAGGCCGCTTCTTCGTTAATATCGAGGAAAACTATTTTAACGCCAGCTTGCGATAAGCCACTTCCGATTTCGGAGGCCAATACTCCACCTCCTCCTGTAATGACGGCTACTTTTCCGTCCAATCCAAAAAATTGATCTAAATAACTCATGTTCTAATATATTTTGTGCTTTTATGTTGTTAATGTTTCTTTGGCTATTGGCTATTGGCTGATGGCTATTGGCTAATAGCTATTGGCTGTTAGCTATAAGCGACTTTTAACTTAATTTCCTTCATGGTAATGATATGTTGTGGATGTTTAGATTCTGCTTGACGATGCCCTAATAATCAAATGGGCATTCAATATAACTTTATTGGTGAGCTCCATATTTTGTTCTCCATTAAGGTGGTCGATAAGGCTTTTGGCAGCTAATTTACCTGCTTCACAACCAGGGTACGATATGGTTGAGAGTTGAGGTGAAACAATGGTTGAAACAGGATCGTCGTTAAAACCCACTATGGCCATTTGGCTGGGTATTTTTACTCCATTTTCCTGAAGCACCTGCATGCAGCCAACTGCAGTCATATCGTTGGCAACAAATAGGCCATCGGGCATTGGTTTCATCTTAATAATAGTGTCAGCAATCAATTTTCCATTTTCGAGTGAAAGAAAATCGAGGTATAGCACTTCGCCCTTGCAATGATCACAGTCTTTTAAGGTGTCGAGATAACCACGTGTACGGTCAGCATAAACATTCGATTTTGATTCCACTGTTATATGCAACAAATTTTTGCAACCTTGATCAATTAAGTGTTGGGTGGCATCTTTTGCATGCTTGTAATTATCGATCAAAAAACACACACTGTTGGTTTCGTTGGGAACGCGATCAAAAAAAACTACAGGCACATTTTTATCCCTAAAACGCTTAAAATAAGCAAGTGAGCTTTCGCCAGAAGTCAATGAGGCAATCAGTCCATCGACCCTTTTGTTGTACATGGTTGTGGTGTTTTGCTCTTCTTTAATGACCGATTCGTGCGATTGGCTAATAATCATGTTATAGCCATGTTTAGTAGCAACTTCTTCCATGCCTGCCAAACTCGACGACATAAAGTTACTGTCGAGGCGGGGAACAATAACCCCAATGGTGTAAGTGCGCTTGGTGCGAAGATTACTGGCAAAAGTATTACTTCGGTAACCCATGCGCTCGGCACAATCTGCTACTCTTTTGCGCGTTTTCACATTGATTATCGGGTTTCCATTTAGTGCACGGCTAATTGTCGATGGCGAGAGTTTTAACTCTTTTGCAATGTCGTATATGGTTGCTTCTTTTTTCAAAAAGATACTTTTTGTATTGAAATTTTGATACAAAGATAAGTATTCGGAATGGCATTGCAACCGATTGCAGTAATCTTTTATATTTTGGTTAGTTCGCTTACTTCAATTTGAGTCAATATATATTTTTATCGAGTATCTTTTTATTAATTGAATGACAAGAAGTGATTAAAATTTTGTATAATTAACAACGTTAAAAGAACTTGAGAAGTTATGGCAAACAGCATACGAGAAATATTTCTTTTTCTATTTTTTATTTTCTTGTTGAGCGCCTCAAAGGCCAACAATATCGAAACTTATTCAAATTTAAGGTTCAAAGGTTTTTCTACACACGAAGGCTTGTCGCAATCGTCGGTATTATCGATTACTCAAGATGAACAGGGTTTTATTTGGATGGGCACCAAAGATGGGCTAAACCGTTTCGATGGTTATAACTTTATTATCTATAAAAATGAACCCGACAACCAAAACTCGATAAGCAATAACGAAGTGATTTTTCTATTGCCCGACACCGAAGGGAACATTTTTGTTGGCACACGTGGTGGTGGTTTGAATTATTTTGTGAAAGACGACAACCGTTTTTTAAGCCTCGAATCGTTAAAAACATTGGATGGTACCGTAAGTACAATTCTACAACAGCCCGACCGATCGATTTATGTGGGAACAAACCTAGGATTATTCTTGGGTACGCCCGATTCATTACATCAATACCAGTATCAATTTTCCAACTTTTCGAACAAATCGGTTTATCTCAATTTCGAAGGCGGATTATTATCCTACGATCGGGATATTGTTTCGGTGGTGAGTATCAAAAAAATTGACGACCTAACTTTTTTAATTGGAACTTTTAAGGGATTATTTGTTTTTAAAAAGAACGACCTTTCGTTTACCCAAATTGACATTGGCACAAGAAATAAAGCCAAAATCAATGCTATTGTTGTCGACAACAATAATTTAATTTGGGTTGCTACTTCCGAAGGACTTATTCGCTTAACTTCTAATGAAAAAAACCAGTTTATTAAACTTCCCGATAATAGCAGCCAGAGCTGGTCAAGGTTAAATACTGGCTGGGTCGAAAAATTATTGATCGATGCCGAGGGTAATGTTTGGGCCGGCACCCGTGGCGCAGGTATTATTTTGATCGATCAATCGGATGATGTTACCGATTACTTTACCAGCAATATGCTTTCAAACCGTATTGGCGACAATATTATCAATTCGATGTTGATCGATCGCTCAGGCGTGTTGTGGATGGGTACTGAAAGTCGTGGTGTTGTTACCCTCGACCTTAATCGGAAAAAATTCAACCACCTCGAAAATCACACCGAATCGGGACGAAACCTTAACTCGAACTTAGTTACGGCAATTACAGGAAAAGACAATATTGTTTGGGTTGGTTCGGCTTTTAACGGACTCGATTACCTGAAATTTAACAACGACAATACAATAACACCCCGTCATTTTAAAGACATCCCACTTGAGAACGGTCAAAAATCGAGTGAAATTATTTCATTATTAATCGACAATGAAAATATTTTATGGATAGGAACGGGATCAAATAATCTGGTGGCTTATCGCGAAGATTTTGGTTTTAAATCTTATTATACCGGTGGTTTTGCATTCTCGATCCATCAAGATAACGAGAATGATATTTGGCTGGGCACTTGGGGGAGAGGTCTTGGACTGATGAATAAAAGAACCAAACAGGTAACTTTTATTGCCAACAATCCGCTCGACTCAAGAAGCATTAGCGGTGATATTATTCTTTCAATTTTTGATGACAATAACAATAACCTATGGGTAGGGACCAAAGGACGTGGATTGTGCGTGGCTCCGCTCGAAATGGTAAAACAAGGACAAAATAATTTTATCATTTTTGAAAAAGATAAACACCTATTGCACAACGATATTTATTGCGTTTATCAAGATCGCGACAGTATAATCTGGATTGGAACAGGTGGGGGCTTAAATCAACTCGATCTTTATTCATCGCCCGATGCCATGTCGGAGTTTTATAAGGGAAACGCGCATTTTGAATCATTTACCGAAGCCGACGGACTGCCGGCTAATCTGATTTATGGCATCCTCGAAGATCAAAACAACAACCTGTGGGTGAGTACCACAAAAGGGTTGTCGATGTATAATAAAATCGAAAAAACCTTTAAAAACTACAGCTTAAACGATGGTTTGCAAAGCGACGAATTTCACTCCAATGCTTTTTATGCTTCAAGCGATAAAAAACTGTTTTTTGGTGGGGTAAACGGTTTAACTTTTTTCGATCCATCGGTGGTGGAAAACGATAAAACCCCCAGCAACATCATTTTATCGGGTTTTAAAGTTGCCAGTAAATTGGTTATGCCAAACCAAAAGGTAAACGGAAAAGTTATATTGAACAAAGATATTTCAAAAACCGATGAGTTAACCTTAACCAGTAAGCATAAAGATTTCTCGATTGAATTTACAGCCGAGCACTATAACCAACTCGAAGGTGTGAAATATGCTTATCGCCTGTTGGGATTTAACGACGAGTGGCGCTATCTTGATGGTAACAACCATTCGGTTTCATACACCAACTTATGGGAGGGAGATTATGTGTTCCAACTTTTAGCAACCAATAAAGATGGCGTATGGAACGAAAATATTAAGGAACTTAAAATTGAAGTATTACCTCCATTTTGGCGAAATAAATGGTTCTTTTTAGTTTACCTGTCGATTATTGCAATTGGCTTGCTCTCGTTCCGACGTTACACGCTTATTGGAGTGGTTGAAAAAAACCGTTTGCACATTGAGCACATCGAACGAACCAATTTAATTGCAAACACCGAGGCCAAAATGCGCTTCTTTACCAATATTTCGCACGAAATACGTACACCGCTTACACTTATTAATAATCCGCTCGACGAGGTCATTAAACAAGGTAAAATTGACGATAAATCGCGCGAAAGCTTATTGTTGGTTTCGAAAAACGTGAGCCGACTGCTTAGCCTTACCAATCAGTTGCTGCAATTGCGCAAAATTGATAAAGGAGGTGTTGAACCTCAATACAGCGAGGTAAAGGTGGTAAAATTCCTAAAAGAAATTACTGGCTACTTTTTACAAAAAGCACTTAATAAGGAAATAACCTTAACCCTCGAGTCTGATGTTGATGTTGAAGAAGTAATTTGTATCGACACCGAACTGATTACCACTGCCATTTACAATATAATTTCTAATGCTTATAAATTTACACCGTCGAAAGGTCAGATTAAAATAAAGCTTTACCAACATAAAGATGAAATTTCGCGCTTGCAAAAATTAAGACGAAGTGATGCTTTTAAACTAAAAACGTGGATGTGTATTGAAATTTCGGATACTGGGCCAGGCATATCGAACGAAGAAATTACGAGTATTTTTCATCGTTTTTATCAAAGCAAACAAAACAACCCAAGAATAGTAGCCGGTTCGGGTATTGGCCTCTCCATTGTAAAAGAATACATTGATTTGCACCAAGGAAAAATCGAAACAAAAAGCAAAATTGGCGAGGGAACTACTTTTACAATCTACTTGCCCATGGGCAACGAGCATGTTAAGAAAATGAAAGTAGTGGGCATCGAAAACGCAACAGATACTAATCTACATTTGCCCAGCTACGATTTACATACCGACTTGGCTCCAGCTCCCAAAAAAGCTTATGTCGCTAATTTGCCTACTGTTTTAGTAGTTGAAGACGATGATGATTTGCGGAATTATCTGATGTCAAATTTATCGCAATATTATAACATGATTGCCGCTAACGATGGAGAAAATGGCATCGAAAAAGCACTCGAGATATTACCCCAATTGATTGTTTCCGATATAATGATGCCCAATATTGACGGGATTGAAATGTGTGAAATACTAAAGGCCAACGAACAAACTCAGCACATCCCAATTATATTATTAACCGCTAAAGCAGCCGACGAAAGTAAAATTGAAGGTTACAAGAGCGGTGCCGACCTTTACGTGAGCAAACCTTTTAAACTCGAGGTCCTCAAATCGGAAATTGACCAATTATTGAGCACTCGAAAAATACTGGCCGATGTTTTCAGTAAGCAAATATTTTTGAGACCACGTGATATTGCCATCTCGTCAGCTGACGAAAAATTTCTCACAAAACTAAATGAAACCATCGATGAACACCTATCTGAATCTGACTTCGACGTATCAGCAATGGTTAAGAAGATGAATTTTAGTCATTCTACCGTTCTGAAAAAGGTGAAGAGCCTCACGGGCATGTCACTGGTCGAATTTGTTAAGATACACCGACTTAAAAGGGCTGCCCAGATTTTGGAGAAAGACCGTTTCCAAATTGCCGAAGTGGCTTATTTGGTTGGCTTTAGCGATCCTAAGTATTTTAGTAAATGTTTTAGTAAAGAATTTGGCAAAACACCAACTGAGTACCTACAGGATGCGAGGAAAGTTAGAGATGAAGAGGAAGAAAAACAATAACTAGCCAATTTTAATTTACACTTGATATTGGCACCCTTAATAGAGCAATGACATATAGAAATAAAAAGTGCAAAAGAAGATGATTAACTCCTTTCACACTTTTCTCTTTTTATAGTACTTACTTTTTTATCGTATTTACTTTTTATCGTCGTACTCAAACCATTCGAATACTGCTTTGTTGGTCGATGGTTGTCCATTGCTGCTGGCATAGAAGCCTACAACTGGCCCTGTAAAATCAATACCGCTTTGGCTGGCATTTACTGTTGCTTCTTGCACCTCGCCAATTGGCTTGAGTACATTTTTATCTTTCCCAAAATAGAATTTATATTTTAAACCATCGGCTTTCAAGCCAAGCACCAATGGACCTTGTTCAACTTTTTGGGTAGCAACCAATTCTTCGTTGCCTTCTTTTACGCGATACAGTTTAACCACCGGCTGGTTGTTTTCGGTAGTCTTTATTAGACGAAAATTGCGCATGTTATTGTACATGGCTATAAAGCCAGCCTCTTCGTTGTTGTTTGCTGGAGTGAAATCAACATTCACCATCGCATCAAAAGTAAACTCGGTAATGCGTTGAGCTAATAACGAGGGTTGTTCAAGTTTGGTCATCGTTTGCGGACGCACATCGAAAGTGATTTTACCATCGGCAATATTGTACCATTTTTCGTAAGGTGTACGTAGAAAAATCCATTTCATGGCCAGCTCATCATTATCAAATTCGTCGCGAACCGGATAGGGCTCAACCGGCGTCCAAGGCAGGTTTGGACGGCGATGTTCAAACTCCACTTTACCAATACCGCGGTTAAATACAGGCCAACCATTCTCAAATTCAAACGGAGCCATGTAGGTTTCTCTGCCAAGCAGGTTCATGCCATCGCATTGGCGTATGGCCAACATGGTAGCCCACCATTCGCCGTTCTGAGTTTCAATAATATCGCAATGACCTACGGCCATAATTGGATAATCGGATCCTAAATGGCGGTGGGTAAGCACCGGATTAATTAACGAAGGGGTGTAAACGCCGTTTACTTTGTCGCTTTCGAACACGGTTATAGCATGGTTAATGCTGGTGCCTCCTTCGGCAATCATTAGCATGTAACGACCATTAATTTTGTAAAGGTGTGGCGCTTCGCCCCAAACAGCATTAGTGGCATGACCAAAAGTGGCCTGTACTGGTTCGCCCACCAGTTTTTTATTTTCGAGGTCGAATTGCTGAATGAAAATTCCGTTTTGACCCTCCCATTCGCGTTTGCCCGAAATGTTATGTGCACCCACATACCAACAAGTTCCGTCTTCGTCCCAGAAAAATTCAGGGTCGATGCCGGGGTTATCAATCCATATTGGATCACTCCAAGGGCCGGCGGGGTTGGTGGTTGTTACGTAAAAGTTTCCTCCACAATCAATACAGGTGTTTATCATGTAAAAAACGCCATCGTGATAACGTAAGGTAGGTGCAAAAATACCACGCGAAGCAGCCATGCCTTCGGTAATTTGAAGTTGTTCGGGACGGTCGAGCACATGACCAATTTGTTCCCAATTTACTAAATCCTTACTGTGGTGAATGGGTACGCCAGGGAACCATTCAAACGAAGAGTTTACCATGTAATAGTCGTCGCCAACACGACAAATACTTGGGTCGGGATAAAAACCCCGGAGTATTGGATTATTATAAGTATCGGATGTTTCCAAAGCTTTTTGTTGTTGGTTGCAGCTGGATAACAAGCAGATACTAAACAGAACGAACAAGAAAGTGATTTTTTGCATAATATATTTTTTTAATTTATGATGCAAGATACCCTTTTTAATATGCAACTTAAGTGGAAATATTTAGGAATAAAGGGAATGATATTTACAATAATATAATCCTGAATTAACTTTATTGAAAAATTAGTTAATAGTCAGTTTGATTTAGAATAGATGAGAAAGAAGAAACAGCAAATTCATTATTTATAAAAATTCAAATGGGTTTCGTTTTTATAAGAGCTGTTGGGTGATTTAGTTTATTCTATTTTTAGCTAGCTTTTATTTGATATCATTGTTGTCAAGTAAAATTTAGAGATTGCCTTACTACCAATTGGCGATGAAGCAATATGTTTTGTGTTTTATTATTTTACCGGACAACAATGTAATTCAATATCGAATGATAACGAAAAGAGCTTGTATCCTTTAATGAATGCAAGCTCTTTTTGTTTATTATGCCTTATATAACTACTTCTTAAAAGGATATGCTCCTACACCGATTTCTTTTTTGCGATTGATCATTTTATTAACTTCAGCAGGAATGGGCGCTTGTTTAGCTGCTATTTCGAAATTGGACAATACCTCGAAATTACCCAGCTCGGCATTTTTAAAAATGGCACTGCTGTAGTTTTCTAAATAAGTACTGTTCTTTTCAAATCCATTGTAAAGTTTGCCAAGTTGGTCGAACGAATAAATAGCAAGCTGACAATTTTCATTATTAGCTGGACTCCAATACATAACGGGAGAGTTGACCGGTGCATTTTTCTTCACATAAATATTATTGTCAATTTGTGACATTGGTGAACCCTTTGCGCGATCACATACTTTTGACGATTGCCAAACGGTAAGTAAAGGTTGGGTAAAGTTTTCGTCGCCATACAAGAGGTTATTAACAAAAATATGGCTGTGGCGTTCCTCAACTCCGGGTCCCGATGCAGGATGCCATCCAAAATGGTCGCCTTCATGACTGCGTTCGTCGCGGGCAAAGCAGGCTGTACTGTTTACAAAGGTATTGTTGTAAGCTTTAAACCCCGATGCATTTAACGACATAAGGCCGTGGTTGCAATTCACAAACACGTTTCCAGCACAAGTTACTCCTTTCGAAATTTCGAAAAAGAAACCATTTGCGGCTGGCCAAATTTGACCAGGTTCGGCTTTTTCCTCGCCTGTGCCCACATTTTGTATCCAATTGTTGGTGAATATACCGTCAATATTACCCACGTCGTACCAAATACCGTTGGAGTTTGGGTGATCGAGTACCAGGTTGTCGTTGCAAATTACCCGGTAACACTGATTGAATATTTTAACCGCTGCAGGGAAGTATCCACTAATATTTTCGATGTTATTGCGCATAAAAATATTGCGTTCGAGTACTACATCGCTCGACGAGAGGATGAAAATACCTTCGGTGCTGGTGTCGCTTACTTTGTTGTTTTTAAAAGTGAGCTTGTCGCCGCGCAGGTAAGCTCCTACGCGCGAGCAATAAGAAATTTCGCAATTTTCGATGGTCGTTCCTACAACGTCTTTGCCGTGCTCCGTTTCAGCTGATACTTTTTCGGGGTTATATCCGTCAATTTCGAGTGCACGGTAAGCATATTGTGTAAAGGTAATGCCTTTAAGGGTGTAGCCTTTTTTATCCGACTTTCGACCATTCAAATCGTCGTTAACCCGGTGAATAGCCACGTCGAAAGCGGTAATCTCCACTTCTTTGTTGCTGGGGTCAGTGCCAATGTAAACCAGTTTATTATCGTAATCAATGTAGTAGGAGTTTTCATCCACATCGCCTTCCCAACCAACTGCTTCCATAAACTTACCATCGACAAAAACCATGTCGTTATTGAATTTGTAAAGTGGCGTGTACATGCCTTGGCGTGTTCTTACCCACCAGTCGGCAGGTGCCATTTCGAAAAAATCATCCCACGATGTAATCCAAAGTTCTGAACGGAGTTTTTTCCAGTCGGCAGCTACTTTTGTGCCCTTCAGTACTACTTGTTCTTTTTGATAGGGTTGAAGGGTTATGCCTTGATTCAATTGTAGGTTTCCGGTGCGGTAAGTACCACCTCTTAGAACAATTACATCGTTGGTTACTGCTTTGCTAATGGCTGCTTCGATTGTTGTTGGTGCATCGACGCTTGCGCCGCTGTTTTTCGATAAACCTTCAGTGGACACATAATACACTTTGTTGGCATTTTTCGGAATCTCGTAATTCTGACTAAGTGGGCCGTAAGGACCTCCCGAAGGCTGTGCTTTTGAAGGGTTTACTCCAAAAATCAATGCAGCTAGTAAAAATGCTACTTTGAAAAATCCTTTAATTTTAGATAAATTCATCATTTTTTAATTTTATTAATAGTTTCGACTCTTACTAAAATTGATTAATAAACTAATTTAAGAAAGAATTTGGCAGCTTGCACTATTGTGCAATTATTACTACCTATTTCAATGAAATTATACACAAAAGCCCGAAAGTGACTTTTTAACACTATTCATTCATTTTATTAGCAAATTCAATTATTTTTTCATTACTAGGCCTGCTAAACATCTAACATATAAAATTCTGACATCAAATTTTGACTTTTAAATTGTGCCGAATGTCAGCTCTGCAAAATTGAAATATCGTGTATGTTTTTGGTTCATCCAATTTTTTCACAGTCAAACAACATTTTTTTTGCACTATTGAACTAATAAATTGCCCTAGCTTTATCTTTATTTTTGAAAGTATCGTGTTCATCGATTTTAATAAAACATTTAAACCAATGAATAATAAGCTAAGGAGTCTATTGTCAATAATTGTTTTGATTTTTCTCGTTCAGTATTTATATGCTGAAATACAAATGCCAAAATTAGTGAGGTTAAACCATGAGGTTAAAATATCATCAAGTTTAGAAGTGACTGTAGTTACCCAGCTTTCATCAAAGTGAATAGGTTTCCATAAGTTAGTCCCTGAATCTTTTGGTCAATTCGCTGTATTCATCAATCCTGCGATCACGAAGAAATGGCCAAATGCGGCGTACGTTTTCGGAGCGTTTAAGATTAATATCAACAATTTGGCAAACTTCTTCGTTTGTTGGAGCTTGGTATAAGTATTCGCCTTGTGGACCTACAACAAAACTATTTCCCCAAAAATTGATGCCAGCAGTTTGTTTGCTTGGATCGTTCTCGTGCCCAACCCGGTTAACTGCAATAAGGGGTAAGCCATTGGCTACGGCGTGTCCACGCTGAACAGTAATCCATGCGTCTGTTTGGCGAAGGCGTTCTTCTTCGGTATCGCGCATGTCCCAGCCAATGGCAGTGGGGTAAATTAATACTTCGGCACCAGCCAGTGCCATCATTCGGGCAGCCTCGGGGTACCATTGATCCCAACAAACCAATACACCCAGTTTGCCAACTGAGGTTTGAATGGGGTGAAAGCCCAAATCGCCGGGCGTAAAATAAAATTTTTCATAAAAGCCAGGATCGTCGGGAATATGCATTTTGCGGTAAGTACCCGCAATTGATCCGTCTTTTTCAAAAACCACAGCCGTGTTGTGATATAAGCCGCTTGCACGTTTTTCGAACAAGGAGGTAACGAGAACAACACCATGTTCTTTGGCCAGTTCGCCATAAAATATTGTCGATGCTCCGGGTATGGTTTCGGCCAAATCGAAGTTGTCCACATCTTCAACCTGACAAAAATAAAGACTGTTGTGCAATTCTTGTAACACAATCAGTTCGGCACCCTGTTCGGCACATTGTGCTATGTTATTGGCCAACTTCGTTTTGTTAGCATCGATATTGGCACTGTTCAATTGTTGTATAATGGCTGTTCTCATAATGGTTCAAATATACAAACACTTTTTCGATTGCTTAAAATCTACTTTAAAAAGAATATTTCAATTGTTTAATGGTTTGAATGGCCATTTGTTTCTATATTTTTGTTCGATATTTATATTTTTTCAAACATGATACGATTACTCGATAATTTCGATCTTACAAAATACAACACCTTTGGCTTAAAGTCCATAGCCAAACGTTATTTCGAGTTTACCGAAAGCGACGAATTGCCTATTTTTCTTCAGCGCGAAAAATTACCCCAAAATTATTTAATTATGGGCGGTGGCAGTAACTTGCTGTTTAGCAGTAGTTTCGATGGTCTGATTATTCATCCTAATATTCCCGGCGTGGTGGAGGAGCACGAAGATCGCTCTTACACCTATCTCGAAGCTGGTGCTGGTGTAGAGTGGGACGAGTTGGTTGGTTTATCAGTAATGTATGGCTTAGGTGGTTTGGAAAACCTTTCGTTAATTCCGGGGCGCGTGGGTGCTGTGCCGGTTCAAAATATTGGAGCTTATGGTGTTGAGGCCAAAGACTGCATTTATAAAGTGAAGGGTATTCACCTGAAAACCGGTGAGCGGCTTGAATATAACAACGAACAATGCCGTTTTGGATATCGCGATTCAATATTTAAAAACAAATTAAAAAACCAGGTGGTGATTACCTCGGTAGTTTTCAAACTCGATAAATTCCCTGAGTTTAAGCTCGAATATGGGGCATTAAAAACCGAAGTTGAAAAATTGGGCACTATTAATTTGAACAATATTCGCCAAGCGGTGATTAATATACGGGAGTCGAAATTGCCCGATCCAAAAATACTGGGAAACGGAGGCAGCTTTTTTAAAAACCCAGTGGTTGATGCTAAAGTTGCCCAGCAAATTATCGATAGCCATGAACAGGTTCCTCATTATAATGCCCCCGAGGAGGGAAAAATAAAACTGGCAGCTGGCTGGCTTATTGAACAGTGCGGTTGGAAAGGATTCCGTAACGGTAATGTGGGCGTGCATCAACAGCAGGCTTTAGTTTTGGTGCATTATGGCAGCGGAAGTGGCAACGAATTAGTTGCTTTAGCTAATGAAATCAAGCAATCGGTTTTCGAAAAGTTTGGTGTAATGCTTGAGCCTGAAGTAAATATTGTTGAATGAAGGAATTTAAAGTAACATCGGAATACGAACCCACGGGCGATCAGCCGCAAGCCATTGTGCAATTGGCGCAAGGCATCGAAAGTGGTCTGTTTGCACAAACGTTATTGGGTGTCACAGGTTCGGGGAAAACCTTTACCATGGCGAAGGTGATTGAAAAAGTGCAGCGTCCAACGTTGGTGTTGAGTCACAACAAAACCCTTGCCGCTCAGCTTTATAGCGAATTAAAACAGTTTTTTCCCGAAAATGCGGTTGAGTATTTCGTTTCGTACTACGATTATTACCAACCCGAAGCCTACCTGCCAACTACCAATACCTACATCGAAAAAGACCTCATGATAAATGATGAAATTGAAAAGCTAAGGCTCAGTTCAACTTCTTCATTGCTTTCGGGGAGGCGCGATATCATTGTAGTTTCGTCGGTGTCGTGCCTCTATGGCATTGGAAATCCCGACGATTTTCACGACAACATTATTGAAGTTAAAGTGGGTCAAAAAATCGTCCGTAATGCCTTCTTGCGCCAATTAGTCGATTGTTTATATTCTCGCAACGAGGTTGAGTTTAAACGAGGTTGTTTTAGGGTAAAGGGCGACACCATTGATATTTTTCCTGCTTACGCCGATATTGCGTTGCGTATTATTTTTTGGGGTGACGATATTGAAGAAATACAAAGTTTTGATCCCGATTCGGGGCACGTTCAAAATGAAATGGAACAGGTGATTATTTATCCCGCCAGTATTTTTGTGACTACCCCAGAACGGATGAAAAGCGCCATTCGACAAATTCAAGACGATTTGGTTAAGCAGATTGATTATTTTAAAGAAATTGGCAAACCTTTGGAAGCCAAGCGTATTCAAGAGCGAGTTGAATACGATATGGAGATGATGAAAGAACTGGGATATTGTCCGGGTATCGAGAACTATTCGCGTTATTTCGATGGTCGTTTGCCCGGAACTCGTCCCTTTTGCCTGCTCGATTTTTTCCCCGACGATTACCTGATGGTTGTTGACGAAAGTCATGCTACAATACCTCAAATTAAGGCCATGTATGGTGGCGACCGTTCGCGCAAACAAACCCTGGTAGAGTTTGGTTTTAGATTACCAGCAGCTATCGACAACCGCCCATTGAAATTCGAAGAATGGGAAGAGATCATCAATCAGGTGTTGTTTTTGAGTGCCACGCCAGCTGATTATGAGTTAGAAAAATCCGAAGGTGTGATTGTAGAGCAAGTAATACGCCCCACTGGCTTGCTTGATCCTGTGATTGATGTAAGGCCCAGCCAAAACCAAATTGATAACCTGATGTATGAAATACAACTAAGGGTTAAAAAGAACGAGCGCGTTTTGGTTACTACACTTACAAAGCGAATGGCCGAAGAACTCACTAAATATTTAACACGCATGGGTATTAAAACCCGTTACATCCATTCCGATGTGGTTACGCTTGAACGGGTTGAAATTTTGGAAGGACTTAGAAGCGGCGAATTTGATGTGTTGGTTGGAATTAACCTTTTGCGCGAGGGACTCGATTTGCCCGAAGTTTCGTTGGTAGCCATTCTTGATGCCGATAAAGAAGGCTTTTTGAGATCGGAACGAGCTTTAATCCAAACTGCCGGACGTGCAGCACGTAACCTGAATGGTTTAGTGATTATGTATGCCGATAAAATCACCAATTCGATGCAAAAGGCCATTGACTCGACCAACCAGCGCAGAGAAAAGCAACTTAAATACAATCAGGACAATAACATTACCCCAACACAAATAGTGAAGGCCAGCCGCGAAATTATTGGCGTTGAAAGTAAGCGCAAAGCAGGGCAAAAATCGAAAGCCTACTCGGGGCTTGATGATATTGATGTTGCTGCCGACCCGGTTATAAAATACATGAACCGAGAATCGCTGGAAAAGGCCATCGAAAAAGTAAAGAAAGAGATGGATAAATGTGCCAAGGATCTCGATTTTATTCAGGCAGCCCAGTATCGCGACGAAATGATAAAGCTTAAAGCTTTGCTCGAGAACAAGAAATAGAGCATGTTAGTATAGTTTTCTATATTTGAGTTAACGCCAAGTGTGAGTGTGCAACTCACACGATTCATTCAAAATCACTATATTTGATTTGTGAATAAAAAAGACCAAATATGATTTGTTTGATTTTAGTCAGGATAAAGTCATGCTGTATTTTGAGCCTGTAAATGCACTCATTTATTTGATAGAGAGAATGATATAATAGATTCTTGGATTTTCAGATTCCCGAATTATTAGATATTAGATTTAAGACAAATTAGAATACATTGATAATGAGCAGCATGCTTGCTTAGCGGGGTGATTTATAATGTGTTACCAATAATACAAAAATTTGCTTCTTGTTTATATTTGGTGCATATTTACACCAAATAAAATTAATGATTATGGCAAGACAAAGTATTTCATTTACAAACCCTAATGACGCTTGGTTAAAGACTCAAGTTGAAAATCAAGAATATTCAAGTAAAAGTGAATTGATAAATGACTTAATCAGACAAGCGAGAAAATCACAAGCACAAATTGATTGGATTAGAGCAAAATTAGAGAGTGCCGAAAAAAGTGGATTTACCGATAATTCTCAAGAGCAAATTCGACTACAAGCTAAAAATCTGATTAATGGCTGATTATAAATTAAGCAATGAAGCTAAAGATGACTTAATAAGGATTTATCATTATGGAGTCGATAAATTTGGAATGACTCAAGCAGACAAGTATTTTGATTCTTTTTTCAAATACTTTAATATCATTTCCCATCAACCATATGTTTTTGAGAGTATTGACTATATAAAAAAAGGATATAGGCGATGCGCTTGTGGCTCTGATTGCATTTACTATAAGATTGAAGATGATATAGTTAAGATTATGGCAATTGTTGGAAGTCAGGATTTAAGCAATATGTTATAGTTTGATAATTAAAGCTTTAAAGATTCATGATTTTATGGAGAATAGATAAATCAGCACATTTCAGTGATTTTCAATTATGATAAAGTTGATTTTAAGAAAAGAAAAATTTTCCCTTGATTATTAGATAAGGACAAAAATGCAACGAACTGTTATGATAAAAAATATAACAATAATACTTCTCATCCTTTTCGCTTGGTCAACAGGAGCAAAAGCCCAGTTGTCGGCGGGAGGTTATCCGCTCGATGTTCCGATATTAAAATCGGGTTTGGCCAACACAAAACTCATCAATATGGCCCACTTCGATTTGGATGAAAAACTTTTACAACAAAAACTGGAGCCACTTGAAAAAAGTGTGAAATTTGCACATTCATTCACCGTTCATCTTACCCCCGAGAACTCAGGCGAATGGTTCGAAGTTTCAGGTTTTCGTGTTTGGCAATTAAAGGTGAAGTCGGAAGGTGCTTTGTCGATAAATATGATTTTCTCGAAATATTATTTGCCTGAAGGTGCCCGTTTGTTCGTTTTCGATCCCGATAAGGATGTGATTTTAGGAGCTTTCACCGATCGCAATAATAAACCGTTCAAAAAATTAGCCATTCACCCTTTGCCTGGCGACGAGCTGGTTTTGCAATACGAAGAGCCTGTTAACGCCCTGTTCAAAGCCGAATTGGAAATTTCTATTATTAATCACGATTTTTTGGGCGTTGTGCCTTTGAAAAACCGTTGGAAACGCCGTACTTCGGGCCATTGTAACGTTAATGTGAATTGTGAAACAGATTCGGGACTTGACAATCAGAAGCGGGCGGTGTGCCGTGTTTTCGCTGTGGATGAACTGGGAACAGGAACGCTCTTAAACAACACTGCTGTTGATGGAAAACCCATTTTGATTTCGGCTTTTCATGTTTACGATAGCGCAGCAGTGGCCGAAGTTTCGTTGTACGATTTTAATTACGAAAGCCCCTTTTGTACGGCTATTGATGGTTACGACAACCAATCGATAAGTGGTTCTCTTGCTTTGGCCAGCTTCGATAGCCTAGATTTTATACTAACTGAATTGAGTGAAGCACCTCCTGCTCACTTCATGCCTTTTTATGCCGGGTGGGACGCTACACACACCAACCCATCGAATACTTATATCATTCATCATCCAAACGGCGACACTAAAAAAATATCGCATGACGAAGGGGCTTGTGACTCGTTAAGCTTTTCGCCTGCATTTACACGCTTTGGGCACTGGAAAGTATTGAACTGGGAAAGCGGCACCACCGAAGCCGGATCGAGCGGTGCCTGTTTATTTGATGCCCAAAAGAGGGCTGTTGGCACCCTTACAGGCGGCTATGCTTCGTGCAACGTAAGTTCGTTTGATGCCTTTGCCCGATTCGATAAAATGTGGAATTTTAAGGCTGATAGTTCAAAACAGTTAAAGTGTTGGCTTGATCCACTGAATTCGGGCAAGTTAAAGCTCGATGGTTTTGACCCCTTCGAAAAGCTTGAAACAAGCTGTCGGGTGGCCACTAATTATTTGCGCGACGACCATCTAAATACCGTCGATTATTCTTCGGTTACCAATAATTTAAAGGAGGTTGCTGAACGTTTTGACCAATATGACAAAGTATTGCTTTCGGGAGTGGCCATTGGGATTAAGAAAATAACCAAGGGATCTTTTTTTCCTGAGCTTTCAATCAGGGTTTATAGCGGTAGCCAACAACCCGAAATTGCTGAAAAACAGTATAAATTTTCGTTCTCGACTTTAACTGCCAATGCCATGAATTATTTTAATTTTGGTGAAGGATTACAGCTAAACGGCACTTTTTTTATTAGTATTCATACCAATGTTGAAGAGGGAGATACCGTGCAACTTTATTGTTCAAACTTCAGAAGTTTAGCATCTTATAACACCATGCATTATTTAGTTAACGACCAATGGTTCAATGCTGAGCATTTTTCGCCCGAGCAACAAGGTGCTTCGTTATTGATGGAAGCTGTGGTGTGCGGATCGGCATCGAAATTGGACATCGATTCGCTTGAAGGAAACGATAAAATACTGAAAATGTACCCAAATCCGGCTCTAAATTATATTACTGTTGAGTTTCTACAACAAAGTAAAGTTCACTCTTTATCTATTTACGACAGGCTTGGCAGTAGAATGTTATCTGAGAATTTTGTTGATAGAAAATATGCCGAGATTGATGTTTCTAACCTTCATCCCGGAATTTACATAGTGCATTACGCCAATGGTAATGAACAAATTTCTCAGAAGCTGATGATTACGGCTTATTAAAACGCCTAAAGAATAAACTTTTTGATGGAAGCAATCAGGTCTTCGCTGTTAATGGGTTTAACCAGCACATAGTCGCAGCCTGCGGCGTAACATTTTTCTTCATCGTCGGGCAAGGCCAGCGCAGTTTGAGCAATTACCGGCACATTGGGGTTGATGGCTTTTATTTCGCGGGTGGCGTCGTAGCCGTCTTTTTCGGGCATCATAATGTCCATTAACACCAAGTTGATGTTGTTTTTTTTGAATAGGTCAATTGCCTCCTGTCCGTCCTGCGCCCATATTAGATTAACATGAGTGCGTTCAAGAAAAGCTTCAATAAAGAAGTAGTTCGATTCAGTGTCTTCGGCAATTAGAATATTCTTTGAGCTCCAATTGGTTTCGCCCGTAACCGATGGGCGTGTAATAGATATTTTTTGTTCGTTATCAATCGGCACATAAAAGCTAAAAGTACTGCCTTCGCCTTTTACCGAGAATAATTTGATTTCGCCTTTGAGCAGTTCGACCAATTTTTTTGATAAGGCAAGACCAAGCCCCGTTCCCCTATTTTTATTGGTGTTGATATTGCCCGATTTTCCGAATTTCTTAAAAATAATGTCCATTTCGTCGGGAGAAATACCAATGCCAGTATCTTTCACGTAAAATTCGATACGGTTTTTTCGGGGTAAGGAATAGCCAAATTCGATTTCGCCTTCTTCGGTAAATTTGAGCGCATTATTCAGCATGTGCGACATGATTTCATAAATTCTCTCCGAGTCGGAAATAACCATGAACGCTGAATCGGGACTATCTTTTTGAAGCTTGATTTTCAGGTGTTCTTTTTCGAGAACACTTTGTTTTCCTTTAATATCGCTGTACAGCTTATCCATTATGCTGTTGATATAGCATTTTTCGCGTTTTGGCTTAATTTGGTTGGTTTCGAGTTTGGCAATTTCAATAATGTTGTCCATCAGGTTGAGGATATCATTACTGCTATCTTGAATAAATTTGACATACTCGAGTTGTTCTTCGTGCGAAAGATCAGGATCGCTAAGTAAACTAGTAAAACCGGTTATTGAATGCAGGGGAGTACGTATTTCGTGGGGTAGGTTATCAAGGAAAGCCGATTTGAGTCGTTCGGCATCTTCAACCAACTGTTTGGCCCTTTGTAATTCGGCGTCGATTTCTTTTTCGTTGGAAATATCGCGCAATAAAATAATTTGGTAGTATTGATCCTCAATTTTAGAGGTTTTAATAAATTCAGAAAACCAATATATTTTCCCTGTTTTCGATATAAGCCTTTTCTCTAAAAAGAAGGAATTCAACCCGTTGGAGTTGCTTTGGTTAAATAAAGCTTCCTGTTTTGGAATATCATCTTTATAGGTGAAAAACGACCATGGTTTTTCTGAAAATTCCTGATAGCTGTATCCCGTTTTTGATAATAAATAATCCGAAATGAATAGAGTTTCGTTGCTATCCTTATTTTTAATAATAACCCCTAAAGGAATATCGGAAAATATTTTACGATAGTTTTTGTCTTTAAATAAAATATTGATATCGAATTTGAAATGGTTTACGAGAAGAACATATTCGATATTTGAATTTTTCTTAAGCGTAAGCTGAACAGGAAGTGGGGTTTCGTTAGCATGATAAAAGCAACCGATTTCGTTTAGCGTTGCCGTTGAAACAAAATCTAATGGCATTTTAGTTTTCAATTTCGTTTCCAGTTGCTCAAAAGTCAACGTTTCGTAACCATACACTTCGGTAAAGGAATCGTTTAAAACGATCTCTTTTGTTAGCGTATTGATCATCAAAATCGGTATTGGTAATAAATCAATATTTGTATTTTTCCCCATAAAAATGTGTATTCTCTTAGCGCAAAAGAATAATTAATTTAACAATAATTCAAATTATTTTATATTTTTTTGACGAACGGCTATTTTTTGTTGAGCAACGTATTCAAAAGCATTATCAAATTATCGTTATCAAGTTTCTTCGCAATAATTTTTTTGTTTTTATCAAGCAGATAAATTATTGGAGTGGATTTGACGTTGTATTTAAACCTGAATTTGCTTCGGTGGTCAACATCCCATACGTGATGCCATCCAACCAATTCGTGTTCGTTCACAAATTCCACCCATTTTTCTTTGTCATCATTCATACAAACGGCAAAAACTTCAATGTTGTGATCTAAAAATTTCATGTAAACATCGTTGTAAATAGCAGGAATAGTTTTTTTGCAATGGCCACAATTGTATTCATAAAACAGCAGTATGGTGTAATCGCTTTGCAACTGGTGCAAAGTTTCCATCTCGCCATCGATATCTTCCATTTCAAGATCGGGCGCAATATTTCCAATCAGGTTTGGACGTGTAAGGTAAGCCTCTTCGGCAATTTTTATGTACTGAGCCGAGTCGGCCCAAAAAGCTTTTCCGCTCAGGAATACCTCGTCGGCCATGGCAACGAAAACGGCATCCATTCCCATTATTTTTGATTGTACGCTGTTGTTAATCAAAAACGATGACAAGTACTGATACATTTCGGGCTGTTTTTCGGCATTGCGTAATAATTTAATAGCCTGTGGTATAATAGAATCGGGCGACTGTATCAGTATTTTGTTAAAATAAACGTCGAGTTTAGGCCTTAACAATGGAGTACGAAGTAAACGTTCATCATTAAAATCAACTCCTTCGAGAAAATGATCGCGACGGTAATTGTAAGCATAGAACCAAGCCAGTGAATCGTATTGTGGATGAGCCTTATCAAAATTAGGTTCTGGTATATCGGCTTGGTTGGCTGCTTTCAGAAACGCACCAAACATATTATCACCCGACTTCTCAATCCCATTATCGATATACGTTTTCATTTCATTGTCGATGCGATCAATTTGGGTTCGTGCCTCGGCAGCCTCTTCATTGTTTTCGCTTTTTAATTTTTCGAGATAACTATTTTTCAGATTGCTTTGCCGGCGAATATATTGCTGATAATTTACAAAATCCCGACTTTCATCTGATCCGCTAATTACCAAAGAATCAATTAGATGAATATTGTTTGTTTTAACCTTGATTTTTTGTTTTTCGCCTATCAGCACGTCGAAATAATAATTACCGTTGAGATACAGCATGTAAAGCCCCTGTGGCAAAAGCGAGTCGCCCTCAAAAACACCCTGACCATTACTATTCAATTGGAGCGTATCGTTTACGTATATATTGGTGTCGAAATAGTGAGCCAAATAGATGCTTGTGTCTTTTAAACCGTCCCATTTTACTTCAACACGAAAACCATCGGCCTTAGCCAAAAGTAAAACAGCCAACAACGAAATTGTGAATATTAATTTTTTTCCCATCGAAATTGAATAAAAGTTGCTTAAAGAGCTACAAAATAGCAAATATTAAAGCATATTATAAAATGAAAATACAAAAAAATGGTCGAGCGCACTTTTTATTCCATTAATTTAACTTGTCCGTATTTTGATCGAACATAAACCGTTGATTTAGTATCGTTTTCTCCCACTTTTCCCTTTAAATGAGTATGCTTATCATTGCGAACGTTGGTTTCGAGCAAAGCAGTATGGTGTTTCACTTCGCAGTAGTAGCTTTCGCTTTCGAAAAGATAACTTGCATCACTTGATAAGCCGATCGATACGTTCCCGTAGCTGTTTAAAATTTTAATGGAATTAAAATTATTCTTCACCTTGCTTACATCAATGTTACCATACTGGCTTTCGATTGTAAAATCGTTCATTAGCAAGACCACACTCCAATTGGTGAATTTCGATTCAGCGTCGATTTTATTGACCTTATCGAATTCAAAATGATCGTATTTCGAAACAGCCTTTATGGTATTGGCTTCTGATATTTTCATAATTGAGTATTCGGTTTTGAATTTAGCCTGGTCTATTTGCTTAGCCCAAAGTTTACCGTAGCCAATTTCAGCGTCGAGCTTGTTAATGTGGTTAAAGTTACTGTTCCCATACTTCAACTTGAGCTTGACGGCATGATTGCCCGGGACATTGAGATTACCGCCCTGTATATTGCCATAGCTGATTTTGAAATTGGCGTTAGCATTGAGATCGCCCAAAGTTACGTTGCCATATTTGTTCACTACATCGAGCTGTTTATCGGCAGGAATATTGATGGTGTAAATAATACTGAACTCCTGATTGGTCTTAAAATCGCTGCCAAACTCGGTTTTTGCACTCACCTGCCCGTTCGAAATATTAAAACGAAAAGTAATTTTATTGGCCAAAATACTGGCACTGCTTTTCGACAAGTTTTTGATTTCAATATCAACATCGATGGTCACGGAGTCGGAACGGGTGCTCACAAAATTAATGTCACCAAATTTATTCTCCACACTGAGCGATTGAACACTGTTAATTGCCCAAGCTTTATGTATGTTTTTGGTAAAATTGGCATACGTGTTTTGCACTAATACAAGCCATGCAAAAACCAATACGAAGCTAAATTTCAAGGTCTTCATTTTTATCTCTTTTAATTGTTCTTTGTTCAATAGTGCTCAATATTCTTGCTGTAATTTCAAGTTTTGTTTGATAAAAAATAATCAGCGCATTAATCACTCACTCATCGTTTTGGTATTTTTGAATGGTACATTTAAGCAATTGTTAATCAATTATTTGTGTCTAGTTTGTAGGCTAACCTTTTATTTGGTTGTCACATTTTACATGAAAAAGAGCTTAAAATAATCAATTGTTTTTATTTTTAGTAATTACCATTAAATAATATCGTATTTCCCTTGTTTAAATAAGGATTAGTTTCTTCGAGCTTTTAGCTCCGCTGATCTTCGATTCGCCTCAAGCCGGCGAGGCTCTTCATTTTTTGTTTGTTCAAAAACAACCTGTCCCGAGAATCGGAAAAGCAAAAAAATCAATCCCGATAATTATCGGGACAGAAAAAAGGAATACGACTCTTCGCAAATGCAAAGGCAAGGCGTAAATATTCAACGCTTAACCTCAATAAATTACTGGGTTGTATAGCTCCAATCTTTTTTAGCCCAACCTATCTGGGCAACATAAATCCAAATTACGGTAAAAATGAATGAATATTCATTAAAACAGAAATCGTGAACCAACGTAAAGGCCGCCACTGCCTAATTGAGAATTGGTGTTGAAGCCATAGTTCACGGTTATAATGTTGTTTTGGTTATAAATAATATTTATGCCAGGGCCAAAACCGGCATAAAGCGATTGTTTTGGATTGTTAAAAAAAGCATTTTGAACAGCAGAGGAAACCGTTGACATTGAAAAATGATAAGCTTGAGTAATGTAAGCCAAATCGCAAAATAAGGTGCCAGTAATTTGGAAATCAAGTAATAATTTGAAGTGAGCAATATTAAACCTCGACTCAAAATTCCCCAACAAATACCCATTCGCGACAATCCGGTTACGGGCAATTCCCCTCAAAGTATAAGCACCACCAAAATCGTTTTGGCTTTCCTGCGTGTCGAAATAAAGCGGCAGCATATAATGTGGAATTTCCCCACTAAGTTTTGTTTGACTGCTTACCCGAAAAAGCAAAGTCAAATCGTCATTAAAAAAACTAAAATAATTGCGGTAAGTTAAAACCAACTTTGAAAACCCAGTTTGTTTCAATAATGCGGGGGCATACACCAAAAAACCTTCGAACCACTGGCCCGATTTGCAGTTGGCTTTATTGTTTCTGCTATCGTAAACCAAACCGAGCGTGGCATTGAACAAACTTCCTCCAGAGGCTTCATTTTCAGACACTATTCCCCACTGTTGATAATAATCATAAAGTGTCGGTTGGCCTTCGGTGTTCGAACCTATAAAGTAACGGTTAAAAGTTAATCCACTTAAAACCCGCCATTGAGCAACTATATTTTTTTGAACATCGAACCGAAAACGAAGTAGCTTTCGATTTAATGAATAAAAATTCTTATTGAGAAAAAATTGGCTTTTAGGTTGAATCAATAATGGGTTATAATTACTCTCAAAACCGTTAAAACCATAAAACCCCAACTTTTGATCGTTGGTATAAGCTGCTTCGATAAAAGTAGTCGCATTTTTTATTAGCCGGTCGCTTTCAAAAATGCCTTGAATATTGAGTGTGTTACGCGTAGTATAAGTGCCCCGCAATACTAAATACTGAGAATAATCGGTATCATGAGGTTTAAAATCAAAGAAATTCAATACTGCGCCATATTTTAATCCAAGGTCAGCATCGTAAGATAAAACAGGAATTGCCCCGAACATGTATTTGTGCTTTTCTAAATATTGTTGCTGGGAAAAACCATCAAACGAAAATAAAAAAACACACAAAACAAAGATTTGAATTTGTTTCATTTTAAAACATCAATATTTGCGTAAAAATAACTGGTGAAATCTAATTTTTCAATATTAACTGAAATATTCTATTTGTTTTTCAATTTAAAAGCGCTTTAAAACAAAGCAGTGTTCAATTTTAGTCATTATACCCCTGAATACTGAACGAAACGACGCCTATTACTTAGTTACTCATTCGTATTTTTGTAAATCACAATTTATTCAATCTAAGTTATTAAGTAATGAAGAAAATTATACTAATTATCGCAGTTTTACTTTTAAGCAATTTTTCGTTTTCGGCAAATTATTTTGTAGCCACAAACGGCAACGATAGTAACAATGGATCAACAATAGACACTCCTTTTGCTTCAATTGTTCCAGCCGTATCGAATGCTTTGGCCGGCGACACCATTTGGGTGCGAGGGGGAACTTTCGAATATTCTTCGACCATATCCATTTCAAAAAGCGGTAACGAAAGCAATTCAATTTACCTGCTGGCCTACAACGACGAAAAACCGCTGTTCGATTTTTCGGGTACCGCTTTTGGCAAAAGAGGAATTTCACTTACAGGCAACTATTGGATAATTAAAGGTTTCGAGATGCAATATGCAGGCGATAACGCAATATACATGTCGGGCAGCAACAACACCATCGAAAATTGCAGTTTTCACGACAACAAGGATACCGGATTACAATTGGGCAAAGGCGCCAGCAATAATAATATCATTAACTGCGATTCGTATTTCAATGCCGACCCAACCGACTATGGCGATGCCGATGGTTTTGCCGCAAAACTCGACGTGGGCACCAACAACTATTTTTATGGCTGCAGGGCATGGTGTAATGTTGACGACGGCTGGGATGGCTACATGCGGGGTAACGACGATGTTAACACCGTACTCGAGAACTGCTGGACTTGGGGCAATGGTTATTTCAAAGATGGCACCGATGCTGGAGCAAAAGCTAACGGCAATGGTTTCAAAGTGGGCGGAAGCGATGGCAAAGACTTAAAGCACAATTTCACACTAATTAATTGCCTCGCCTTTTACAATAAAGCCAAGGGTTTCGACCAAAACAACAACATGGGCGACATGTTTTTTTACAATTGCACCGGATTTGGCAATAAGGGAAATGACTTCAGTATTCCAAAAGCAATTGCCGCGGGAAAAACAGCCGAGGTAAAAAATTGTATTTTATTTAAAGGCACAAAAAACCTTGCCCGTTTTGTAGTACAAGAATGCAACAGTTGGGATACCCGTTTTAAGGTCGACGAAAGTGACTTTATCAGCATTGATACTACCGGGATTTCAGGCCCACGAAAACCCGACGGATCACTACCCGACATTGAATTTATGCACTTGGCTGAAGGTAGCGACCTTATAAATGCCGGTATTGATTTAGGATATCCGTTTTTAGGCACAGCTCCCGATCTTGGTGCATTTGAAACATCAAGCGGCGTGGGTTTTCGCGAAGTAACAAGCTTAAATCAAATTAAAGCCTACATGAACAGGGACGGGAATATTTCAGTTCATTTTGAACAAGAAAAAGAAGGGCGCGCTTTAATTGATATTTACAATTTATCGGGCATCAAAATGGCATTTAAACAATTCAACGGTTTATCAAGCGGAATGCAGAAAGTAAAAATTGAAAATTCATTATCACATGGAATCTATATCATTGGCTTGAAAAATAACGGCAAGACACAAACCACAACATTAATTATCAATTAAATAAACAACAAGCTGAATTATATCACTTTTTTTAGACTTTGCAAATCACTACTTTTGCAGCTGAGATATTAATAAGCCGACAGTTCGTGACCCTCCTGTCGTAAAACAAAACTAGGCAATTATGATACAAAAGGAACTACAAGCGTTGAGCGTAGCATGTATGCTAGGCATCTCTTATTATCAAACACATAAATCCTTTTCACGATTATGAAACGGGCAGTTGTATTGCTATCGGGCGGGTTAGATTCGTCAGTAGCCATTTACCTGGCCAAGCGGGAAGGATTTGAAGTTTATGCTCTTTCGTTCGATTATGGGCAAAAGCACAATAAAGAAATCGATTGTGCCAAAAAAACAGTAATAAGTGTGGGGGCAGCCCAACACAATATAATTACTCTTCAACTTAACCTTTGGGGCGGTAGTTCGCTCACCGATTCGAAAATGGAAGTAGAAGATGGCGATGTAAGCCGTACCGATATTCCTGATACTTACGTGCCTGCGCGCAACATGGTATTCTTGTCAGTAGCAGCTTCGTATGCCGAAGCCATTGGTGCACAAGACATTTTCATTGGCGTTAGCGAAGTTGATTACTCAGGTTATGTTGATTGTCGCGAGGAGTTTATCGAAGCCATGGAGAATGCCATCAACAAAGGAACCGTTATGGCTGCCGAGCATGGCAAAAAAATTAAAGTTCATACGCCTTTCATTAATAAAACCAAAGCCGAAGAAATTAAACTGGGTGAAGAGTTGGGCGTTGACTGGAGCCTAACGTGGAGCTGCTATCGCGGTGGCGAAAAACCCTGTGGAAAATGCGACAGCTGCCTTCTGCGTGCCAAAGCCTTTGCCGAGGCCGGCGTAATTGATA
>DATERL010000203.1:0-6229 GCA_035271585.1 Prolixibacteraceae bacterium
TGTTTTAATTAAAAGTTCATCAGTAGAGTATATTTGCATTGATAATATTTAAATGAAAATGTAAAAATGAATCAATTGTTTACGTATGAAAGAAAAAATTTACAGAGAAAACAAACCACTTGCTTTTAGTAAATGGAGCAATAAAGGTTTTGCGGTTTTTAGTAGCCTGAAAAAGGTTGTGAAAATTAGTACCCTGGCAGTTGCTTACCTTTTGTTTGCTAACCCCAACAGCGTTTCGGCTCAAAGTGTCGACACCAGTAGTGTATCGCGTAATTACGATTTGGAATCAATTGATGTTACATCGGAGCAGCTGCCCGAGACTTATTCAAACATTAGTAGGGTAGTGGTAACGATTACCCAAAAAGAAATTGAGCGAGCAGCCGTAACGTCGGTGAACGAATTGCTCGAGTATGCTGCTAATATCGACATCAGGCAGCGGGGCACCAACGGCGTTCAGGCCGACATCTCAATGCGAGGTGGAACTTTCGATCAGGTGCTTGTATTATTAAATGGTGTAAACATTACCGATCCCCAAACCGGCCATCACAACTTAAATCTTCCTGTCCATCTTTCTTCCATTAAAAAAATTGAAATATTAAAAGGACCCGGCGCTTGGAAATTTGGTCCAGGTGCATTCAATGGAGCCATAAATATTATCACCGAAGTTGCCGATAAGCCCTATATTAATGCTGAAGTTTATGCGGGTCAATTTCATCTTCATGGGCAACAAATAGGAACTGGCTTTAAATATAAAAATAGCCGACACCTAATTTCGGCCTCACGTAGCCAATCCAATGGCTATACCGACAATACCGATTATCTACAGAAATCGGTTTTTTATCATGGTTTATTAAATTTTAAAACGAGTGAACTGAATGTGCAGGCTGCTGCATTAGATAAAAATTTTGGTGCCAATAATTTCTATTCCGCCAGTTATCCTAATCAATTTGAATCGCTTCAAAATTATTTATTGTCAGTAAGTTATAAGGCACAAATAAAAACTGTTCAATTTGAACCCAAAATTTATTATCGAAGAAATAATGATCGTTTTTTATTATTTCGCTATAATCCAGAATTATACAGTAACTATCATACCACTAATGTTTACGGAGCTAATTTGCTTCTTAGCATTATTCATGGTACGAAAGGTGTAACGAGTCTGGGGGGCGATTATCGTGACGAAAGTATCTACAGTAACAACTTAGGCGAGCTGAGCGAAAATACTCGCTTGAGTCCCGTAAACGATACTATCATTTTAAATAGGCATCATTCGCGTGCTAATTTTTCAATGCTTATTGGCCATAAGCGATATTTCAACAAATTAATGCTGAATGTTGGCCTCAATTTTACCCATAATAGCGATATTGAAAAACGCTGGTTTTTATATCCCGGATTCGACATGAACTATCAAATTAGCCCTCGCTCGTCAGTTTTGGCTTCGGTTAACAGAACCATGCGAATGCCAACTTTTACCGATTTATACTATTCGGGCCCTAATAATGAAGGAAATAAAAACCTGCTTCCCGAAATGGCTACTGGTTTCGAGGTGGGTTACAAGTATAGGAGGCCCGCAATTAATTTCACTGCAAGTGCTTTTTACACACAAGGTGAAAATATGATTGATTGGGTCCGCGAAACGGTAATCGATAAATGGAGAACTATTAATTATACCAATTTAAATACCCTTGGTTTTGAATTAGTAATTGAATCGGATTTAAGTCAACTGTTTAAAAATCAGTATGTATTTAAAAATGTGAAGATTAATTACACCAATATTAAGCAGCAAAAAATTGAATCGGAATTAATTTCGAATTACTCGTTAAACTATTTAAAACATCGGGTTAATTTTAATCTGAGACATGTTGTATGGAAGAGTTTTGAAGCCAATTGGCAAGTAGTTTATCAGCTTCGAAATGGTGAATTTGAACAATTCATCGAAAAAACTTCGGTCGGGATGGTTACTTATTCACCCTTTATTACTACCGATTTAAAACTGATGTGGAAAAAAGCCGATTTGACGGTTTATGCTAAGGTTAATAACTTGTTTAACATTGAATATTACGACTTTGGAAACATTGTACAACCAAGGCGATGGGTGCAAGTTGGTATTGCAATGAAAATGAATTGTAGTAAATAATAGTGCCAAATGGTTGTTTTTACTAAAAAACCTTCGTTGGCTTTAAAACATTTAATATATTCGGCAAAATTTTAATAGAGAAAAAATGTTGAAAGATATTTTATCAATTTCCGGACAGTCCGGTTTGTTTAAAGTGATATCGAAAGGAAGTAAGAACTTGATTGTTGAGTCGTTACTCACCGGAAAACGTTTGCCGGCCCACTCAACCAATAAGGTTATTTCGCTCGATGATATTGCTATTTACACATCAAATGGCGAAGTCCCTTTGAAAAACGTGTTGAAAAAGATCGCCGAGAAGGAAGATTCAAAACCTTGCATCGATCCAAAACTGCCGAACGATGCGCTTAAAAAGTACTTTTTAGAAGTATTACCCGATTATGACCAAGACCGGGTTTACGTGTCGGACATTAAAAAAGTGCTGCTTTGGTACACAATTCTTCAAGAAAAGGAAATGCTTGTTTTTGAAGAAGAGAGCGAAGAAAAATCCGAAGAAGGATCGGAAGAAAAGCCGGAAGAGGAAAAAGAATAAAACTTAAAGACTGTCAATTTTGGCAGTCTTTTTTTTTATAAAAAGAATATTCGTCCTTCTAAGTATATTTTGATTCATTAGTTGAGGTAAAGTATTAGTGGCAGTGATTTTTATTTGTCCTAATAGGTAAGACTAATGTATGTATATTGTGCTAGTTGTTAGTGTTATAGGTTAAAGTAAATGGCAATTAAAGGGCGGTTTTTATTTAGAATGTAAAAGTTCTCACCGTCAAATTTGAGTTAAAAAATCGACAAAAAAAGTACATGCTTAATAGTTTGGTTTAAAAGCCTTAAATTTGCTTTCGATTTAAAATTAAAGAATATGCACAAGATTCAACTTGCCGATGGAATTTATTATTTAGGGGTTAACGACCGTCGTACCTCGCTGTTTGAAAACTTTTGGCCTTTACCTTATGGTATTACCTATAACTCGTATTTAATTGTCGATGAGAAAGTTTGCCTGATTGATACCATTGAACGCAAATTTGCCGATGATTATTTTGAGCAGATTGAGCAAATTTTGGATGGCCGAAAGATCGATTACGTAGTAATAAATCATGTTGAACCCGATCATACAGGCGCATTGTCGGCACTCAAGTGCAAATATCCTGATATAAGCATTGTGGGAAATAAAAAAACATTCCCTATGATTGAGAATTTCTACGGCATTACTGAGCATACCATTACTGTTAATGATGGCGATGAGTTGGATCTGGGCAAGCGCAAGCTTAGTTTTCACACCATACCCATGGTGCATTGGCCCGAAAGTATGGTTGCTTATGAAAAAACAAGTGAAATTCTTTTCTCGAACGATGCTTTTGGTAGCTTTGGAACGCTCGACGGTGGCGTGTTTGATGATCAAGTCAATCTTTCGTTTTTCGAAGAAGAGGCCATGCGCTATTTTACAAATATTGTGGGTAAATTTTGTCCGCACACCCAGCGTGCATTGGCAAAGCTCGAAGGTTTATCCATTAAGCAAATTGCCCCTTCGCACGGTCTTATTTGGAGAAGTCATATTTCATATATTTTGGAGAAATACCAAAAATGGAGCAGCTATACTACCGATAAAGGTGTAGTAATTATTTTTGGGTCGATGTATGGTAATACAGAAAAAATGGCCGATGCTATTGGTCGTCAATTGGCTTTGCGCGGCATTAAAAACGTGCGTACCTACGATGCTTCAAAAACTCATGTTTCGCACATTATAAGCGATGTATTCAAATACAAGGGCGTTATTATTGGAAGTTGTGCTTATAATAATGAGATGTTTCCAAGTGTTGAAAATGCCATTAAAGAATTATTACATAAAGGCATAAAAGATCATTTGTTGGGAATTTTTGGATCGTATAGTTGGAATGGTGGAGGTGTGAAAAATCTCGAAAAATTTTCAGAAGAAATTAAATGGGAAGTTATCAATTCGTCGGTTGAAGAAAAAGGAGTACTAAAGCGCGATAAGTTTGATGAAGTGCTTAGCCTGGCTAATGCAATGGCCGACAAACTGAACGAAATTTATGGGGAGTGAATCATTTTACTGGTCAAAAGCATGATTCCTATATAGTTAATTGAATATCTTTTGGTTTAATTGATTGGTAAAATATCGAATCAAAATCCAATGCCCAACACCAGTAATAATTACTCATTACAAATAATTATACCCATCAGCACATTTGGTCATAAAAAAAGGTCCGATAGTTCAATAACTACCGGACCTTTTTTATAGGTTATCCAATTTTTAGAAAGTCCATTCGACTCCTAAATTGACACTTGAACGAACATAGTGCCATTTGTTCTTTTCGTAGTATTCGCCATAGAAAATGGTTCCTTCGGGCGATAGGGTAATCCCTATGTGTTCGTTGATGTTATATTTGAACAATAAACCGGTTCCTGATCCCACCATGACATCTTTATGCTTGTCGTTGATGTAGCTAGTTTTAATGGTTTCACCAGCGTAGGTATAGGAACGTTGATAATCACCTACCGAAAATTCTACTTTCATTCCAAAAAAGTAATACAATTCTAGTTTGTCTTTTATCGAAAATAAACGGAAATCGGCATAGGGATTAACGTTGATATTGTTAATGGCCAAGGTCGAATATTTAATATTTTCTGGCAAACTGTTAGGAGTATCGTAGTAACGCGACGATGAAACGTTCACGTATTTAACTTCGGCACGTACTCTAAACCAATCGTTTAAATGCAAGGAGGCATCAAGCCCCACGTTAAAGTCGGGAATTGCACTGTAATTATCGCCAAACAAGTGATCGTGAATGAAGTAGTTGTGGTCATAACCGGTTTTAAACCCGATTGATGCTTTCGATTGCGAAAAACCGGCAAGGGAAAGAGCAATTAATGCTATGGTTAAAAATATTTTATGATTCATATTTATGATTTTATTATAAATAAGGCTCTTGTACAAAGGGTGCTTTTTTAAAATTTAGTAGTTGTCTTCTTTATTGGCTTCTGCATTTGGTTGAAACATATACAGTTCGTCGAAGTACGATGTTTGAGTGTTTCCGTTGCGACCGCCGGTAATGTAACCATATCCGTTGAGAACAAAAGAACCTGCACCTTCGCGGCTATATCCGGTTTCGATTGATGTTTTTTGTATCCACAAGCCATATTTGCCATGGTTAGGATTCCATTCGAAGCAGCCGGCATCGTTTCCACTACCTTTATTTCCTCCAACGATATAAATTTTTCCATCGGCGGAATAAACCGAAGCATTGAAACGTGGTAGCTCTGGAATTCCCCAATCTTTGTCGTTAAGGTCTTTGAGTCTTTCCCATTTGTCGTTTGCAGGGTCGTACGACCAGAAGTCATTAATGGGGCCGTTTTGATGACCTCCCATTACATAAGCTTTTCCATCTAAGGTTACGGCCATTGCTTTACGGCGTTTTTTACCGGTTAATTGAGAAATGAGCGACCATGATTTGCCATCGTATTTCCAGAAATCGTTGTAAAGAACTTCGTCGTTGTCGTCTGATCCACAGCCTACATATATATCATCACCAATAGAAAAGGCCGTTGCATAACGTCTTTTTCCGCCTGGGAAATCATCAATTTGGCTCCACTCATCTTTATCAGCATCGTATTTCCACATGTCCGATAAGTCATTTTTGCCATCGTAACCTAAACCGGCATAACCTGTTTTTCCATTACTGATGCTAACACCATAAGCACGAGGTGTTCCGGGGAAATCTGCAACTTGAGTCCACGAGTTGGAAACGGGATCGTATTTCCAGAAATCTTTTAAATAATCACTGTAATTTCGACCCATACCAAAATAACCATAATTATTAATGGCAAAACTAGTACCTTCGGCGCGGGCTTTGCCCATGTAATAACCTTTGGTTACCCAGTTGCCCATGTAATCTAACACATCTTCGTTACAAGATGTAAACAAAGCGGATATTACTATAAATACAAAAATTAGGTTTTTAAATTTCATGTTATTAATTTTTATAACTTTTGATTGTGATTGTGTTTTTTACTTAATTTGCTGCGACAAATATAGAACTTTTAAGGACATTGTATAACGCTTTATTCTTTTTTATGACCCGTGTT
>DATERL010000204.1:0-18079 GCA_035271585.1 Prolixibacteraceae bacterium
AAAAAAGGCAGAATGGTGTTGCTTTGGTAGTTCAAAAAAACCAAGGCAAACATTGAATAGCCCTTGTTGCTTAAAGAAATATTAAAAAATCATAGCTATTTTTCAATTTTTTATTGTCATGTTTCCTAGATTATGGAAAACATATTGGTCATTCTTTTACGGTCCATTTTATATTTGAATTGTAATGCTCAAAAAATTAATCATTCCAATAATTATTCTTCTCTTTTCCTGTGAGCGAGAAATCTATATTGATTCTGTTAACGTGGAATATGAGCTGGTGGTGAATGCATTTATTCAACCAGGTCAGGTTGATAGTCTGCTGTTAACTAGTACTTTTAGTTCGTTTACATCGGCCGATTTCTTTGAAGGACATGCCATTTATAAAAGTATCTCGGGGGCAAAAGTTGTTGTATTAGCCGAAGGAGATACTATTGGGCGCTATGTTGAGGCGAAAAACCTTAGCTACCATTATGAAGGCGAAAGCTTTGATGAAAACAAGGAATACCAATTGGAAATTACCCATCCCGATTACCCAAGCGTTTCGGCCAACACAACAGTACCTGCTGTACCCGACTTTCGCTTTGGAACCTACCCTGAAAATGGGATGAAGGTGAATACTTTTTCAACATATACCCCTCAGGTATTGCTCGAGTTTGAAGATAATGTGGATGCCAAAGATTATTATTTGCTAACAGCCTCGTACACCTACAAAAGATATTATCCTGAGTGGGTAATGATTGATTCTGTAAATTGGATTTATGAAGATATAATGATTGAATATTTGGAGGATGAGGATACTCAGCTTAACTCAGAAAGTCCAATTATCGAGATGACTTATCACGAATCTCACTATGATTTTGCAAAACTTAGCTATGACTGGGAAACGAATTATGGGGTAAATAGAACTGGTATATTCTTTAGCGATAAACTTATTAATGGTCAAAAAGTAAATATTCCTATCGACATAGGTTTGTATGATGCCAGAAACACAACTAGTATTCATTTAACCCTTACTGCCATTAGTGAAGAATACTATCTGTTGATTAGGTCACTTGCAACGCTTGCGAAAACTAACGATGGTTTTTTCCCCGAAGCCCTTCAGTTGTATGGTAATGTGCATAATGGACACGGATTGTGGGCGGCAAAATCATCAAAAACAATTACTTTGGATATTTCAGAACTCGATCTTTTTAATTACGAATAAAACAACAACTTATCATGAAAAAATTCATTTTTATATTAGTAGCCCTTGCCTTTATGGCCTGCGAAAAAACAATATTTGTTGGTGGTACGGTTACCGACCATCAATCGGGAGACAGTATTGAAGGACTTGACATGGGGCTGTATGCCGCTTCACCAGAATTTGATTATGAGAATAAAAAATGGAGCGATCTGGAACTTATTGCAAGGGGCACAACCAATAATGACGGTTTCTTTTCGATGGAAATTGATGCCGAAACGAATATGAGTCATTATATTTTTTACTTCCCGCTTCCAACGATAGACACCTTGTCGGCAAATGCGAAATACAGATATTCTAGTTCATACGAAACTGACTTTTTAACACCTGATTATAGTAAAGAAAGCGAGTTTAGATTAGAAAGATCTTCTAGCATTCAGGTTAAACTGATAAATTTTACTCAGGAACAAATTGAGATGCGTTTCGCCGATGGAGCTGTTCGCATTCACAGCCTCAATTATTTAGCAAACTTATCCTACAAAAAATTATTAGCTGGTCAAAAATACATATTTGATTTTTTTGAAGTGGTTGATTTTGAAAATCAAAAAGAACAACTGAATTACCTAGGAAGCACCAGCCATTTTATAAAAACCCAACTTCCCGAAGATGGAGACAAGGTAGAATGGTTTATGCCTTGGCAGATCATCGAAATTGATTACAACACCCTTGAAAGAAGATTGTTAGATTAGTAGATGCGTGGATAACGACAAAATTGAATATGCTGATAATGAAAAAAAATACTGGTTCTTTTTTTACGGTCCATTTTATATTTGAATTGTAATGCTCAAAAAATTAATCATTCCATTTATTTTTCTTCTTTTTTCCTGTGAACGAGAAATCTATATTGACTCAGTTAACGTGGAATATGAACTGGTGGTGAATGCACTTATTCAGCCAGGAGAAAATGATAGCTTGTTGCTTAGCAGAACTTACAGCTATTATACGGATAGTAGAAGTGTGTCGGACGCAAGCGTTATAGTGAGCTATAAAGGCGACACCATTGGGCGGTATATTGAAAAAAGCAAGGGGACTTATTTCTACGAGGGGAATAGCTTTCAGGAGGGAAAAGACTACCTTTTAAGTGTTTGCCACCCCAATTTTAACGATGTAACAGCCAACACAACAGTACCTGTTGTACCCGACTTTCGCTTTGGAACCTACCCTATTAACGGCGAAAAAGTAAAGCAATATTTTAAGGGAGATATTATGAAAATGGAGGCCGATATTCAAGTATTGCTGGAGCTTGATGATGATGAAAACACAAATAATTATTATATGATAACCTCCGCTTCCACTTTTGAATTTATCTTTAAAGTTGGTTTTCCCGAGGAAAGAGACAGTATAGTTGCTTACACTGATCTGGCTAAAATTAATTCAAAAAGTTCCATTGTTGAAATAATTTACCATGGCACCAGCTACCAATTTGCACAAAATAACATCGACTGGGAATCGGTCTATAGTGTATGTGAATATGAGCTAATTTTTAGTGATAAGCTTTTTAATGGTCAAAAATTATTAATTCCGTTAGATGTAAAAATTAATGGCCAAAGAGATACAGGGCATGTTTTTCATCTAACGCTTACGTCTATAAGTGAGGAGTATTATCAAATGCTTCGGTCACTTACTGCGAGCGATAAAAGTGAGAATGGTTTTTTCCCCGAAGCCTTGCAAGTATATGGTAATGTGCATAATGGACACGGATTGTGGGCGGCAAAATCATCAAAAACAATTACTTTGGATATTTCAGAACTCGATCTTTTTAATTACGAATAAAACATACAAACATGAAAAAATACATTTTTATATTAGTAGCCCTTGCCTTTATGGCCTGCGAAAAAACATTTTTTGTTGGCGGCACTGTTACCGACTTTCGATCGGGAGATAGTATTGAAGGAATTGAAATGGGGCTCTTTGTTTTAAAACAAAGTAGTTTCAGCTATGACGATAAAAAATGGAATGAGCTGGAGCTTATTTCAACTGCCATTACCAATAGCGAAGGTTTCTTTTCGGTAGAGATTGAATCTGATTTTAGCATGAGTGGTACTATTTTCCTTCCCCTTCTGCCTACAGATACCTTGTCGGTAAATGCACAATACACGCCCAGGTTTTCAGAGGGCTTACAACATCCATTGTACGGAACAACTGGTGAGTTTAAATTAAAACGATCGTCACACATTCTGTTTAATCTGAAAAATTTTACTCAGGAAAAAATTACAGTGCGTTGCGGCGATCTAGGTGCTGGAACTTCCAGCCTAACGTCTTCATCCTATTTTAGTTTTAAAGAATTATTAACCGGGAAAACACACCAATTTGATTTTTATGAGGTTGTTAATTATAATGAAGAAACTCGTGAAAATCAAGAGGAATACCTTGGGAGTTGCAGCCACTTTATAAAAACCCAACTGCCCGATGACCTTGACAAAGTATTCTGGGAAATGCCGAGACAAGAAATAGAAATTGATTTTAATACACTCGAAAAAAGATTGTTTGATTAGTAGATGCGTGGATAACGACAAAATTGAATATGCTGATAATGAAAAAAATACTGGTTCTTTTTTTACTGTTCGTTTTATTTTTGAAAATGAACGGATCTTTTGCGCAACAGGCCAGTCTGGCCGGATATGTTGTTGATGCTGTCACCAACGAAAAACTAATTGGGGCTACCATTCATGACCTCAATTCGAACCGTGGTGTTGTTAGCAACGAGTATGGGTTTTTCTCATTGAAAACCTCAAACACTTACAAATGCAGAATATCGTTTGTGGGTTATACTTCAATTATTATGGAGGGCCAGCTTAGTGGTGACACCATTTTGACAATTAAAATGCTTGAGGGATTGAAACTTGATGAGGTTGTTGTAGCTGCCGACCGAAAAAGAACCTTTGATGACGGGCTGTCAACCATGAAGCTCAATACCGAAATGATGAAAAGTTTACCCGCCTTTTTTGGTGAGAGCGATGTGCTAAAAGCAATACAATTGCAACCGGGCACACAGCCTGGGCGCGAAGGAACATCGGGCTTTTCGGTACGGGGTGGTAGCAACGATCAGAATTTGTTTTTGTTAGATGGTATTCCCGTTTATAATGTGAACCATCTGTTTGGCTTTTTTTCGGTATTTAGCCCTTATGCCATTAACAGTGCAACGTACATAAAAGATGCAATGCCCGCACGTTATGGCGGTAGGTTATCGTCAATTATCGATTTGCGTTTAAAAGAAGGCAACAACGAAAAGCTGCATGGAGAAATTAATGTTGGGTTAATTGCTTCGAGCATTGCGCTCGATGGCCCTATAATAAGAGATAAATGCAGCTTTATAATTACCGCACGCCGCACTTATTTTGATGTTCTCAGCCGCCCAATCGGTTTAATGATCGACAATAAAGATTTAGGCTACTATTTTCAAGATTTGACTTTTAAAACCAACTATGTAATTAACAAAAAGAACAAGTTGTTTCTAAGTTTTTACGGTGGAAGCGACAAAGCTTTTATGCACAATCGAGAGAAAGACAGCATTTCGGTGTGGCAGTCAAAATACAACTTGGGTTGGGGAAATAAGATCCTTGCATTTAGGTGGAACAGTATTCTTGGTAAATCTTTTTTTTCAAATGCAACATTGTATTATTCCAATTACCAATACAACACAGGTTATCAAGAAGATGAGCGCAACCTAAAACCAGATAGTTTAATTCATCAGCGCAGGCTTACTTTTTTCAATAATGTAAACGACCTTGGCCTAAAATGGGATTTAGATTATTATGCATTTAATAGGCTTCATTTGCGAACCGGTTTCGATGCCATAAATCATCGATATATGCCGGGTGCCAGCAATGCGGTTAATTTGGATGAATCAACCAACCTTAAAGTCGAACATGGGAAACAAATCAGGAATATTGAGTTTTCAGCCTATATTGAGGCCGATTATACACCACTGCCCAAATTGAATTTTAATGTGGGGCTGCGCAGCACCAGTTCTTTTTTGAACGGCTATTCCCGTCCCATTCTTCAGCCCCGCTTATTGGCCCGATATATGGTGAACGACCGGCTTTCTTTCTCCACATCGTATGATGTAAACGCACAATACGTTCACTTGGTTTCCAATTCAAATTTTGGTGCACCCACCGATTTATGGTTGCCGGTAATGGAGGGAATTCCACCCCAGCATGCATGGCAATATACCATTGGCGGCAACTATCAGTTTGCAAAAGGGATAAGTCTGGGGGTCGATTTATATTATAAGGAATTCAGTAATTTACTGGAATTTAAACCAACTGAAATCATTGATCATACTGTAAGTAATTGGACAGATGTAATTTTAACCGGAATTGGAGAAGCCAAGGGTTTGGAACTGATGTTGGAAAAACGAACCGGAAAAATTACGGGTTGGATTGCTTACACGTTGTCAAAATCGGATCGTCAGTTTGACGAAATCAACAATGGAAATGTTTTTCCGTTTCGCTACAATCGCAAACACAACATTTCGGTAGTCACAACATACAACATTAATAAAAACAAAGGAATTACGGCCTCGTGGGTATATTCATCAGGCTATTATCTCACACTAAACTATAATTCGTACTCCATTAACATTAACGGACGCCAACATGAATTCAATAATTACACCGAAAGGAATAATTTTTTAACGCCTGCTTACCATCGACTTGACCTTTCGTACAGTGCATCAAAACAAAAGAAAAAAGGAATCAGAACCTGGACTTTTGGCCTATATAATACTTATAGCAGAATTAATCCTTTCGCATTTTATTACACTGAACATGAAGATACAGGGGGTGATAATTCCATTAAAACTTATGAACGAAAACTTAAAATGAGTGGCATGTTTCCCATTATACCATCGGTGAGTTATCGGTTTGCGTTTTAAGAGACTTTTTAAATTTAACACAGAGAAAATGATATTTTTAAAGCTGCTTTTACTTGGCTTAGCATTCAGTACATTTATGGTACACATGAGAAGGCACAGAGTTCTCAGAGTTTTTCTCTGAAAAATGAAGAAAAAATGGATAACCTTTCAATTTTAACGCCGCCAACTTCACGTAATTTAACAATCTCTCTGTGTTATATTTTTAAACAGTTTATAAGTTTTTATGGTAAAACATAGAATATCAAAATGATAGGCTTAAAATAACCCGACTGAATGCTTACAATTTTTAGGGCAATAGTGTTTCAAGAGTGTTAAGTGATATTACGACGAAGCTGTTTGGTAGTTTGTAAGTGATAGTGAAAACTTCAAGGGTTTTTTGAGCTTTTTTTCCCTGTGTCGCAGTGCCACCGTGTTTAATTATTTTTCGCCTTTTCCCAAAAATCAGGATCCGAAATCATTTTCTCAAAATATTGCCGTTTACTGTGCAACACCGGTTTATTGTATTGTTGGCCAATTACTAACAACGATGAGGCCGTGCGCCCTGTTGAACCATCGGTTTTTTGGTACGTTTTGCTCAAAGCAATATGGTCGACGAGATAGCCTTTTTCGCCTTTTTTATAGCTTGTGATATAATTGTAATCAACATGGCTTAGTGCACTTACGGGGTTTGGAGCAATGGAACGTCCGAGGGGGCTTTGCTGTGCGCATTTCACTTGAGCTTCGGCTTTTAGCACGGCCATATCGGCTTTCGAAATAAACAGTTTTCCTTTAACTAAAGTAGCCGCATAATCAAATGTGCGGCTTAATTGCGGCTTTGACAGTTGGTAGGCAATCACCCAAACCGAATCGGAGTCAATTGTGCTTTCGTTGAGCAGCTCAAGGTCGTATTCGTTTAGGTAAGCGGTGTCTAATACATTGCCGGGATTCCGGGCAATATCAAACGAGAGTATATCGTCGAACAAGGTTGTGCCATCGTTTAAACCTTCTATTTCAAAATTACGTTTCACATTAACAAATTGGTAATTAATGGCTTGGTGAGCGTTTTGTTTTTGGCCATAACCTGTTGCATCCGAAACAGAAACCACCATATCGCGTTTTGTTTGAAGTACGTTATTTTTATACGTTTCGTTGCTGTACAACACCGAGAATTGAAAAGCTTGTGCCACAAATTGTTCGTTTACTGCCCGGGCGGCATCGCGTACAATGCGGTACAAAACCCTCGACGAAGTGCTAATTTCAATGTCTTCGATACCATAAGTTAGGGGTGCGAGTGCTACAGTTTGCATGTTTTGTGCCACAAATTGCTGTACGGCAATACTGCGATTTTCGTAACCAATTGCCGAGAAATAAAGGGTTTTTTGCTGCAGCTCTTCGGGTATCCGAAGCTCAAATTTTCCCGAGGCATTACTGGCCGTGCCGGTTATGGTGCCTTCGATACCAATATTGACAAAAATCAAGGGTTCGCCTGTGTTGTTGTCAATAATAAGCCCTTTTATGATGAGTTCGTTTTGTGCAAACCCAACAAAACTAAGAACGATAAGCAGAAAAAATATAAAAACCCTTTTTGTTGTCATGGCTAATTTTTTTTATTCAAAAGTAGATACAATTATCAATATTTAAACGTTATACTAGCAGTACTTTATTTTCTAACTTTGTATATAATTTTAAGTTAAACGTTTTAATTATCCAATTGTTATGGAACAACCAATATTGCACCGTGTATTTTCAGCTTTCTTTATATTAATCGTTTTGTCGATGCTGCCTTCGTGTGTGGCCAAAAAGAAGTTTGTTGCCATGACCGGATCGCGCGATCGAGCCGAACTACGTGTGCGTGAACTTACCACAACCGTGGGGCGTTACGAAACCGATTATAACTTAGCGAAAACCGATTTTCATTATAACAATTCAATGAAGAACAATACGATTGATTCTTTGGGCAAAGTTATACTGAACCTGAATACCGATATGGCCTCTCATTCCGAAAATATCGGTGACCAAGTATTGTCGTTTCAAGTGGAAAAACGCAGGCTTAACCAGTTGTTGGTCGAAAAAGACCAAGAAATTAGGAGTCTGAAACAATCAATCGACCTTACCAAACAGCAATTGAACGATCAAAGTCAATCGGTTCAGGACTTGAACATCAAATTACGAAATGCCGAAAGTGAATTGAAATCCATAAAAAGCGAAGTTGAAATAATGAAAGATGATGGGGCAAAACTTAATACATCAATGGCTGGTAAAAACAATGAAATCAATAAGTTGAATGCAAAAATCAAAGAAAAAAACGAACAGGTTGAAGCCTTGCAGAATCAGGTTAATTTATTGAAGAAGCAATTTGGACAGTAGATGTTTGTATTTCAACTGTTAATAACTCTTTTACGGCATTCGTAAATAATTTCATATTTTTGAGCCTTACCCTGTTAGTAAAACATATCATGAGGCTTTTGTTCTCTTTCCTCTTTTCTATAATCTTCTTTCTCAATTCATTTGGGGGGAACAACGATAGTATTACGCATATCGTTGAAAAGTATATTGACGAAACCGAGCCGGTAATGCCTTATGCTAACGTCCTATTTGAGAAGAATATTAGCGATATTTCAATTTGTACCGGCCCCGATAAAACGTACTATCTTACCGGTACTGTTGGCGATAAATTTGGTGTTCAGCAAGGAATAATGATTTGGGCCTCACGCGATATGAAAGACTGGAACCCTATTGGTCGCGATAAGGGCTATGTTTGGACTTTCGAAAACGATGCCCTTGAATGGCAAAAATCAATATCGTCACGAAATGGTTGGCCGCAACGTGGCATTATTGCTCCTCAAATCCAATTTTTCAACAAAACTTTTTGGATCGCCTATACCAATTCAAACTCGAACCGTTCGGGTATAATGAAAAGCGTTTCGGGCAGAGCACAAGGGCCTTACAAAGATATAAGCGGCGATGAACCATTGGTGAATGGTGTAAATGCGTCGCTGTTTCAAGATACCGACAGCACTGTTTATTTTATTTGGGGAAATGGCTTGATTCAACGCATGAAAAGCGACATGAGTGGTTTTGCGTATGCCGAGCCACGTGTTTTAACCGATGCCAATGGAAACCGCCTGTCGATAGAAGGCTTAAAGATCGCAAAAATTGATAAAAAGTATGTGGTTTCCGGATCGAGATGGTCATCGTCAAGTGTTAATCAACAAGCGAGTAAAACTCAAGTTGGCGAAAAAGCCATCGACGATCGTTATGATGGCGTATTGGCGATTTCGGATCAGCTTTTCGGCAATTATAAATACTGCAAAAACACTTTTCCCCATGCCGGTAGTGGGCAATTATTCATGAACCCCGAAAAAGAATTATTCTTTGCTTTTGCTGGAGTCGATGTTGGGAATCCTATGGCATCGAACCCTTCGTTGTTGCCTGTTGAAATAGACGAAGAAGGTTATTTTCACCTTAAATATAAAATGCCCTTGAGCGCAAACCCGAAAATACCAATTATCTATGTTTCGCGCGATGGAAATAATTCTAACGGTAATTCGTGGGAAAATGCTTTTAGTTCGATACAGTTAGCCATTGATAACGCTTTGCAAGGTACTCAAATATGGATTGCGCGCGGCACTTACGAAGGACCTGTTGAGATCAATTTGCGCGAAGGACTTTACCTTTATGGTGGTTTTAAGGGTATTGAAGACGCTTTGAATCAACGCAATACTGAAAAGTATCAGGTAGTGATAAACGGGCGTAACCAATCTAAAAGCGTGATGACTGTTAAGTCGAGCACCTATGTTCGAATTGATGGAATAACCATTGTTGGTGGTAATGCGTCGGGCCTTAGCCTTTTTCAGCAATATGGAGGCGGGATGCACATTTTAGGTGGTGGCGAAACCGTAAGGATAGTGAATTGCCATTTCGAAAATAATAATTCGAACCAAGACGGTGGTGCATTATATGCTTCAATTGGTGCTGCCCCCTTGTTAATTGGTTGTTCATTTAAAAATAACGTATCGATGAATAATGGGGGTGCTGTTGCAGTATATTGCAATACCTCAAACGGCTATAAAGCTCGATTGTATAATTGTACTTTCGACAATAATTTAGCTTTTTCGCACGGTGGAGCCCTATTTTTCGATACCAACAAACGAGACTTTGGACTGCTGAATATTATCAACTGTCTGTTTGTTAATAATGTATCGTTGGGCGAAAATGGTATTATCACCCTTAACGGGAACGCAAACTTGGTGATGGTCAACTCCACTCTTTGTTTTAATAATGGACCTTCGAGAGGTGCTGTAATAGGTAGCTTGGGTAAAGTGCCTGCTAAAAGCCGAATTTATAACTCGCTATTTTATCGCAATAATGGAGCTTACCTGTTTGCTATTGAAGGCGAAGCCGAGCTCAATGGAGACAAAGCCGGAGTGGCAAATACTTGGGTTCGATTTCAGAATTGTCTTTTCGAACAGAATGGCGTGAATGCCCTGGTACAACGTAATTTTGATAAAAAAAAATGGACAAGTGCCGATGCTTTAAACCAGTCGGTTATGGGAAGCGGATGTGTGGTGGGTGAAGCAAATTTTGTGGATTTTAGTCTGGGTAATTTTCAACTAAATGGAAGTTCGTCGGCCATGAGAAAAGGTTCATCACAAACTTATTTTAAATACAATATGAATGGAAATTTGCGAAGCTCGGGTAGCGTTAATATTGGTTGTTATTAGGTTAATAGTTCGTCGTATTTTTATTTGCATCTAATATACAGGGTATTACGGCTTACACATAGAAAACACTATATTGCTCATAATCAGCTCACTTCGTTTTGTTTTAATTCCAAAACCTAATCCCGAAAACTATCGGGACTAACAATCGGTTGTAGGTAACAAACTCTTTATTTGCAATGGGGTTATCCTAACCTGCCTCGTTTTAAAAGATACGATTGCAATACGTGTCTAAAATCATCGTTAATATCGGCCTCAATTACATCAATCTGGTATTGGCCGCACTTCAATTTAAGATCGTTAATCATTTCGTGCATTACCCTGCTGTATTCACGTTTAACTTCTTGTGGCTTTAACTTGATTGTTTCGCCGGTTTCCAAATCGATAAACTTATGTGGTCGGCTCGAAAAAGCCAATTCCTCTTCTTGCTTTTTATCAGTAACATGAAAAAGAATAACCTCGTGCTTGTTATAACGTAAGTGTTGCAAGGCTTGATAAATCTCATCGGGATCGGACGAGCTGATCATGTCTGAAAAAATAACCACCATCGAACGTTTGTGAATACTATCGGCTATTTGGTGCAATACTTCCACCGCGTTGGTTCCTTTTTTCAAAGCAGCCTTATCGGGCTTAAGCAAATCCGACATTTGGCTGTACAGCAAATCGAGATGTACCGACGAGAGCCTTGGCTCAATATGAAAATCAACTTTATCGGAGAAAAGCGATAACCCCGAGGCATCGCGCTGGCGGCGCATCATATAAATAATGGCCGCACTGCAATAAACCGAAAACGAAAGCTTGTTAAATTGAAAAGATTTCCCCTTTTGGTAGGGGAAAAGCATCGACGATGAGGTGTCAATCACCAACTGGCAACGAAGGTTGGTTTCCTCTTCGAACTGCTTTATATATAACCGTTCCGAACGTCCGTAAAGCTTCCAGTCGATATTCCGTATCGATTCGCCCTCGTTATATTGCCGGTGTTCCGAAAACTCGACCGAAAACCCGTGAAAAGGGCTACGATGTAAGCCGGTAATAAAACCTTCTACTACTTCTTTTGCAATCAGCTCCAGGTTGTCGAAGTCCTGAAATTCCTCTAAGTTACGTAAGCTGGTAATGTATTCCATGGTTTTCAAATATACTGTTTTTACCCAATTCCAGGAATGTTGATCCCGGTAATTTTTCGGTACAAATCGAGTGCATAAACATCGGTCATGCCCGAAACAAAATCGACAGCCGATTGAACTTTGGCATAAACCGACTCGTGGTTTTCAACCCTAAACTGATCGGGAAAAAGTGTGAGCAATTTACTGTTGTATTTGCTTTCGCTTAGCATTGCCGAAACAAAATGTCCCATTAATGTGCTAATAATTTTATACCCAGCCAACTCTATTTCAACTACCGAATGGTCGGCATAAACCCTGCTAACCGAAACGTCCATTACTTTTTGCATGGCCATTTTAGTAAGCGGCGAAACATCTGTTATAAGTGATTGCTTATATTCTCCGTTTAAAATAGCGTCGTAATTACCCATAAAAACCCGAACACATTCGTTAACCAAACGACTAATTACACCTGCCCGCAAGAACGATATTTGTTCGTTAGGATCGGTCACTTGGTTCATGGTTTTCGCTATCGATTGAAGGATTGTGCTGTCATCGTTTTTGTTGTAAAAGTTGAGGTATAAGGTTTTGGTCTCGTCGTACGAAAGGATGCGTAATTTGTGGGCATCTTCAATGTCCATAATCTGGTAGCAAATATCGTCGGCAGCCTCAACCAAAAAAACCAGCGGATGGCGTGCAAACATTAGTCCGTTGGTATCTTCCTGCTTTAAACCTAGGCTGTGGGCAATTTCAGCAAAAGTATCTTTTTCACTTTGGAAAAAACCGAATTTGGGTTTGCTTGCCAAAGTCGATTCATACGGATATTTGACAATGGATGCTAACATGGTATAAGTAAGGGCAAACCCACCCACGCGCCTTCCTTTAAATTGGTGGCTCAATACGCGAAAAGCATTGGCGTTACCATCAAACAGGGTGAGGTCTTTCCATTCGGCTTCGTTCACTTCGGTGCGCAAGCTACGTCCTTCACCATTGGTGAAAAATGCTTTGATTGCATCTTCGCCCGAGTGGCCAAACGGTGGATTGCCCATATCGTGGGCCAAACTGGCTGCTGCCACCACCGAACCAATTTCGGTCAGCAAAGGGTGCTCGATGTTCATTTTTTCGAGTTGAGCACTCACCATGTTGCCTAACGAGCGGCCCACGCTGGCTACTTCGAGGCTGTGTGTTAGTCGGTTATGTACGAACACGCTGCCGGGGAGCGGAAAAACCTGCGTTTTATTTTGCATCCTCCTAAAAGGTGACGAAAAAATAAGCCGGTCGTAATCGCGTTGAAATTGCGTACGCGTATCGGGCGTAATTACCCCCGAAGTGGGTTTCCCCAGTCTTTTTACCGATAAAAGTTCATTCCAATTCATTTATTGTAGTTGAATTAATGGAATCAAAGATAAGGAATAACTGCCTTTTTATGGTTATTAATACAGAAATCCGAAAAGCCACAAAGGAATTACGTTATCGTAGCCGGTTTCTATATCATCCATCACGATAAACGAGTTGTCAACATCGGCAATTTGTTTTTTCTTTTTGTTTTTGCCACCAACTTCGAAAGTATATTTTCCATTTACCAAAAAATCGGCATGGGGCGAAGCGTTGAGCATAGCTTTTGGACTCACCTGATTAAAGAAAAATGTTTCGCGAATATTACCAATATCGGCATTGTTACCCACCATATTATAGACTAAGCTCGAATTATGGAGGTAAATTTTTTCGGGTTTGCCCAAATTGCCCAAACCGTTGGTGTTGGGGTACAAAAGCAATATCAACTCGGCATCGCTCAAATAATTTATATAGTTTTTAAGCGTGTTGATACTTATGCCACTTCGTTGGCTAATGGCGGTATAATTGGGTTTAAATGGCACCGATGAGGCAATAATCTGCAACAACCTTTTTATAGCTACGATATTCGAAATCTGAACTTGCTCGTACTGTGGAATATCGACATCTAAAACCAAGTGAAGGGCTTGTTCGAGTTTGGTATGATAGGTGTTTTTATTTTCGAGATAAAAAGGATAATAGCCGTATTGTAAATAATTGGCCATGTGCGATAAGGGTTTGATTTTAGCAATAATATTGGCTGCTATTTGCCGGTGGTTCGTCAGTACTTGCTCAAATGCAATGGGCTCAAATTTTTCACCTGTTTCAAAATTGATAAACTCCCTGAGCGAAAGTCCACACATGTTGTACATCACTGCTCTGCGGCTTAAATCAGCTTTTCCTCTATTGATTTCGAGCAATGACGACCCAGTGAAAATTACCTTCAGATCGGGAAAATCGTCGTAAATGTTTTTCAACTCAATCGACCAGTTGGGATAGCGGTGTACTTCGTCCAACACTAATAATTTCCCTCCTTTTTGATGAAAATCGGTGGCAAAGTCATAAAGTTTGTTGTCGAGAAAATATAAATGATCGAGCGAAGTGTACAGTACGCTGTTGTCGAGGGCATAATTCTTTTTGATGTGTTGGAGTAAAAGGGTTGTTTTTCCAACTCCACGAGCACCTTTTAATCCAATTAATTGGTTGTTCCAATCAATTTCTTGCTCAAACAAACGGGTGGTTTTCACCTGTGTGCGAGCATATTTTTCTGTAAATCGTTGGAAAAGTACTTGCATATTGTCGTTTAACTTGATATCAACAAAGATACATAAATTTTCAAATCAATCAACGCATTGATTGAAAAACATGCAAAATCAATCAACGCATTGATTGAAAAACTATAAAATCAATCAACGCATTGATTGAAACTAGAGTAAAAACAATCAACGCATTGATTGAAATATGCAAAAAACAATGGGTAATCGAAATGGGTGAAGTGAGGAGGATTTTAAAAAGGCAATTGATTTAAATCGACATTGCCTCCCGAAATTATAATGCCAACCCTAAGGTTTTCAACATGAACCTTTTTTTCAAGAATAGCTGCCAGCGGCACGGCAGATGAAGGCTCGATAATGATTTTCATTCGCTCCCAAACCATGCGCATGGCTTCAATAATGGCTTCTTCCGAAACGGTGACCACGGCATCGACCAGTTGTTTGATGATGGCGTAATTTATTTCGCCTAATGAGGTTAACAGCCCGTCGGCAATGGTATTGGGCTTAAGCGAGGGATAAATTTGATTGCCATAAAACGAACGGAAAGCATCGTCGGCTCCCGCAGGTTCGCAGGCTATTACTTTAGTGAAAGGCGATAAGGCCTTGGTACTGATGGCCGTGCCCGAGAGTAATCCGCCACCGCCAACCGGGCAAAGCAGCATGTCGAGTAAGGAGGAATCTTCGAGCAGCTCTTTGGCAGCGGTGCCTTGTCCGGCAATTACATAAAAATTGTTGTACGGATGAATTTCGCTAGCGCCTGTTTCGGCAATCACTTGATTCAAAGTGCTTTCGCGTGCTTCGAGTGTGGCCTGGCAAAAGGTAATATTGGCTCCATAGCTTTTAACCGCAGCAATTTTTATTTTTGGTGCATTCTCGGGCATTACTACGTGGGCTGTTATGCCCCGGTTACGGGCGGCCAATGCCAGTGCTGCTGCATGGTTTCCCGATGAATGTGTTGCTACTCCTTTATGGGCAACGGTATCGGATAATGATAAAACAGCATTGCTGGCGCCCCTGAATTTAAATGCACCCACTTTCTGAAAATTTTCACATTTGAAAAAAAGTTCGGCTCCAGTGATGCGGTTAATGCTCTCGGAAGTTAAAACCGGCGTGCGGTGAACTAAAGAACCAATAAGTAGGTGGGCATTTTCAACATCGTGAAAAACAGGCAAATTTAACATACTGTTATGATTTTGTTTTCGAGATGCAATTTATAGGTTTTAGCAAGTGTTTCAAAAAAAAAGGAAGAAAAAACAAAAATTGAGATTCTTTGGTGTTATGGATAAAAAAACGCACTTAGCATTTTTATGTTAAGTGCGTTTGTAGCCCCACCGGGAATCGAACCTGGATCTACAGTTTAGGAAACTGCTATTCTATCCGTTGAACTATAGGGCCATTTGAATAAGTGGTGCAAAAATAGATAAATTCACCAGTCGAGCAAAGCCTAACATTAAAAAGCTTGTTCATTTCTGAAAATTCGTAACTCGCTATTGTAAAAGTGGTCGAATAAGCGTGGTGAATAATTAAAAACAGGTGCTTTTATTCCTGTTTCAAAGCAAATTTGTCCGGTATAAACATGGGCTTCGTCCCAAAGATTCCGATCGATAAAGCTTTGCAGCATTCGCGGGCCTCCTTCAACAATAAGCGAAAGAACTTGTTTTTGATAGAGAAAGTTCAACAGAGACAAGAGGGTATCGGCACCATTGGTCGATTGAATAAGCTCAGCCGCTCTATGGTCCATGTAGTTTTGAGATGAAAGTACGTAGGTTGATGCTTTTCCGTCGAAAAGTTGATAATGTTTAGGTAAACGAAGTTTGCTGTCGGTAACAATGCGCAAGGGCTGTTGTCCAAACCAGTCGCGCAGGGTAAGCGAGGGATTATCTTTCAGTGCCGTTTCGGTTCCAATAAGAATAGCATTTTCGCTTGCCCGTTGTTTGTGTACTGCAATGCGGGCCATTTCGTTGGTAATCCATGTAGGCTGGCCAAACCCCTCGTGTTGCCGGTCAATATCAACAAAACCGTCGGCAGTTTGCGCCCATTTCAAAATAATAAAAGGCCTTTTTTCTTTGTGAAAAGTGAAAAATCGGCGGTTGAGTTCTAGGCATTCTTGGTTCAAAATTCCTAATTCGACATTTACGCCTCCCATTTTTAATTTTTCGATACCTTTGCCAGCCACTTCGGCAAAAGGGTCAACAGTACCAATAACAACTTTTGAAATGCCTTTTTCTACAATTAAATCGGAGCAAGGCGGTGTTTTACCGTAATGCGCACAGGGCTCGAGGTTTACATATAAGGTGGAGCTTTTCAGTAACAATTGGTCTTTAACAGCATTAATGGCATTGACCTCGGCATGGGGTCCACCATATTTTTGATGAAATCCTTCGCCAATAATTTTTCCATTGTGAACAATTACCGAACCCACCATGGGGTTGGGCGCAACCCGACCTTCGCCCAGACGGGCCAATTGCAGGCAGCGCTGCATGTATTTTTCCGATGTGACCATTAAAATGTAAACTTTGTTGCAAATGTACCGATTAGCTTCCTGATTTTGAAAATATTTTATCGTCAATGATAAATCGTCAATTACTCAGCACTTCATTCTATTTTTATTGGTTATTTTGCATCATTATGAAACAAACTATTCAACACATCAAAAAAACGTTAGACCCCTTTTATCCGGCTACTGAAATTGAGGGGTTTATCGCTATTGTTTTTCAATATTATTTAGGCTACAATGCAACCCAAATGATTTTAAATAGCGATAAAACGATTGAATTTGAGGTTGAGAATAGAATTGAGAGCGTAATTGAGCGATTAAAAACCGGCGAACCCATTCAGTATATTTTGGGTGAAACCACATTTTATGATCTTCGTTTTGAGGTGAATCCCTCGGTTTTAATTCCCCGCTTTGAAACCGAGGAATTGGTTGATGGTATTTTGAAAAAGCACGGCAACAATAAATTGAAATTTTTGGATATTGGAACGGGAAGCGGAGCCATCGCCATCGCCATCAAAAAAAACAATCCTTTGGCCGAGGTTTATGCCTGCGATATTTCTATCGAAGCTTTGAAAACAGCCCAAAAAAATGCCGATTTAAATCAGGTTGAAGTTCATTTTTTTCACCACGATGTTTTATCTGATAAACCTCTGCCTATTTCAGGTTTCGATTTAATAGTGAGCAACCCGCCTTACGTATGCGAAAAAGAAAAAGCCGCAATGAATCGCAATGTGTTGGAACACGAACCCCACTTGGCTCTTTTTGTTCCCAACAACGATCCGCTTCGGTTTTACCGGGCAATAACGCTTATGGCCACTCAGCATTTATCAAAAAATGGCGAGTTGTGGTTTGAAATAAACGAAGCCTATGGCCCTGAAGTAGCCGATATTTCGACAACTCACGGTTTCGATGCAATAATTATAAAAGACATTAACGGAAAAGACCGAATTGTACGCGGCATATTCTTGCACTAATCTTTTCTATTCGGAAACCGAAAAATTATCAACTTGTTTTTTTGAGTTGTTTCCTGATTTTCTTCAATCGGTGTATGTATCCG
>DATERL010000205.1:0-19737 GCA_035271585.1 Prolixibacteraceae bacterium
AAAGAAGCCCCCGCCACAACTTGCGAAACCCGCTTAAGTGTAAAGGAGTAGGAGCTGTACGGCGCTTGGCCGCCCTAATTATTTAACAAAAACAATTAACCCACTTTTGATTGAAATTTGTGGGTAAAGAAAACTAGGAATATGGATTTTATCATCCGAAGGAAAACGTTGATTAGCATGGTGTTTTTGGCCATGGTGTTGCTCGGGATTATCTCGTACAGCAAGCTGAATATGGAGTTGTACCCAACACCCGAAATGCCCGAAATGGTGGTGATGGTGAATTCTTCTATTGAGGTGGACCCGTCGTACATGGAAAGCCAAGCTATTGTGCCGCTCGAAGGCATTATTGGGCAATTGGAAGGGGTTTCGGAGATATCGTCGATGGCTACACGGCGCAATGGTACCATCGAAATTACTTATAACGAGGGCGTTAATCTTAAATATGCGCAACTGCGCTTGCAGCAGAAAATGAACGAAGCAAAATCGGTATTGCCATCGGAATTTATGGTGGTGGTGGATAAAGTTGACCTGCGCTCGATGATGAATCAGTTTATGACGATTCAGGTTTTGGGCGAGGGGGGAGTTGACCGCTTGCGAAATATTACTGACGTCGAAATACAAAACCAACTGCTTAATGTTGATGGTGTTGCCAGTGTAAATGTTTATGGCGGAAGGCAAAAATCGATTGAGATTGAAATTGCTCCCGATGTGGCAAAAGCTTATAATTTAACTCCTGCTCGTATTAAGCAATTGTTGCAGGGCGGTTACAACGACCGTACTTTTGTTGGCGAAGTTTACAATGCCAGCGACCGGTATTTTGTGAATGTTTCGGCCGAGTTTAAAGAGATTTCGGACATTGGAAACGTAATTGTAAACCAGAGTTCGGGCTTGACACTTAACGATATTGCAAGCATTACTTTTGGCACTAAAGAAGAAACATCGTACAGCCGTGTGAATGGGAAAGACATGATTACGATGATGTTGATTAACGACAATACGGCGAATTTAATCGATTTGTCGCATCGGACACGTGCGCTAATTTCTCAATTGAACGATAATTTGGAAAGCGTAGGTGTGGAGTTGGTTATTCAGAGCGATTCGGCCGAAACCATGGAGAAAAATATCGACCAGATTATTAATCTTGCTGTGGTGGGTGGCTTGTTGGCTGTGCTCATTTTGTGGTTCTTTTTACGTAATATCAGGTTGGTTACGGTGGTGGCGCTTTCGATTCCAATTTCGGTATATGCTGCGTTTAATTTTTTCTATTTTTTCGACATTACCATTAATAGTTTAACCTTGGTGGGCATGGCTTTGGCCATTGGTATGCTCATTGACAATAGTGTGGTGGTGCTCGAGAATATTTATCGACTGGCGGGCCGTGGCGAGTCGTTGTACAACTCGGTGGTAAAAGGAACTGCTGAAGTTTGGCGGTCGATTTTTGCGGCTACATTGACCACTATTTGTGTTTTTCTACCCTTCTTTTTTACCGACGATATTATTGTGAAATTGTTTGGACGACAAATCGGTATTTCGATTGTTTCGACCTTGTTGATTTCGTTTTTTGTGGCGATGCTTTTGATTCCAATGCTTACTTATTTGATACTTGGGAGACAAAAAAAGCAACAGAAAATTTTAGTGTTTGAAAAAATATCAATCAGAAACCGAATGGTTCAGATTTATATGGTTTTACTGAAAACGGCTATGCGCAAGCCTTTGGTGACCATAATTGGAGCCTTGGTGGTTTTCTTTGCCACTTTACTCATTAGTTTGACAACTCAAACCCAGGCTTTACAAGAAGTTGAGAATAACCAAATCAGCATTTACGTGACCATGAACTCGGGTGCAACACTCGAAAAAACCGATAAGCTGGTTGCCGAAATGGAAGCAGAATTGGTCGAAATTGCTGAACAGAAAAGCATTAGCAGTCAAATTGAAGAGGAATCTGCTGTGATTACCATTTTGTTGAAAGAAGATTTTCAGAAAATTGCCGACCGCGATTTTAATTCGCTTAGAAATGATGTTCAAAAAACCATGAATCGGCACAGAAACAAGGCTGAAATTGGTTTTGAGCAATCGGCAGCCAATGAGCAGTTTGGTGGTGGCGGTGGTGGAATGCGCCAAGGGCAACGCATGGAACGCATGATGGGTATTGGAACCAACCAGGAACGGGTGCTTATTAAAGGTCGCGATTACGAGTTGATGAAAAACCTGGCCGACGACCTGAAATACTATCTCGAAGATTTAAACGATATTGAAAGGGTTCAAAGCAACCTTTCGTCGAACAGACCCGAAGTACACCTTAAATTCGACTCTGAAATATTTGGCCGCAATAACATTAGCATGTCCAATGTGATGAACGAGTTATCGTCGTTCAAAAAAGAGGTGGAGTCGGGCTTTAACTTTAGGCAAGGTGACGACGAGTACGAAATTATTATCAGAACTGATACGCTGGTCGATTTGCCGGCCATGAGGATGTCGGATCTCGAACGCCTCGAAATAAAAACCAACGATGGCGCTATTTATGAGTTGCAAGATATTTCGAGAATTTATTACAGCTCGGGAATTGCTCGTATAAATCGGCTTAATCAGGAAAAAGAAATTGAGCTCAGCTACCGGTTTAGCAGCGATATTAATGATAATAAAGATTTGCTTGAAAATGCTCGCAACGAGGTTGATCAAGTGATTGCAGCCATACCACTGCCCGCTGGAGTTGCAGTGCAGGTAATTCACAGCGAAGACGATTTTGCGGCGTATTATCCGCTAATTGCTATGGTTTTTATTTTAATTTTTATGATTTTGGCTTCGGTATTCGAATCGTTTGTTACACCGTTTGTAATGATGTTTTCAATACCACTGGCAACTATTGGATCTTTATTGATGCTGATTTTTACTGGCAATACTTTGATATCGGCCAACACTTTAACGGGCTTTATTATATTGCTGGGCGTGGTGGTGAACAACGGGATAATTTTAATCGATTACAGTAATTTACTCCAAAAACAGGGCTATCGTATGCAACGTGCATTAATGATGGCCGGATTGGCTCGTTTGCGCCCCATACTTATAACCGCAACTACAACAATTATTGCCATGTTGCCGCTGGCCATGGGTAAATCGGAATACGCAGGTGTTATTGGTGCTCCGTTCGCATTAACTGTTATTGGTGGTTTGGCATTCAGTACATTGCTAACTTTGATTTTTATTCCCACATTCTATTCGGGTTTATATAATGCCTTGGCTTGGTTTCGTAGTTTGCCATTGTGGTTAAAACTATTGCAATATGGGTTATTTGTTGGTGTAGGATTGCTTATTTATTTCGAAATCAATGGTTTTGTATTGCAAATGATTTGCTTTATTTTATTGATTACTGTTGTGCCGGGGTTAATCTGGTTTATTTTGAACAGCCTACGCAAGTCCAACGAACATCTTATACCCGACAATGAACCCATTGTAATTCGCATTAAGAATTTGGTGAAAATATACGATCGTCCATCACGTTTTGTTCGCGAATGGCGAAGTGGACAAAAACTTAGAGAACGTTTTGATGAAGCCAATACCTACCGCAAATTGTCCGATCTTAATGAATTAAGCTGGCAAATTCCAATAATTGGTTTTTTGATTTACAATGCCTTTTTCTACATGGAAAAAATATTTTGGCAGTCGGTGGCCCTGTTTTTGATTTATTTTATGACTGTTCATGTTTTTAATGTATTTGAAAAGTGGTTTTCGTACCGCAAACGGGGTGCAAAAGCTGCTGTGTGGTTGGCTTTATTGTGGCGGTTTACGGCTCCTGCTTTAGGCCTTGCCTATATTTATTTTCAAACCAAAAATATTGGAGGCTCCATTGTGTTACTTGTGGTTTGTTACCTGGCATTAATGGTCGATTACATTGCACGAAAAATACAAACCGAAAACATCAACATTAACCGTTTAAGCGGTCGGTACAAAAAATCGCGCAGGGTGCTTTACCAGTTTGTGCTTTCGATTCCTGTAATTGGGCGCAAGTCCAAACCCTTTAAAGCATTGAATGCCGTAACGCTCGAAATTGGTAATGGCATGTATGGTTTGCTGGGACCCAATGGTGCTGGAAAATCGACGCTGATGAGGGCAATTTGTGGCATCAACAACCAAAGTTACGGTAAGGTGTATTTTAACAACTTCGATGCCGATCTGAAGCGTGAAGAGTTGCAAGGTTTAATAGGTTACCTGCCGCAAGATTTTGGAATGTACGAGAACATGAGCGCATGGGACTACCTTCAATATCAATCGATTTTAAAGAAAATTAAAAGCCCCGAAATACGAAACGAACGCGTTACGCACGTGCTAAAAAGCGTTCAAATGTGGGAAAATAAGGACAAGAAAATTGGGTCGTTCTCGGGTGGTATGAAACAACGCATTGGTATTGCCCAGGTGCTGTTGCATTTGCCTCGTATTTTGGTGGTTGATGAGCCCACTGCAGGGCTCGATCCTCGCGAGCGCATTCGTTTCCGTAATTTATTGGTTGAGCTTAGTCGTGAGCGTATTGTGATATTTTCGACCCATATTATTGAAGATATTGCCAGCTCGTGTAACCAACTGGCGGTTTTGCGCCGTGGCGAAGTGCAATATGTTGGCTCGCCCCGTAATATTACCGATGCAGCCAAAGGCCACGTGTGGCAACTCGAAGTACCCGAAACGGAATTTGAAGTGTACACTAAAAAATATGTGGTGGCGCATCACAATAAAAAGGACGATATGGTGCGTATGCGAATCATATCAGAAAATAAACCACACGCTAGTGCTATCAATACCGAGCCTAATCTCGAAGATGCTTACTTGTGGTTGCAGCGTGCCAAAACTGTTTAATATTAGTTTTTTAAAGAATTGTTATTCAAAATGACACTCAAAATGGAACAAGATTTAAGGATGAAAAATATTTCAATAAAGGCAATGTTTATTAACGCTGTAAAAATGGTGGGCTATAACCTGAAAATTGTTTTTGGAAATCGTTTTGTTTATTTTCTGGTTAGTGCCATCGTGTTGTCGTTTTTCATTATTGGGGTAAACCTGTTTAATGGCGAAATGATTACCGAAAAGGGGGTTTACACTATTCTGATGTTAACCGGTGCTTTGTTATTGTTTTACCCCGCGGCCTTTGGTATTCAGAGCGATAAAGATGCCCGTACCATGGAAATTATTTTTGGTATTCCCGACTATCGCTTCAGGGTTTGGTTTATGCGACTAATACTTATTTTTGCCATTACATTTTTTATTTTGCTCTTGTTGTCGTTTTTATTCAAATACTTATTCGTCCCCTTTAAAATATTCGAAATGAATATTCAGGTGATGTTTCCTTTAGCATTTTTAGGTTTTCTAACATTTTTTCTTTCCACCTTGTTGCGTTCGGGAAATGCAACTGCTACGGTAATTGTAATTCTTGGTGTAGTATTGCTTATTTTGAACGACGAACTTTCATCATCATTCTGGAATATTTTCTTTAATCCTTACGATATTCCTTCGGGCACCAGCCAAATGGTTTGGGAAGTACTGACCACAAAAAATCGGGTATTTTTGTTTTCAGGAAGTATTGTTTTTATGTTGGGCGGCTTACTGAATTTACAAAAAAGGGAGCGGCTGTTGGGATAAGCTTGAACGATGTGCAGTTAGGCTGTTTTAATGTTTTTAAAGCAAGCTAAGTCTATGATGTAGTGTTTGAAAACAGAAAATTTTGTTTTTTTTTCGATGTACGAGAAGAAGCAATATAACAGAACTTGTTTTTAAATCTCTTCACTGTTAATTGAACTTAGTTATAGTGAATAAATCCTGACTCCAAAAGAAGTAAAGTAATCTATAAAAGTAAACCCTAATGGAAATTGGTGAACTTGATGACAAAGAACGAACATACAATAACTTTAAATAAGATGGTTTTTAAAATGGCAAATACAAGAAAACTAAACATTGTATTAAAAAGCATATTCCACATTATCATCTATTTCAATTTTCAATCTGACTTGCGCTTTCAGTGCTTGAAAAACTTTCATAATTGTTGAAACTGATGCGCTATGGTTTCCATGCTCAAGTTTTGAAATTTGCGATCTTTTCACTCCAATCAATTCTCCTAATTGGCTTTGAGTCAGGCTGTTTTTAATTCTTAGTTGTTTGATTTTTTCCCCAATTAGTTCCATTTTTAAATCAAACTCATAATTTTCTCTCTCTGACGTACCTTTTTCACCAAAGTACTTGTCTTCTAAATCCTCAAACCTTTTATAGTCAGTTTTTTCCATAATATTAGCATTTATATTAACCATTAAAGTATTTCTCTTTAATCAACTCCGCTTTCTCAATATCTTGTTTTGGTGTTTTGTTTGTTTTCTTAATTAATCCGTGTGAACAAACAATAAGCGTTTCAGTTTCTCCAGTGCTATCCCAAAATGCAAAAAGTCGAAAAAATTTATTGCTGTCTTTAACTCTAAACTCAAATATATCTTTGGAGTTTTTTAGTTTCTCAAACCAATCACCATAAATTCGCATTTTGGTCTTACGAATAGCATAGAATAATTTTTTCCTTGCAGATTTCTCAATCGTGTCAACAAACTTATCTGCATCTGGAAGCAATATTATTTCAATTGGTTTATTCATTAAACACTTTTTACAAAATTACAAAAATGTTTATAAATATGGAAACATATAGTTGTTTTATTTATTTTATCGTTGTGCTTTTATCTTGTTGATAGCAAATATAAATCAGTACCATTTTTTAAAAGACGATATGTTATACTCTCATGATTATTTTTTCAAGTAAAAATTACTGTCGCCATAGCTCAAAAACCGATAACCATTATCCATTGCGTGATGGTAAACTGTTTTCCATTCGTCGCCTAAAAAGGCCGATATAAGTAGCAATAGCGTACTTTGGGGCTGGTGAAAGTTGGTAATCATGCCATCTATAACATGAAACTGGTAGCCTGGCACAATAATAATTTGCGTTGAAGCATGTATTTGTTCAAGTTGGTGCTTTGCCATAAAGGTGAGCAAAGCTTCAAATGCTTGTTGCCTGGTTATTTGTGTTCGAGTTTGGTAGGGTTCCCATTGTTGTATTGTAAATTCATTGATTGTTATTTCGGGGTTTAGCATGGCTTTAACGCCTAAGTAGTAAAGGCTTTCGAGCGAGCGAATTGAAGTGGTGCCCACGGCAATAATCGCATTTTTATGTGCAAGCAACGATTCGATGAAAGTTTTCTCAACCACAAAATGTTCGGTGTGCATGTTGTGGTGCTGAATGTTTTCGCTTTTTACGGGCTGAAAAGTGCCTGCGCCAACATGTAGTGTGAGTTCGTTCGTAATTATCCCCTTCGAATTGAGTTTTTTGAACACATCGTCGGTAAAATGTAAGCCTGCGGTTGGAGCAGCTACCGAACCTTTTATTTTCGAAAAAACTGTTTGATATCGCGTAAGGTCAATGGTTTCAGTTTCGCGGTGTAGGTAGGGTGGAATTGGCATATTGCCTGCTGCTTCAAGTATTTCCGAAAAAGTATAGGCGGGGTTGTTCCAGCTAAATTCAATGAGCTGACTGTTTTCTGAAATTCCTATTTTTTCAGCATTTAAGCTTATTGTGTTATTGTTTATGGAAACCGATAATGTTAGTATACCGTTTTTCCACTTTTTTAAATTTCCAACTATACATTGCCAACTGCATTTTTCGGTTTGTTGAAAGTTGAGGGCATAATCTGATGGTGCAATAGGTTCGAGAACAAATACTTCGATGTGTGCACCGCTTGCTTTTTTAAAATTAAGCCTGGCTCGTATTACTTTTGTGTTATTGAAAATTAGCATCGAATTGGATGGAATCAAATCGGGCAAGGTTTTGAAAATATGATCCGAAATATGGCCATTTTTCCACAAAAGCAATTTCGACTCATCGCGTTTTTCCAAGGGGTATTTTGCAACCCGGTGGTCGGGTAAATCGTAGTTATAGGCTTCTATTTTGATGTTCTTAATTGCTTCTGCTAATTCCATTCTAAAATTCTTTCTTCATTAAAAACTAACACCCTAATTGCTTAATTTATTTGTTTTGATTTGTTAAGTGCTTGATTAGTAATTGCATGTTGCTTGTCGGCAACTTGTTGTTTTTGATTAATGTTGCCTTCTTTTGGCCTGCAAAGTTATAAAAATGAGTTAACTTTGTATGTTCATTAAAACCGATTATAAACAATGATTAACATAGGCGATAAAGTAAAGTTTTTAAACGCAGTTGGCAGTGGCGTTGTGGTTAGTTTTCAGAGTAAAAATATCGCAGTGGTCGAAGATCAGGATGGTTTCGAAATTCCGGTAATGATTAACGAACTTGTAAAAGTGGCCGAAAACGACTCGTACGACCGGGTAAGGCGGAGAGTGGCCAATGAGCCTGACGAAGTGTCGAAACCGGCCCCTATTGTCGAACCTGAGCATGTAGCCGAGCTTATTCCCGGCAACGACCAACCCAAGTTTTTTATGGCATTTTATCCCGCCGATCAAAAAAACTATGTAGGTGGCGAGATCGAAATCTATTTCATTAACGACAGCAACTTTTCTTTACTGTATCATTATGCTCATTTCGATGGCGAAAAGTATCACACCATTGATGCTGGCGAATTGGAACCCAATACCAAAAATTACCTCGAAGGACTTTCGATGTCTGATTTAAGCAACTTGCCCAAGTTCTATTTCCGCATTATCCCTTACATGAAAGATGCTTCAAAATTGGTTGGACCCTTCGAAAAAGAAGTTTCGGTTAACGCCGTGAAGTTTTACAAAGAAAAGAGTTTTACCACTAATGAATACTTTGATGGTAATGCAATGATTTTCGATTTGGTGGCTAATCCTTTACAGGAGGAAATCGATAAAATGACGGATAAAGATTTTCAAAAGGTTATTGATCAGAAAGATAAAGAAATTCGCCAAGATGAAAACCCGCCAAAAGCGCCGCTTATTCCCGAATTTGTTGAAATCGATTTGCACATCGACGAGCTGGTTGATAATGCCAAGGGGATGTCGAACCGCGAAATTTTAGACCTTCAGATGGATAAATTTCAACGAGAATTGGATTTGGCAATCAGAAATAGGGTTAAACGTATTGTGTTTATTCATGGTGTGGGCAATGGTGTTTTAAAACTGGAAATTGCCAAGCGGCTCAGTTCCAAGTATGCGCGTTTCCAATATCAGGATGCCTCGTTTAAAGAATATGGCTTTGGGGCTACCATGGTAATACTTCGTCGAAAATAAGTACTTTTGCACAAAAGCAGGTCGTTCTGTCGTCACGCCTTTGGCGTGGAGGAAAGTCCGGGCAATATAGGGCATTCCGCTCCCGAAAGGGGAGATGTTCGTGAGAGCATGTTAGCGAAGAAGAAAATAACTGCCCGAAGTGTTTTCACTTTGGGTAAAGGTGAGAAGGTGGGGTAAGAGCCCACCGGCAACAGTGGCGACATTGTTGGACGTTCGCCCCGGGAGTTGCAAGACCAAATATATCCTGAAAGCTTCGGCACATGGCTGCCCGTTGTGTTTTTCAACTTGTTGGGAAGTTCAGGAGGGGTAGGTTGCTTAGATAAATGACAGAAACTCAGGCTTCGGTTTTTCCGAAATCGGGGTACAGAACCCGGCTTATAGGCCTGCTTTTTTTATACTTTTTATATGCAGAATTATTTTTTAAATACTAAAATCTCAAAAGGATTTTCAAATATCGATCAAATCTTGATCGCACTTTACATTTTTTCTGAACTATAAATACATATGCTTTCACTCACATGCGCTTATAGTAAGCCTTTGTTTGTTTATTTTGAATAAATTTGAATTAACAAAATATAAATAATGAAAGCGTTTATTGGTTATTTAAATCAAATTGCCCAGAATACAGAGCGAAACTTTGGCGAATATAATGCTCAAATTAACTGGTATCACTCCTATAAGTCAGCCTATCTCGAAGACAGAAGGCAGGAGTTGTTTAATTCAGCTGGAACAATTACGGAGTGGAAATTTGCTAATACTAAGCCATATTTAAACAGTTTGTCTAAAGGGTGTCAACTTTGCGGAGAAGGGGAGTGGTCGTGCTTGTTTATTACGGGAAAGTGTAATGCCAACTGCTTTTACTGTCCGGCGCCACAAATTGAGGATGGAGCGCCACAATCACAAAAGCTACTGTTCTCCGATCCCGAATACTATGTTGAGTATATTAATCGTTTTGGTTTCAAAGGGGTGAGTTTTAGTGGTGGCGAGCCTTTGCTGTATTTCGAACGTACGCTCGAGTTTCTTAAACAGGTTAAGCAAAACTGTAACTCGGTAATTTATATATGGATGTACACCAATGGTATTTTAGCCAGCGACGAAAAATTGAAAGCATTAGGTGAGGCTGGTTTAGATGAAATCAGATTCGATATTGGAGCCGTTAATTACAATCCCAAAATACTGAAAAACGCAGCAAAATATATTGCCAATGTAACTGTTGAAATACCGGCTGTCCCTCATGAAAAAGAACAACTACTTCAAGTACTGCCTCAATTATGTGAATATGGAGTCACCAACATCAATTTGCATCAATTGCGCTTAACGAAACATAACGCTTCTAAATTGTTAGTTCATAATTATACCATTTTGCATGGTGAACAGCCTACTGTGGCCGAATCGGAGATTACAGCATTGGAAATTATGCAATTTGTAGCCCATGAAAAATTACCACTGGGCGTAAATTATTGTAATTTTCAATTCAAAAATAGATTCCAGAAAGCTGGATATAGAAGGAAAATGGCGACGGTTTTTAAACATGAGACCGAAGAAATTACCGAAAATGGTTTTTATCGTACCATAGAGGTGATCGAAAATGATAGATCATGGTTTATTTCGTTGGAACAACTTGCCGCAATTCCTTTGGTCTTCGATAAGATTAAAATATGTTATATGGGACGAGTAATCGAAAATTTGACAGGAAACACCGAGGGGCGTAGTTTTAATTTAATGGGACAATTATATCATATTGATGAAGGATTAGCGACAGAACCAATTGTTTTGCAGGGCGAAAATATTCAATTTTATTTAGAGATGATGAGAGATGGCGGCAATAACATTCTTCTTCAGCCACAATTGTTTAATGCTTGGCGGCATGAGTTTGTTGAGACCGAAATGCGTGATTTCTATTAATTGCTGTTCGCCGTTAGTTTTGCATTCACTTTTTTAATTGGTATTGTTTGGCAATACTCAATCGTTCGTCATCGGTAAGCGATTTTAGATACATTTTCCAACCCGGACAAAATCCCCGTATAAATACTGATATGCCAACGCCAAAAGCGCCCTATAAGTGATTTTGGATTCTTGTCGTATTTTGTCTTCATTGGGCATTTTGTACATGCAATTTCCGTATGTTCCATTTTGTTGAATTTTTTCTGGCTTTTTTTACTGATTAAATATTTTGGTATTCACAATTTAGGCTTTGCTCCAATTCTTGACTGTGTTTTGCCTTAACCTCTCAACCTCAGTATTTAACAATCTTCTGTTTTTTGTGCGTGATCTGTTATATACTCCAGTATCAGTATGTTATGTTTTGTCTCAACCTTTATCTTAACCTTAGCCTTCATCTTACTCTTTTAATAAGCAGTTTTCGTTTTTTGTTTTGAGTAGTCGAAGCGTGTGGTAATCATTTCGATAATTTCGTTTGAGCTCGACTCAATGGGTTTATTGGTGGTATTGACTACTGTGAATCCTCCCTTCTCAAAAAGGCGGTCGGCATATCTAATTTCATCGTTAATTACTCGCCGGTCAACATAGTTGGTGTTCACGTTGTTACTGATATTGACTAAGCGTTTCATGCGGTGGGAGAGCAATTGAACCGGTGAAATGTGCAGACCAAAAACCCTTTGGGGGTCAACTTCGAAAAGCTGGTGCGGAGGTTCGATACCCAGCACCAAAGGCACGTTAGCAACACGCCAGCCTAGCATCGACATGTATATGCTAAGTGGGGTTTTTCCCACCCGCGAAACTCCGGTCAAGATAATGTCGGCTTCAAATAAGCGTTGAGGATTAACGCCGTCGTCGGCACCAAGCGTGTATTCAATGGCGTCGATACGGTCGAAATATTGTTCGTTGCTTTTTCGGTATAAGCCAGGTTCGTTTATTGGAGTCAAGCCAATTTTTTGTTCAATGTAATTGGCCAGCGGTCCCATGTAGTCATATTCGATTACGTTTTGTTTTTTGCACTCATCAATAATAACTTGGCGGATATTGGCGCAAACCATGGTGTGCACAATAACAGCTTTTTCAGCTTTTGCTTCATTTACAACCGTTTTTGCTTGTTCGGCGGTGGTAATGCTGGGTTTTAAATCAACCGAAATGTTATTGTCGGGATATTGTGCCAGAAGTGCTTGTACCATGCCGTGCCCGTTAAGGCAGCGCCCGCCGGATACAATATGGATAGCGTAAATTTTTTCACTTTTAGTATTTTGCATATAAAATATGTTTGTTTGTTGTTCTTTTTTAATAAGGTGACAAGTTAATGCATATTTGAGCTTGCTAAATACTAAATGCGATGATTTTTTAAGATTTTTTTTTCATTAATATTTGTAGGAAAGAAAAGAACGTCTATATTTGCATCGCCTTTGAAAACAAGGCTGGCTCTAAAAAATATTGTATTTTTCATTTGAAAATTGGTGCGGTAGTTCAGTTGGTTAGAATAACGGCCTGTCACGCCGTGGGTCGCGGGTTCGAGTCCCGTCCGCACCGCCAACAAAAAAGGTTGATTCTGTAAAGAGTCAACCTTTTGTTTTTTATGCCCATTGACAAAATTCTCCAATTATTTAAGACTGGCTATTTTTTTGATTTTTCGGGTAAAATTAAATTTAGGAATACGCCAACAACCGATGCCAAGCCAATTCCAGCCAACGAGAAGTTGCCAAAACTAATTGCAGCACCACCAATTCCAACGGTTAAAATTATCGAAACAATAATCAGGTTACGGTTATTGTCCATGCTCACTTTTGAATGAATAAGGGTTTTAATGCCAATACTGGCTATCATTCCAAACAATAAAAGCATAATGCCTCCTAGAACCGCTTGAGGTATTGTTTTCATTAAGCCGCTGATTTTCCCCACTAAGGAGAATAATATGGCAATTACAGATGTAATTCGCAACACCTTTGGATTGTACATTTTTGTAAGTGAAATGGCGCCGGTAACTTCTGAATAGGTGGTGTTGGGTACGCTGCCTAAAAAACCGGCCATTGCGGTGGCAATACCATCGCCTAATAAGGTGCGGTGTAAGCCGGGATCTTTTACAAAATCTTTGTTGGCAACGGCACCAATAGCGTATACATCGCCAACGTGTTCAATTAAGGGGGCAATAGCAACAGGTAACATGTATAAAATGGCACTCCAGCTCCATTGTGGTAAGGTGAATTTTGGTAGAGCCAGCCAAGCCGATTCGTTGACGGCGGTAAAATCAACTTTTCCTAAAATTACGGCAACAAGGTAACCAGCAATAATGCCGATAAAAATAGGAATCAGTTTGATAATCCCTTTGGCGTAAATGGCTGTAATAATTGCTGTAAGCAATGCAATAACCGCCAATAACCAGTCGGTTTTTGCCATGTTTACACCAGTAGTGGCCAGCGATAATCCAATTACCATTATAACAGGTCCTACAACAACGGCGGGAAATATTTTCTCGATTAATTTTTTCCCTCGCCATTTTACCAAAACCGAAGCCAAACTATAAACTACGCCTACAGCAACAATACCCGATAACATTCCGGCATAGCCAAATAAACGGCTTGCTTCAATAATTGGTGCAATAAACGCAAAACTGCTCCCCAAAAACACAGGTACTTTACCTTTGGTGATTAAATGAAACAACAAGGTGCCCACACCCGCCGTGAACAAAGCCAACGAAGGCTCAATGCCTACAAGCAATGGTACCAACACGGTTGCGCCAAAGGCTACAAAAAGAAACTGCAAGCCCACTATTATCATTTTGGGCGTAGAATAATTCTGATTGGGATTCATTAGTTCCTTAATTTATGTTTGTTGCAAGTTGTTGTTAAGCAGTAAATTATAGTTTTTTCTCAACATATAATTGAGCGCTTTCTTGGCCTACCACAACAATATTATCTCCTTTGTCGATAAAAACATCTTCCGATTTTGCATCCCAAATTTCGCCCTCGATATTTACTTTCCCCGATGGGCGCAAAACGGTGTGTGCAATTCCAGTTTTGCCAACCATTTCCGATTGGTGGATGCTCACACTGGAATAACCTTCGGAAGTGGTTTGCACACTGGTGAGTGATAATTTGTGCAATGGCCCCGTCGTTGCTGTGAAAAGTTTTCGGCTGCCCCAAATTGCAAAAAGCAAAGCGAAAAATATCGAAACCGTTACGGTAAGCAATGCAATAACAATAGCTGTTCCATCAACATTGTCGAAATTAAAACGAACATTGTCGAGTAGGCTCAGGGTTAAGCCTAAAACGGCAAAGGTAATACCCAGGGCTCCGGCTACTCCAAAACCCGGAATAACAAATATTTCGAGTGCGATTAATATCAGTCCAATAATAAATACAATTATTTCCCAGTTTTCGGCCATTCCTTCAATGTATAACGGCATAAAATAGGCTATGGCAGCCAGTATCGCAACTATTAGTGGGAAGCCAATACCGGGCGTTTGCATTTCGAAATAAATTCCACCTATAATGGCCATAATTAGTAAACCCGAAATAATTGGGTTAATTAGAAAGCCAATAATGCGGTCGATGGTTGTTGGTTTATATTCTTTTATGATGTAATGTTGAATGTTGGCTTGTTCTAGCAGTTCGTCGACATCGTTGACAATGCCTTCACAAAAGCCATGTTCAATGGCTTCGCGTGCGGTGAAAGTGAGTATTTTTCCGGTGTCGATAATACCTGGAATGAAAATATCTTCGTCGACCATGGCTTCGGCCATTTTTGGATCACGAAACCATTTTGTTATGGTGTCGTTGCCTGTTATAATGGTTTGTTTTCCATGACTTTCGGCGGTAGCTCTCATGGTTGAACGAAAATACGACTGGTATTTATCGGGTGCTTTTTCGCCGGTTTGATTAACCACCGTTGCCGCACCAATGTTGGCACCCGGACGCATAAAAATACTGTCGCCGGCAATAGCGATTAAAGCCCCAGCCGAGGCTGCATTGTTGTCGATAAATGTCCACACGGGTATGTTGCTGTTTAATATTCGGGTTCTGATAGAGTCGGCATCGTTTACTGTGCCACCGTAAGTGTTCATGTGGATTAAAATAATATCGGCTCCAATGGCTTCAGCATCTTTAAAAACAATTTTGGTCTGTCGCCAAACCGAAGGAGCAATTTGTTCTTTAATGTTGAATTTGTAAATGAGAAGCGTGTCGCTGTTACCGGCAAACATCGTATTGATGCTGAGAACAAGCACTAAAAAAATAAGTAGTTTTTTCATAATCTGATTTATATTATATCAATTTTTTTCAGCTATAAATGTAATATTTTTATTTGAGTGACGCCACAGAAAGATTTGAGGTTGAGGTTAAGACTGAGGTTGAGGTTAAGGTTGAGTTTTAGACAAAAAAGGAATTGTAGTGAAGCGACATCTTAATCATTTAGTTAGTTTAAATTTCTATAATAAATATTGTCTTATATCTTAATTGGTAACTATTCATTCGTACTTAAAAAGGGTTGAATTTTAGTCAAAAACAGGATAAATTGCTCGTCCCGATGTCCATTGGGATTGACCCCGAGTATAATTGATAATTTAAATGCAATACCGATTAGACCAACAAAGGAGATAATAGATCGTAGCGAATATACACGACATTTTTTGGTTTAATCGGTATAAAGCAAAACTTTTTAACAAAATAGGTATTGAAAAACAAATCAACTGAATAGATATCTTAATTGTTTTTCATCACTTCTAATCCGGCAAATTGAGCATACGAATTGTTAAGTGGACCCCATTCGCTGGTGTTTCCGCCATGGAAAGTTGAAAAGAAAATACCGCCAATTTTTCCCCATTCGTTGTTTTCATACCAAAAGCACAAATCGTTTATTGCAAGGCGTTCAATACCATCGATACTTACTTTAAGCTGGCCATTGTCGAGGCCGGGAGTTCCCACGTCGATAAATTGCTCAATGGTGTGCCAAGTGCCAGGAATGGCTGTGAAATTGCAGTCAATGTCTTGTCCCCATTCTTGTCCGCCCCATTTTTCATTATTCGATACAGGCAAGTAGGCGTAAACAACCAAGCGGCCTCCTTCGCGCCACATAAAGCGTAGTGTCCATCCGTTGGTGCCGTTGGGTTGGGTACCTCCGGCGCGACTCCAGGCGTCTTTTCCGCCCATTAAACCGGGCAGTTTTCCACCGAGTCTAAAATCAAATCCATCTTCAAATTTTACATGGTATTTTAGTGTGGCCGACTGCAAAAGTGTATCGGCTTTTAAATGGGGCATATCGGCAAAAAGCATAGGGAATTGTGCCCCACCCACGCGAGGCCCAACAGCACTTTCGGGATAGAAAACCCGTAAAGCATCTTGTTCATTATTATAGCCACCTTCAATTATCTCGCAATCGGAAGTGCGCTCGCTCCATTGAATGCCCCATGCTTGTTTCCATGCATCGGTGTTAAATGAATGGTCAAATGGGGTGTTGAAAATTGGGTTTGTTTGGTGTTTAGGGGCTGTGCAGCTCATTGCGAATAATATTAGCAACAATGCCAAAACGATGGCTGGGAATTTCAACATGTTTATGAATTTTGATTGGATTTAGTGCAATATAATAAATATTGAAAAATAATATTGACTTATATACTATATTTTATATATTAGCAAACCAAAAAAACCTTAAATTTAACAACTAAACACCCAAATGTCTTATGGAAACGCCAATTCCGACTTTTTTTTCCAATGTTTTTATGGGTTATGTAGGTGTGGTTGTAAGGTGAATTGTTTTGTGTGAAAAATTCAGCCTATCAGCGCTGTTTGTTGGTTTATGCGTATTTATTATTTAAAACGTATGTGACTGACCAAGCGAAGCTGTGTAACGACAACTGGATATTGAAAAGCTGTGCTACTTTTATATTTTTGTTGCTATTTATTGCTGAAACCACAGAGATAGTAACTATTCAGTCGGTTTGTTTTTTAATACGTATTTTGTTCAAAAGAATAGTTTTATACCGATTAGCCAACAAAATGTCGCATATATTCGCTACTCTCTATAATCTCCTTTATTGGTCTATCGGTATTGGTTTTATAGTTATCAATTATCCCCAGGGTTAAAACCCTGGGCAATTCATCCTGTTTTGAACTGAAATTCTACCCTTTTTTAGTGCGACTGAATGGTTACCATTATTCACAATTCTACCAAGTTTTTCAGTAAAAGCTGAATTCTAATAAGCCTTGGTAATAGCTATTAAAGACAATAATGCGTATAATTCATTCGGGTTTCGTTATTACCAGATCAATTTTTGGTGGTTTTCTGATAGGTTTGAAGCTCGTAATCCCTTACTTACCACACACTAAACGTTAGGCTTTATTTTAGGAGAGATTGCCTAAACAGACAGTTATTTACATATTGAATCAAATTCATTATCTTTGATACTATCAAATGATACTATCATTAATTAAATAAATGAAACCACCATACAAAATAACAGGAAAGATATTAAAACTAGTTGCTTCTATTTCTGAGAAAATTGGAGAAGTAAAGTCGGCACATTTGAGTAAGCCTCCGACTGAATTAAGAAAGAAAAATAGGATTAAGACCATCCACTCATCACTTGAAATAGAAGGAAATACTTTGACTATTGAACAAATAACTGCAATTGTTGAAAACAAAAGAGTAATTGGACCGAAAAAAGACATTTTGGAAGTTAAGAATGCAATTGCTGTTTATGATTATTTAGACAAATTGAATCCATACAATTTTGACTCTTTTTGTAAGGCTCATGGTATATTAATGAATGGACTTATCGAATCAGCTGGCAGACTTAGAAATAAATCGGTTGGAATTATTAAAGGCTCTGAAGTTGCACACATTGCTCCTCAAAGTGAAATGCTTAAGCCTTTAATGAATGACTTGTTTGACTATTTGAAAAATGACGATGATTTAGTTTTAATAAAAAGTTGCGTATTCCATTATGAAATGGAATTTATCCATCCTTTTATTGACGGAAACGGCAGAATGGGAAGATTATGGCAAACTCTGATTTTAAAAGACTCATATCCTGTTTTTGAATATTTACCGATTGAAACTTTAATAAAAGAACGTCAAGAACAGTATTATGAATCACTTGGAAAATCAGACAATACAGGAGAATCAACTGTTTTTATTGAATTTATGCTTGAAATTATTCTTGAATCTTTAGAAGAATTATTAAATATTCAGAATGTAAGCTTAACAAATATTGACCGAATAAATTTATTCAAGTCAGTTATTAAAAATGAATACTTTAACCGAAAAGAATACTTAAAGAATTTTAGGGAAATTTCGTCAGCAACAGCAAGCCGAGACTTAAAATTCGCTGTAGAAAATGAATTAATTGAAAAATTAGGTGATAAAAATACGACGAGATACAAATTTAATTAAAAAACAAAGCCTGATATGCGGTATAAGGCATCGGGGTTTAAGTGCTTATTGAAGCATTCTGCCCCGCATCAAGTTTGGTGTAACAGGAAAGGAAAGTAGCTCGCAATCCCCAACGATTTCGACCCGCCCACCGCCGTTATTTATTGCTAAAACCCCACAGATAAAAGAGAATATTAAGGCTAAAAAAGTTATGCACATAAACAATTACATATATTCCTTTAACTATGACAATTCTGAAAGTGAGTTATGCAAGCTCGAATCGAAATATATTTTTAATAAGGAAGAAAAGAATAAACTTCTTTTTTCCGATATAAAAATAGAACCTTCAAGTAGTGCTTTTATCAAAAAAAGACTCGATATTATTTTATTTTCCGAAGATTATTCTACGTTAATAAATGAAATCAAAAATGAAAGTATATGCATTGAAGATTTCAAAGTTGAATATTTAGTACTAGATGGTGATACGACGGAGTATGCCGAGCGGCTCAAAATGTTAAGAGATATAGGATACAGCATTGAAGGTGATACTGATTATTATAATCCAACAATAACTTATGCCTTATGTTATTACGAGTGCGTTTGGTATTTTGGCGTTTTGATTAAAAACGATTTCACTTGGCATAAACACAAGCAAAAACCATGTTCGTACAGTAACTCAATAAGCATAAATATTGCCAAAGCGCTTGTTAATATTGCTTCCAAAGGAAACAAAGAGAAAAAGCTGCTTGATGCTTGTTGTGGCGTTGGCACCATAATGTTAGAGGCTTGTTTTGCCGGATACAACATTGAAGGTTGTGACATTAACTGGAAGATATGCAGGGATGCACGAGAAAATATTTCCTACTTCAACTATATTGCAAAGGTATATCGCTCCGATATAAAAGACATTAGCCTTAGGTATAATGCTGCTATTATTGATTTGCCATACAATTTATTAAGCTGTGCAAGCGATGATGATATTATGCACATTATTGAATCGACAGCAAAGATCACCGATCGACTTGTTATTGTATCTATTTCAGATATTACAAGTTTAATTAGTAAAGCAGGATTCAGAATATCAGACTATTGCAGTGTTAGTAAAAGAGGAAATACCAATTTCGCCAGAAAAATATGGGTTTGTGATAAGAATGAATAAGTATTTGAGATAAAACTCATAAT
>DATERL010000206.1:0-7234 GCA_035271585.1 Prolixibacteraceae bacterium
TAAAAAATGGTTGATCGGCCTTGGTTTTATAGTTATCAATTATCCCCAGGGTTAATCCCGATGTACATCGGGACGGGCAATTCATCCTGTTTTGAACTGAAATTCTACCCTTTTTTAGTGCGACTGAATAGTTACCTTTATTTTTAAAAAAATCACTAATCACTTTCTTTTAAAAACTGCCGCAATACGTATTGCAAAATCCCGCCATTGCGGTAGTATTCAATTTCTATATTAGAGTCTAATCGTGCAATTGCGCTAAACTTATGTTCTTCTCCCTTGTGATTTATAGTGGTAATATGCACATCCTTTAGCGGTTCTAAATTATTGGCAATCCCGGTTAATGTAAATGTCTCTTTACCTGTAATTCCCAAACTTTCGGCATTTTCTCCTGTTTTATACTGAAGCGGCAGCACACCCAATCCCACGAGGTTACTCCTGTGAATTCGTTCGTAGCTTTCGGCCAGCACAAATTTCACTCCCAACAGGAAAGTGCCTTTTGCAGCCCAATCGCGCGAGGAGCCACTACCGTATTCTTTTCCGGCCAAAACCAGCAAGGGCGTTTGGTCTTTTTTGTATTTTTGGGCAGCATCAAAAACGGTCATCTCATCACCTGTTGGCAAATAAGAGGTAAATCCGCCCTCCTTGCTGGCCAGTTTGTTTTTTAAGCGAACATTGGCAAACGTGCCGCGCACCATTACTTCATCGTTGCCCCTGCGCGAACCGTAGGAGTTGAAGTTTTTCTTTTGCACACCCTTCGACAACAAATATTTTCCTGCTGAGGAATATTCACTAAAAGCCCCAGCTGGCGAAATATGATCGGTAGTAACACTGTCGCCTAAAACCAACAAAGCCCGCGCATTTTTGATGTCTTGTAATAATTCGACGTGTTCTGAAATGTTGTGAAAAAATGGAATTTCTTTGATATAAGTTGAACTTTCATCCCACTCATAAAGCCTTCCTGAAGGAACTTCGAGGTTTCTCCATATTTCATTGCCTTCAAATATTTTCTGATAATTTTTCTCAAAATCACTGGGAGATAAAACACGACCCAGAATTTCATTGATTTCATCGTCCGATGGCCAAATATCTTTCAGATAAACCGGCTCCTGATTTGAGTCGAAACTTATGGGCTCATTGATTAGGTCAATGTCGACCCTGCCGGCAATGGCATAAGCCACCACGAGCATTGGCGACATCAGAAAATTCATTTTAACCTGAGAATGAATTCGCGCTTCAAAATTTCGATTGCCTGAAAGAACAGCGGCAACAATCAAGTTATGCTCATCTACAGCTTTGGAAATATCAGGCGTTAAGGGGCCCGAATTGCCAATGCAGGAAGTACAACCATAACCCACCAAATGAAATTGCAAAGCTTCTAGGTCTTTCATTAAGTCGGCTTTTTCGAGATAATCGGTCACCACTTTTGAACCCGGAGCCAGAGAAGTTTTCACCCAAGGTTTAACGCTAACCCCATGCTCCCGTGCTTTTCGTGCTACCAATCCGGCGCCTATCATCACAAATGGATTTGAGGTATTGGTGCAAGAGGTAATGGCAGCTATGGCCACTGCACCGTCCGAAAGCATAAATTTTTCCTGACCGCGAGTGATCCAAACAGTTTTTAATCCATTAATTTCTTTCGCTTCAACTTCGGTTAAAACTGTTTTTGTTTGATTTATCGATAAGGGCAAATCGCCACCTTCACCATCAAATCGGGTGATTGATTTTTCAACTTCGCGCTCATTCTGAGCAATATATTTTCGGTCGAAGGAACTATCCAACAACTCAATGAATTTACTTTTGAATTCCTTTAACAGAATTTTATCTTGTGGCCGTTTTGGCCCAGCAACTGTTGGTTCAATGGTAGAAAGATCCAATTCAAGGATATCGGTATAAGTGATTTTTTCTTCATTTTTGCGCCACAACATATTGGTTTTGCAATACGTTTCCACCAATTCAATCTGTTCATCGGAGCGGTTGCTTTTACGCATGTACTCCAATGTTTTATCGTCGATGGGGAAATAGGTAATAGTACATCCAAATTCGGGCGACATGTTGCCAATGGTTGCACGATCGGGTACTGTGAGGTTGTTTAAGCCCGGACCAAAAACTTCCACAAATTTTCCAACCACACCAAAATTACGAAGCATATTGGCAATGGTTAAAACCAAATCGGTGGCCGTTGATCCCAATGGAAGTTTGCCGCTAAGCTTTAGGCCAATCACTTCGGGCATTATAAAATAGATGGGCTGACCAAGAATGGCGGCTTCGGCTTCGATACCGCCAACTCCCCAGGCCACCACACCAATACCATTGACCATGGGCGTGTGACTGTCGGTGCCTACCAATGTGTCGGGAAAAATCTCGCCATTTCTTTCGATAACTCCTTTTGATAAATATTCGAGATTTACTTGGTGGCAAATGCCCATACCGGGAGGCACTACACTGAAATTATCAAATGAATGTTGCGCCCATTTCAAAAATTTGTAACGCTCTATATTGCGCCTATATTCCTCATCAATATTGCGCAGATAGGAATAGTCTGTACCAAAATAATCAACCTGAACGGAATGGTCTATTACCAGATCGACCGGAATTAATGGGTTAATAACATCAGGGTTTTTCCCCTTTCTTGCAAATTCGGCTCGTAGTGAGGCAATGTCCACCACAGCGGGAACGCCTGTGAAATCTTGCATTAAAACCCGGGCAGGTTTAAACGGAATATCTTTATTTGTTGCTTTTGGTGTCCAATGTAAAAGGGTTTCAATATGCTCATGAGTAATCGCAAAACCATCAAAATTGCGCAAGGCATTCTCCAATAAAATGCGTATCGAAAATGGAAGTTTTTCTATCAAATATCCTTGTTTGCTCAACTCAGAAAGACTGTAATAAGAATATTCTTTCATTTTTATTTTTAAAACCTTTTTGATGTTTAATAACTCCTTCATCATAATTCTTATTTAAATGGTTTGATAATAAGCCTCAACGATAAATTGTAAGTAAAATAATTCGACACCCAATTAATGAAAATAAGAAAGCGATTTCTTACACCCAATATGCTCATCAAATGGACAAACATCCAGGTTAACCAAGCCACAAATCCACCGAATTTAACAAACGGCAATTCCACAACGGCAAGGTTTCTGCCCACAGTTGCCATGCTGCCCTTATCGACATATTTAAAGGGAATTAAAGGTTTATTTTGGGACTTTCTTGTCAGGTTACGAGCCAGATTATTGGCCTGCTGAATGGCAACCGGGGCTACCTGCGGATGTCCATACGGATAGGCTTTAGTTGTCAAAAAAGCAATGTCGCCTATGGCATAAACATCTTGTAATGAATCCACTTCATTGAATTCATTAACAATAATTCTTCCGCTTTTACCGATAAGATGAGCGGAAATCCCCAAAACAGAATTTGCCCTCACGCCTGCTGCCCACACAACACATGCACTGTTAATTTGTCCCTGATTGGTTGAAATAACTTCTCCATCGTAGGATTCCACATGGGTTTTTAATAGAATTTTCACACCTAATCGTTCAAGATATTTGGTAGCCTTTTGCGAAGAAAATTCCGACATTGAATTCAACAGCCTGTCCACTGCTTCGATAAGGTAGATGTTCATTTTCGAAAAATCTAACTCCGGGTATTCTTTGGGTAGAATATTTTTTTTCATCTCCGCAATTGCACCTGACAATTCAACGCCAGTAGGCCCTCCTCCTACTATCACAACATTAAGAGCTGCTTCCCTTTCTTTTTCATTTTCGGTCACTAATGCTTTTTCATAATTTTTCAACACCATATTGCGCAAATACAATGCTTCGGGAACAGTTTTCAATCCAATGCATTTTTCTTCGAGCTGTTTGTTTCCGTAATAATTTGTATCTGTTCCCAATGCAATAACCAGCATATCGTAAAAAAATATTCCAGCTTCGGTATGAATCACTTTATCCTCTGTATCGATTTTATCAACTCCGGCAACCCTTATAAAAACATTGCTTTTATTTTGAAAAACTCTTCGTATCGGAAAGCTTATACTACTGGGTTCCAGCGCTGCCGTAGCGACCTGATAAAGCAAAGGCTGAAACTGGTGATAATTATTCTTATCGATGAGCAGTACTTGAATGTTTTTATTACAAGCAAGGCGCCTGGCCAGCTTTAATCCGGCAAAGCCCGCTCCCAGAATAATAACCCTTTTTTGCTCTTTATTAGGTTTAGGAATACTCATCATTGATAATTTATTATTGACTATTTATTTAAACAAACCGGATTAACCGGAAATTTCGAACATTCTTAGAATCGGGATTAGCTTCTCGGTATTAATAGGGCATTAATTCAATACGCTTCACATATTATTGGAATCCATGGCCTACCATACGAGTCTTTAATTGCTTTTAAAACAATCTTTTAATAATAATGAAAGAACGACCAGAATCAAGACTGCCGAACAACAATGAATATTTTCATACTTTGTTATTCGTTAGATATTCACAGATTACATTTGCTTGATTATGGACTGCATCTTTTGCAGCATAAAGCAAAACCACATCACCATATTTTTTTTCAATATCTCTAATCCTTTGTGTTTCGTTGGGTTTATGAATAAGTTCAATTTTATATTTTCTTTTAAACTCATCCCAGTTTTCGGGTTTATGGCCAAACCACTTTCGCAATTCATTACTTGGCGCAATTTCTTTTATCCATTCATCCCAAATGGCTTCACTTTTTGATACTCCCCTTGGCCATAGCCTGTCAACAAGCACTTTGTAGTACTCATCCTTCTCATTATATCCATATATTCTTTTAGTTATTATCATTTACTTTTCTTTAGCTTGGGTTTTTAAAACTGAATTTCGACTGAGAATAGCCTCTTACTGCTTTTTGCATAAGTGTTGATAATCCTCCGGCTGATAAGATGAATAGGTTTCTTATCACAAAAAGTGCCGAGTGGTTTGCAGGGTAAAACAGGGAAGATTTAAAGTTTTGTTTAACAACTTCCCCAACTTGAGTGTTGGACGCAATTGTCATGTTTTCTTTTTTTTAATATTATTCTAACCAAAGGTATGGAATATTTTAATTAAAGACAATGGAGTCTTTTTATATTTTTACTCGCGAATTAAAAAAATACACCCTATTAAATTGGTTCTTCGGCCGATGTTGAAGTGCGGCTGAAGTTTTACAATGCCAAATTACGACAATCAACACGCCACTTAATCCCTTTAATTTATTAAAAAATATAGAATAAAAACACCGTAATTAAAGGGTTGAAAATAATTAGAAACATCACAAAAACCCCTTTTGATATTCCAGTCAACAACAGTATCTTTGACTCTATGGCAAAAACCAAAACCATCTATGTGTGCCAAAGCTGTGGCGTTACCTATCCCAAGTGGGCAGGGCAATGTACATCGTGTGGCGAGTGGAACACCATTATTGAAGAGATTGAGCTTGTTGGAAAAAACAAGAATTTGGCTTCACTGGCCTCGAGAACCCTAGAACAACCACGCACGCTGAATCAAATTGCCACCGGAACCATGCAACGTTTTTCAAGTTCGAACGATGAACTCGACCGCGTTTTGGGTGGAGGTATTGTCCCTGGATCAATCGTATTACTGGGTGGCGAACCGGGCATTGGCAAATCGACTTTGGCCTTGCAAGTCGCCCTTTCCATTCAAAATAAACTGGTGCTTTATATTTCGGGCGAAGAGAGCCTTGAACAAATAAAACTACGCGCCAACCGACTCAACATAAGCAACGAAAGTTGTTTGTTTTTGAGTGAAACATCGCTCGAAAGCATACTAGCACAAGTTGATCGCATTCAACCTAACGTGCTAATAATTGATTCAATACAAACAGTAAATACCGAAATGATTGACTCGGGAGCCGGAAGTGTTACCCAAATAAGGGAATGCACATCGGGCATAATGAAAAAAGCCAAAGCCATGTCGATGCCGGTTATACTTATTGGGCACATTAACAAAGAAGGCAGTATTGCAGGGCCTAAAGTACTTGAGCATGTGGTCGATTGCGTTTTACAATTCGAAGGCGACCGCAACTATATGTACCGCATACTCCGATCGAGTAAAAACCGCTTTGGATCAACCACCGAAATGGGCATTTACGAGATGGTACACGATGGCTTACGACAAGTTAACAATCCATCGGAATTGCTAATTAACTCAGAGCACCAAGGATTAAGTGGAACTGCCGTTGCAGCAGCCATCGAAGGTGTACGCCCATTTTTAATTGAAGTACAATCGCTGGTCAGCTCGGCTGCTTATGGTAATCCACAGCGATCGTCGAACGGTTTCGATGCTCGACGCATGAACATGCTATTGGCCGTACTCGAACGCAGGGCTGGTTTTAAACTTATTTCAAAAGACGTATTTCTGAATATTGCCGGTGGCATTAAAGTAATTGATCCGGCCATCGATCTGGCGGTAATTGCAGCCATTCTTTCGTCAAATTTCGATTTAGCAGTAAGCCATAAAATTTGCTTTGCCGGCGAGGTGGGGTTAACTGGCGAGGTAAGGCCGGTAAGCCGTGTTGAACAGCGCATTTCGGAAGCTTCAAAACTTGGTTTCGAGGAAATATATATTCCTTACTCGAACAAAGGAATTATTGATAAAAAATACGATATCCGTATTGTTCGCGTTAAAAACGTTGTTGAAGCATTAAAAAAACTTTTTAAGGATAATTAAACGATGACAAAAAAACACTCATCACTCTTCGGGTACAGGATTGTTACCCTGTTAATAATTGTCTTGTTATCGATTGGCTGCAAGCGCGATCCTGAACCACGAAAAGCCATCCCTCGTGAGCAATACATCGACATTTTAGTTGATGTGCATTTGGCCGAAGCCATGTATCGTGACCGGGCAAGACTCAAAATTGACTCACTAGAATCGACTCCGCTTTATTTAGCAACACTTAAAAAGCACCATGTTACCGAAAAACAAATGTTAATCACCACCCAATACTATATCCGCAACCCAAAGGTATACGATAAAATTTATGCCGAAGTCATCAGCAAAATTAGCTTAATGATTGAAGATGAAAACAAAAACGAAGAGGTGATACTAAACCCTAAATAAGGAATTTAGTAACCATTCAGTCGGTTTGTTTTTCAATACGTATTTTGTTCAAAAGAATAGTTTTATACCGATTAGCCAACAAAATGTCGCGTATATTCGCTACGCTCTATAATCTCCTTTATTGGTCTATCGGTATTGGTTTT
>DATERL010000207.1:0-8147 GCA_035271585.1 Prolixibacteraceae bacterium
CAATTATTCTTATCAATGCCAACATGGCAATCGAAAGAAAAGTTATCAGAATATATTTTGTGAAATTTTCAAAGAATTTATTTTTCGTCATTTTTTATTAGCTATATATTTAAAAAGATGTTCATGGTGTAAGTTTAAGACGCCTAATATATTAATTAATCAATACTATATTGGTTAGTTGTTAGCTATAATTATAATAAGAGCTGATTTTTTGACGATAAAAAGAAAAATGAAAGTCTCAACAGGTTTAGAATTAGGGAAAAATTAAAAGCCCTTCAAAAAAATGAATATTCGAAGGGCTAATTTGATAACATCGACTTTGACTTATACTTTCAAACAAATCATCTTTGTATCATCTTTTTCAAAATGAAATATTTTCCCTTCTCTTGCTAGCCAGCCAATGGCCATATAAAAGTCGGTACTCGAAAGTTTAAGTTTTTTGATGAGGCTCTTTATGGAATGTTCTCCTTGTTCGTTGAGTTCAGTCCAAATTTTCCCGGCATTTAAACCAATTTCTGTAGTAATCATGTTTTTAAATTTTAAGGTGATGTATTAGTGAGTTTTTTTTATCCAATTTTATCTTGTGAAATAAACCGTAAAGCCAATATGGTAATGTCGTCCGATTGCTCATTCCCTTTTACAAAGCGGGCAATTCCTTCAACTGTTTCGTCAATTAAATTTGGTATTTCCAGTGTGCCAATCTCCTTAATTAACGCAAGGAGTCTTTCTTCTCCAAATAAATTTCTGTTGTGATTCATGGCTTCTGTTACCCCATCGGTGTACATAAAAATGGTTTCATTGGGGTTTAACGTAAAGTGTTCGTTAACGAATTTTACGTCATTAAAGGCTGCTAAAACGATTCCCGGTTCCAATTTTCTGTATTCAACAACATTGTTGTTTTGAACCACGATAAACGGATTGTGCCCAGCATTTGCATATTGAACAACTCCAGTTTTAATGTTTAGTTTTCCGAACATCAGTGTTACAAACATGCATTGATCGTTATCCCTACAAAGTTCATTGTTTACATAAAATAATACTTCGGCAGGGCTTAATCCGTTCATTGCTATCACTTTGATTAAAGTGTTAGTCATTACCATAAACAATGCAGCGGGGATACCCTTATCGGATACGTCGCCAATAACAAAACCCAAATGTTCATCGTCAATCATGAAGTAGTTGAACAAATCGCCCCCAACCTCTTTTGCTGGGCTCATATATCCACCAATATTAAATTCGGGGTTATTGGGGAAGCTTGGATATTCTTTTGGAATCATGCCAATTTGAATCGAGCTTGCAATTTTTAGTTGTGCTTCAATGTTTTCTTTTGCAACGGTGGTATCGCGAAGGTCAATTATGTATTGCGAAAGTGAAAATTGCATGGCAAGAAAGGCCTCCGAAAGTTGGCCTATTTCATTGTTCGTTTCGGAAGAAAAATTGTACAGATTTTGAAGACTTTTTTCGGGCAGGTGAAAATCGTTATTAACCAATTCGTTGGTATATTTAACCAACCCTCGAAGAGGTTTTGAAATTTGATTGATGGGAATATAAGCAGATATAATTATAATAAGTAACAATAATAATCCTATTCCAATGAATAGGAATGTTGTTGATGAAATCATTTTATCAATTTCATCGGTTGAGTAATCTACTGCAATAATGTAATTTTTTCCATTTGATGTTGTAAAAGGAATAAATACTGAACGTACTGAACCCGAAATGTCCTCATAACTATAAACCATCGATTTTTTATCTCTGAAAGGTTTAAAGTAGATATCTTGAACAATTTGGGGAGCATCTTCATACTTTGTAAAAAAGGTATATTGTTCTGCTGATATAATATCATCTATTCTTAAACTTCCTGAGGTATAGCGCAATTCTCCACAGTAATTTATATAGGAATAAATTTCTCTTACTTTTGTCTCGTTTGCAAATTTCGTTAGGGCATTAACCGACTTTTCATAGTCGGCTTGGCTAATCGATGATGAATCTTCAATAATTTCGTGATAATTATCTCCAATAATATTATGTGCTCCATAGGCAACGGAATAAAGCAAATTATCTAATTCTTTTCTTTCAGTTTTTTCAGTAACATATATGTTCAATGCAGTATAACAAAGAGCAGTTAATACTATTGATGCAGATATAATCAGTAGTATTTTTCCCTTAATCGAAAGGTTTTTCAATATTTTAAATTTCTTCATTTTTGTAAAAAACAACTGATGTCCTTTTTAATTTCAAAAGTTTATACAAAGAATATTTCTATTCTTTCCATTTTTATATTCGTAGCTGTAATTGTCAACATTTTCTTTGGCAAGCATTATTCCTAAGCCACCAATGGGCCGTTCTTCGAGTGGTAACGAGAGGTCTTTTTCATTTGGCAGAATTTTATCAAGTGGATTAAACGGAATGGCTGAATCCTCCAGAGTTACAGTAAGTGAATCGTTGTCATACTTAATAAGTAGGTCGATGCTTCCATTTTCTATTCCCGATTTAGTATATCCATAGTTTATGATATTGGTTGCAATTTCGTCAACTGCAAGGCAAAGCTTGTATATTTTGCTTTTATTTAATCCTATGGCTTTTCCCGAATTTGTTATGAATTGTCGAATTGACCCTAACGAATCTAAGGTGGCACTAAATGTTTTGGAATCTGGCATAGCGTATATTTTACTCAGGATATTTATCTACAATGGTTACGCTAAAAATCAAACCTGTCATTCTTAGTGTTTCCACTACTTGTTCTTGTGGCTTCACTAAAATAAGTTTAGCGGCAGATCCTAACTTTTGCTTTGCAAAGATGATTACCCTCAGACCTGCTGACGACATAAAGTTCAGTTTTTCTAAATCCATTACCAATTCGTTGGGTTGAATTGGGATAATTTTTTGAACTTCTTCGTGTAGTTTTGGTGCAGTTGAAGAGTCCAATTCTCCTTCCAGCGTTAGTTTTACTATGTTTTGTAAAATTTCGGTCTTTATTAAAAAGCTCATATTGAATAAGTTTTAAGTTGATTATAAATTGCTTTAATTATTTTCCCAGCAAAATTATTGTTGAGCGGGGACCAATTGTTATTTTAAATTGATTGTCGATTTTTGGTTCCTCTAACAGGGTATGAAAATCGAAAGGTGCTTGCATGTCGGTATTTACCGAAATATGCCAATTTTTATTAGCAGGCAGTTGAGGCAATTCCAATGTAAGCGCTTCCCAATAACTATTCATGGCAACATATACGGTATCATCGTTGAGGTAACCGTTTTTTGCATGTTTCCCGTCAAGCATGAAAGCGAAAATCCGGCTCGAAGCTGACCAATCGGCATTCCAAGGCGTAGTGCCATGGAAAGAGATGTCGGGATATCCACTGTTCATATAATCCATGTTGCGGTAGTGCTCTTTGTTTCGAAGAACAGGATGATTGAGCCTGAATTTAATGATGTGCTTTGCAAAATTAAACAAGTCTATGTTTTTGTTTATCAAATCCCAATCGAGCCAGTTTAGATCATTATCGTGGCAATAGGTATTGTTATTCCCATATTGGGTGCGGCCCATTTCGTCGCCCATTAAAATCATTGGAACACCTTGGCTGACCATCAAAATGGCGAGCGCATTTTTTATTTGTTTACGGCGAAGTCTGTTGATATTTATATCATCAGTTTCGCCTTCACATCCACAATTCCAACTGTAGTTTCGATCGTTTCCGTCTCGGTTATCTTCACCATTGGCTTCGTTGTGTTTGTGGTTATACGAAACCATATCGTATAAAGTAAAACCATCGTGGCAGGTAATAAAATTGATTCCTGCGGTAGCACCTCGTGCCCAATACATATCTGGCGATCCCTGTATTCGTTGCGATAAATCCCCAATAATACCTTCTTCGCCTTTAATAAATTTTCGAACGGTATCGCGGTATTCTCCATTCCATTCGGCCCACCGCCCATAACAGGGGAACGAACCTACCTGATATAAACCGCCGGCATCCCACGCTTCGGCTATCAGTTTGCATTTAGCTAAAATGGGATCGTAAGCCAACGTTTCGAGTAAAGGTGGATTGTTTAATGGACTTCCATCCTGAGCGCGACCTAAAATCGCTGCCAAATCGAACCTGAACCCATCAATATGGTATTCCGAAGCCCAATATCGCAAACAGTCGAGAACCATGTTTCGTACAACTGGATGGTTGCAATTGAGCGTGTTTCCGGTTCCCGAAAAGTTGTAGTAATAGCCTTCGGGCGTAAGCATGTAATAGGTTTTATTGTCAATGCCTTTGAACGAAATGGTTGGACCACGGTGATCTCCTTCGGCGGTATGATTGAATACAACATCTAATAAAACTTCGATGCCATTTTTATGCAAATCCTTTATCAGTGTTTTCAATTCATCAACTTGCATTCCGTATTTGCCGGTAGCAGCGTATCCCGATTTTGGCGCAAAAAAATTCAACGTGCTGTAACCCCAATAGTTGACAAGCATTTCACCTGTAACCGGATTGGTCTTGCTATGCTCGTATTCATCAAATTCATAAATTGGCATTAGCTCAACGCAATTAATTCCTAAATCGATCAAATACGGAATTTTTTCTCTAATTCCCGAAAAAGTGCCCTTGAATTTTACCCCCGACGATGGATGATTGGTAAAGCTTCGCACATGCATTTCATAGATTATCAAATCTTCGATTGGCTTTTCAAGGGGCTTGTCACCTTCCCAATCGAAATCTTCAAAAACAAGTCGGGAACGAAATGGGTATAATTTTTCCCAGTTGGGAGGTGCCATCCAAGTATCGCGCCCACCAATGGCTTTGGCGTAAGGGTCGGACAGGATTTTGTTTTTATCAAAACGATGTCCCTGTTCAGGTTCAAAAGGGCCATCCATTCGGTATCCATATTCGAGGCTTTCAAAATCGAGATCGAAAACAATCATTGAAAACACATTTCCTATTATAAACTCTTTTGGAAAAGGAATTTCGGCAAAGGCTTGCTCCTCGTTTTTTTCAAATAATACCAAGTTGCACGAAGTGGCAGCACTTGAATAGATTGAAAAATTCACGCCATTTGGAACCATGGTTGCACCAAATGGCAAAACATGCCCTCTGCGATATTTTATCCCATTCAGCTCGTGTGTAGGATAATAATCAATTCTGGTATCGAATTTTTCCATTATAATAATTCATTTGCTTCTTCTATTGTTTGCGAAAACTCAAAGAAATTGATAAAGCCGGTCATGGCCATCACATCTTTGATTTCGTCACAAACACCTACTAAAATTATCTTTCCGTTTTTTGATTTTATTTGCCGGTATATCATCAACAACAAGCGCAATCCGGCGCTCGAAACAAAATCAACTTTTGTAAGGTCTAATAATACTTTGTCTGTTTCACTCACTTTTCCCATTATCTTCGACTGAAGCTCTCCGGCAGTTTTGCTGTCAATACTCCCTTCAATCGAGATGATGGTCATATTTTCTTTGGTCGTAATATCTACATTCATAATAAATTTAATTTATTCTCATGGAACTAAATAGCTGGAACTATTTATTTTTATATCAAAAGCCAGTGTAAGGTATAAATAATCAGCGATTAAACTCAATAATAAATTACTTGTTCGCTAGTCTAACCACGATTTTGGCGAAATCTTCACTTTTACTCGTACCTGTTTATCTGTTTCGGGCAGTTGAACTGTTAGCTTATCGGCATCGAAATTTGTGTAAGGTTTGTCGTCGATAAAACACTCCTCGATAAATACACTATTGGGAGGAAGAATATCGGGCGAAACACGCAGAATATTGTCTTTAAAACCGTTTGGAAGTGGTTTAAAGTACAAAAATAAAGGTTGTTTGGTAATTAGTAGGTTGGTGTAAGTTGCCGATAAAAAGCAAAGTTCCATGCTGTGATAACCGCTCATGGAGTGACTTCCTTTGAAACGCTCGTTGCCCAATAGATAGGGGAGGCCATTGGCCAAAGTATTAAAATATACGCCTCCATCGTCGTTGTCGAGAAAAAATGCATTGTAGAAAGCAGTTACTTCGCGTGCAAACTTGTTGTACTGATCATCTTTGAGAATTCCATGCATGATCAGGTAAGCCAAAATGGCCTGTTCTTGTTGCCACCATGCTTTTCGGTCGTGCCAAACAAACTCGGGATGTTTTCCATTTGGTTTTTTTGTTCTTTCAACTACATCGTACCAGCCACCACGTTGACGGTCGCATCCATATTCGGGCATTAATTCTGCAATTTTTCGTGCAAAATCAATGTATTCCTGTTTGGGTGTAAGCGATTGCATTCTCATCAAATTCCAGGCAACTTTGAGGTTATGGCCAACTACAGCCCTGTTTTGTTGCCATCCCCAACTTTGGTCTTTGCTCCAATCTTCAAAGAATTTCTCCTGAACAAATGGACTGTTTTCGTAATCGGGGAAATACTTGGTGATGGTGTCGAATGTATCTTCAAGGAATTTAGCATGTTCTGGATCGCCGGTAGCTAAATAAAGGTTAATTAAATAAGCTGGTGCATGATCGCCCACCGAGTTCCAGTTTTTACGTGCCCTGTTGTGAGCAAGCGATTCGGCCCGTGGGTCGAAAGTAAGCGGATCGATATGCGAGAAGTAGCCTTCACCTTTTTCATCCTTAAAAAACTTCTCGAAAAGGAGGAGTGTTTTATCGATGTCGCTCATTATCTTTGGATCTCCGGTAATGCGCATGGTTTGCGTAAGACCAGCCAGGGCATATATTTGCTCGTACATGGGAATAGAATCATAGTCGTCGCCAAACTCCGAGGTCAGCAATTTAGTTTCTTTATCGCCTTCAACTTTTATTCCATGGTACCAATACACCACACCTTCATCCATATCGTAAAAGCGCATGTGGTCGCGAAGATATTGCGTGCCTTTTTCTGCTCCTTCTAAGAATTCATCTTTTCCGGTTAATAAATAGGCCGAAGCAAAACCATAAATTAAGCGAGAAATAGTATCGGTTTCTTGCAGGTAATCACCCTGTTTTGCGCCACCCAGATGCAGCATGGTGCGGTATTTTGTATAGTCGATTTCCTCCTGTGGATGATTAAACTGCCAATTTAAATAGCTGTGGGCAATAGAATCTATCTGATTAATCCACCAATCGGGTTCTTCGTGCCGATATACGCCAGGGCCTTTGCCAGGAAAAACCAACCATTGCGCCTGAAAAACCCTTCCAGAGGGCTCGCTTCCTGGATAAAAAGTACCGTAGGCAAAAACCATTTGACGCGGAAGCGATAACAGTTTATTGATGTCTCCCGTTGCATCCTGATAACCTTCGTTGAGGTTTCGAGCATAACGGGCATAACAAGTATCAGCTAAATAAGCTTTAAACTCTCTGTCGTCGGATGTTTTCAAGCTGAAGCAGCGTTCCTGCATGTTGAAATCCGAAACATATCCTGATATGGTATCGGAGAAGGTAAAATTAATATCCATGGTTTTTATTTTATTTCTTTTGTTGATGGTTTTAATAAAAGCTTTGCAGCAATTATGTAAATTATAGGGATAATAATTGCCCATGCTATGGCACATATAAGAAGACTAAGGGTGCCTTGCTGAAAGCTTATAATTCCCATTGATTTGGCTGAATGAAATATTAAAATTGCAAAGACAAAACCAGAGATGGCATTTAAAATATGCTTACCGTTTAAAAAAGATAAATAGGATGGTAATCGGGTTCCAAAATTTAGCCACAAAGCCAAAATCCATAAAGGAGCAAATGGCGCATTAATTAGCCAGCGTGTGTTTGGTTCAACCGAATAAACAGAAAAAATAATTAATAGCGATTCGGTTAGCATTCCAATGAATGCAACGAGGAATAAAAATTTTAGTCTTGCAATTATATTTTTCCTGTGCGATAGCAAGTCGTATATAATAATAAGCATAACTATAAGTGGACCTAACCAAGGTTTTTGGTTTAAAGCTCCTTGATAGGTTGCAAAAATGCCTATCATAAAAACGACCATCCCAATAATCTGGTTAATTATCATTTTCAATTTACTCCGATCAGTTTTCATCTGCCAAGGTTTTAAATTTCTATTTTAGAAATAGTTATTTTAAAAAGCTTATTCATAAGGTTCGAAAGGCGGATAAATTTCAGGATCAACAACCACATCGATAATTGCCGGTTTTCCTAAAGCCAGAGC
>DATERL010000208.1:0-2489 GCA_035271585.1 Prolixibacteraceae bacterium
TAAAAAGGAAATAGAGTTTGTTAACGATTTTTACTTTTTGCAAAAAATAAGGGATGAAAATAAAATTGATCTCGTTTGGAAAATTGACGACGAAAATTGCAACATATTACCCGTTTCGTTGCAACTGCTGGTCGAAAATGCGTTCAAACACAATACCGCCACACGCGAAAAACCATTAGTGGTAAGCATTACGCGAATAGCAAATACCATTGAAGTTAGGAACTTAATCAATCGAAAAAAACAGTTGGGCGAAACCCAGGGCATGGGGTTGGCCAACCTTTCGAAGCGGGTGAACTTGCTCACGGGCAAACAATTGCATATTGAAGAAACGGATAACGAATTTGTGGTAACAATTCCCTTAATTTGTAAATAATGAAGCGAATCTTAATCATAGAAGATGAACGTTTGGCTGCCGAAAAACTGAAATACTTGATACTTTCAGCCCGGCCCAATTGGCAAGTAATTGGCAATATCGAAACCGTTGAAAAGGCCGTAAAATGGTTCGACTCGAATATTCCGCCCGACTTGATTATGATGGACATTCAGCTTTCCGACGGCATTGGATTCGAAATATTTGAGCAAGTGAAAGTGACCTCACCAGTCATTTTCACCACAGCTTTCGACGAATATGCCATTCGTGCGTTTAAGGTGAATAGCATCGACTACTTGCTAAAACCCATCGATGCTGCCAGCCTAGAAACGGCACTTGCAAAATTTGAACAAACCATGTTTAAGCCTGCTCAAAACACAATTGCGCTCGAGTCAATTTTGAAGCAACTGGAAACAACGTGGCGCAAGCGTTTCTTGGTAAAAGTGGGAGCAGCTTATGTTTCGATATGTATCAACGATATTGAGCTGTTTTATATTAGCGAGCGTTCCACTTTTATCCGCACATTTAGCGGTAAAAACTATGGTATCGATTTTTCGCTCGACAAGGTTCAACAACAAGTCGATCCCTCTCGATTTTTCAGAATTAATCGAAACTACTTGGTCAATATCGAAGCCGTTTCGAAATTAGTGAGCTACTCTAGCAGCCGCTTTAAGTTAGTGCTTGCTTCGGGCTTCAAAGCCAACGATATGATTGTGAGCCGCGACAAAGCAACCGATTTTAAGCAATGGATGGATGGATAAAAAGCACTAATGCGTAAGGGCAACAATTACAGGAAATTACATATCTCTCAACGAAAATCTCCAGATGCATTTTAAGGTGTTTTATTCATCAATTCGATTGTAAAACCGCATTAAATAATTCTGTTACCACGGTAACAGTTACGACCGTAACAATGAGAAGATTTTTTATTCGATCCAGTTATTTTAATGTTTTTATTAAGATTTTACGCTATTCAAGAGAAACGGAAAACACAAAAATATTAAAAAGACCGACCCATTAAATATGAGACTGCCTCTTTAATATTATTTTTAAAAAATTATTTTTTCTTTACTCCGACCCTCATTCCAATTCCATAAAATAGCTCTAAACTATTGTTATTGTAGGAAGTAAAAGATCGATACCTAACACCTAATATCACATAAAGTAAATCTTTTGACTGCACTTTTATTCCACCTTGATATACTGTAAAATCATAGTTTGTGCCAACATCGTTAGGGCCACCAATGGCACCTAAAAGCTCTACACCAAGTTTATAATTTGGACTAATCGGATAGAGATAATTAACTCCTAAACCAAAACTTGTCGTATTATAAGCAAAACCTGTAGATTTTGAATTTTCAGATAGCACACCAGCTCCAACATTAAATAGTAGCTCAATATTCTTAGGGAAAGCATAACCGATACCTATATTATATTGCTGAAAAATAATATTACTACGATTTAAATTTATTGATGGCAACTCTCCATAAGTAGAAATAAAGAGACCTTGATTATCTTGAGCTTTTAGAGTAGGAGAAGCTACAACGATTAGTAACACAATTATTAATATTTTGTGTATTTTTTTCATATTGTATAATTTTAAGGAAAAAAATCAATATTCTGACGGACTACAAACCAAATATACCCCAGATATTATTATAATACTCAAACCAGCACTCAAAAGCTAACAAAGACAAGCCTGTACCTGCAGCCCATGCAAGAAAATTTGCTGGTGTAGCTGTTGCTGAATAGCAAAGAATTGCTCCTTTTGACAACAAGTCACATTTTACATAGAGTTTTGCCATACACCACCAATTGCAGCTACTAGCACTTTTTAAATTATTAAATGAATCTGAATCTTGTCCTAGCGAAGAAATATCATCTGAATATTCTATTAATAATTCAACAACTCCTATTTCATAAAACATCTGCGCAATCAATAAATCTTTCTTTTCTTGATTATCCAAAAATTCCATACAAGCCACATCTTCGATAAATTCTTGCTTCTTTTGATCTAAGAATATTAAAAATTCATCCCTGCTTCCTTCTACGTTATTTGCATCAAACTCATTATAAATTGTAGCTTTAAATTCATCTAAAGCTAAACGTATTAATGAAT
>DATERL010000209.1:0-83994 GCA_035271585.1 Prolixibacteraceae bacterium
GCTTTTCTTCAAGTGGTTAAAGCAACATCTGAAAATCAAAAAGTTCTGGGGTACTACTGAAAATGCTGTTCGGATTCAAATCTACGTTGCCATGTGTACTTACTGCTTGGTGGCAATCGTCCAAAAAGATATGCAAATTGATAGAAGCACATATGAGGTTCTACAAATCCTGGGCATATCTTTAACAGATAAAACTCATCTAAGAGACCTCTTTAAAAAAACTAAATTTCAAAATGACAAAGAACGTTTTAGGCTTAATGAGCCAAATTTGTTTAATTTTTAATAACGTCCCGATTTTAATGGGACACTAGTGAAAATATATTATCAATAACTACCTCGCTTTAACAAAACTATTTGGAGGATGTATTTTTTGTAACATTTAGTAGGTTTATATTTCTATAAAAATTTGTTTTAAAGGATCATTTTAAAACCTATAATACCTTTTTCAACCTTTTGTAACACAAAATTGAGCGTCCAAATGCAAAAAACAACTGTTCATCAAAAACATTATCGTTTTTAATAAAAAAATTTGGGGGGGGTATTTTTATGCTTGGGGGCAAGAAACCAACCAAGGCATACGCGAAAAAAACAAAATTTACAAAGTGAGTTTTTTTCCCATCATCCCAAGCATTTCGTACCGCGTTTATTTAGAATAACCATTAGCTTTCAGCCAACCACTAACTTTTGCATAATGCGAATATCGCCCGAAGAGCTGCCCACCATCAATTCAATTTCGCCATTTTCGAGCAGCCAATCATAAGCTTTTTCGTCCCAATATCGTAGGTCTTTAACTGGGAACGACAGTGTTACTTTTTTAGTCTCGCCAGCTTTAAGCGAAACACGCTCAAATGCCTTCAACTCTTTAAATGGCCATTCAACAGTAGCATCAATACGGTGCACATAAAGCTGTACCACCTCGTCGGCGTTGTGCTTTCCGGTATTGCTCAGTTCAAAAGAAACCTTAATGATTTCGTTATCGTTGTACGATTTTTTTGATGCTTGCAGGTTTTCATAGCTGAATTGAGTGTACGATAAGCCATGTCCAAATGGGAACATCACGGGTTTTTGTTTGGTATCGAACCAACGATAGCCCACCAAAAGGCCTTCGGAGTAAACTGATATATCTTTGCTCGATTTATCATCTTTTAATGATTCTGCATCGTGCTCATCAACCAGCGCCATAAAAATATCTTCGGAAATAAGACTGTCGGTTTGCGGATAATTACCCATGGCATAAGCAGGTGAATCTTCTAATTTAAGCGGTAACGTGTAAGGCATTTTACCCGATGGGCTAATATTTCCCAGCAACACATCGGCCAAGGCATTTCCGCCCTCGGTACCGTTAAACCACGAATAGACCAAGGCCAACGACTTTTCGTTTACCACGTTTAAATCGACCGGAGCGCCGGCCACAACAACAGTTATAATGTTTTGATTTACAGCAAAAATGGCCGAAATAATCGAATCTTGACCATAAGGCAACTCAATGGAAATTCTATCGCGACCTTCGGATTCAACTTCGCGGTTATTGCCAGCGAAAAACAAAACCACATCGGCAGTTTTAGCTGCCTCAACGGCATCGTTTAATAATTCGGGATTAGGATCGGTATAGGGCGATTGATAATGTCCCCAAACGAACTTAGGTTTAACATAGCCCTCAACAAAAACAATTTCGGCTTTGTTGCCAACACGGTTTTTCAGGCCTTCGAGCGGGGTTATTTCATACAGTGCTTTTACGCCTGCGCCTACCCCGCCCAATGCCATGGTTCGGCTAGCATTATCGCCAATCACCACTATTTTTGGGTGTTTGCTCAAATCGAGCGGCAACAGTGATTTTTCGTTTTTCAACAACACAATTGATTTTGAAGCTACCTCGTAGGCAATTTTGGCCTGTTCGGGCTGAGCGGTCATTATTTTGTTAGCTTCATCGACTGGAATAGGCTCAATAGCAAAGCGTACACGCAAAATGTTCCTCACTTTATCGTCGATTACCGAAACAGCTACAGCTCCAGCATTAACAGAATCAATAAGCGCTTGTCCGAAGTAACGCTGTCCGGGCATTTCAACATCGAGGCCATTTAGTGCAGCAGCTACAGTACTGTGAACACCTCCCCAATCGGAAATAATCATCCCACTGAAACCCCATTCGTCGCGTAATATTTTGTTTTGCAATATATCGTTTTCGGAGCACCAGTAGCCGTTTACTTTGTTGTATGCAGCCATCACACCATAAGCATCGGCCTCTTCAACAGCAGCCTGAAAAGGAGGCAAGTATATTTCACGCATGGCACGTGGGCTCACAATCACGTTCACGCGGCCACGGTTATTTTCCTGATTATTCAATGCATAATGTTTTAGACAAGCCGCCACGCCATTATCCTGTACACCAAAGGTATATCCCACTGAAAGGCGGGCACTCAGGAAAGGGTCTTCGCTAAAATATTCATAAGTACGCCCTCCGGTAGGGATGCGCTGAATATTAATGGCCGGCCCCAAAATCATGTCTTTGCCACGCAAGCGAGCTTCACGGGCCATTCCGGTTCCGTATTGGTAAGCCAGTTCTTCGCTCCAAGTAGCAGCCAAGGCCGATCCTGTGGGAAAAAAGGTAGCCGAATCGGTAGCCAGGTTCAACGAGCCCCACGCATAGGGTTCCATTTCTTCGCGTATACCAAAGGGGCCATCGGCATAAACCATATCGGCAATACCCAAACGCTCGATACCAGCCGAAGTAAACATTTGTTTAGCATGCAGCATGGCCACTTTTTCCTCAAGGGTCAATTGCACTATAATGGCATCAATTTGCTGATCGAAAGCTAAAAGTTTCGATTGATTCTTATTCTGAACATCAGTTTTACATGAGATCACAATTAATGAAACCATGAAAAACATGATGGGTAAATAAAGCTTTTGCCACTTGAACAAGGGCGATTTTTTTATTTTTCTCAACATAACAATAAGGTAAAATAGTTAGATAATAATTGCGTCACAAAACCAATAACTGTATTTTTTACGCATTGCAAACATACATAATTTTGCATTCCCAGCATACCCTGTTTTAATCTTGGTCACTGATACTGTATAATATGAAACTACTGAAATATCCTATTCAATTAATTTAGAAACAATATTTAGCGTAAAAAACTCATTAGTCTGCGAGATTTCTTAAAAAATATTCACAATTATCGATGTATTCACTAAACATTTTCTGCTCTATTTTGTCATTGCTAAAAAGAAAGACATGACAAGCATATTCTTACTATTATTCTCAACCTTTATATTTCAAAGTATGGAAACCGATAGCACAAAATACAATCCCTTAAGCGTTTTCGAACGCTACGTAATTGAACAAAAAGGCACTGAGCGTCCATTTGTTGGCGAATTTACCGAGCATTTTGAAAAGGGAATCTATGTGTGCCGTAAATGCAATGCGCCACTTTACCAATCATCGGATAAGTTTCACAGCGACTGTGGCTGGCCATCGTTCGACGACGAAATTAAAGGCGCGGTTAAACACACCCTCGATGCCGATGGCCGCCGTACCGAAATTACCTGTACCAATTGTGGAGGGCACTTAGGGCACGTATTCATTGGAGAGCGATTAACGCGTAAAAACACCCGGCATTGCGTCAACTCGGTGTCACTCAAATTTGTACCGAACAAAAAATAATATAAATATCTCAAGGAACACCTAAATTGATTTATGCCATTTACTCTTGAAATTGCTCGTTTTCCTACGGACTAAATGTAGTGGCGACTGAAAAATAGCGATGACTTTTTCTATCCGATAACTGAGGAATCGAAATTTAGATAAAGTATCGGATACTCATTAAAAACAATTTAGACGATATTATTCTTAATTGTTCTAAATACGTATTACGGTAAAAAAAGTATCCTAATTCAACATTATGGATACCTTTCTGTTTAGTTTTCACCGAGTATTTTATTATCTTCGGCTTGCATTATGTATAACTAAAAATCAAAAAGACATGGCATTCGAATTACCAAAACTCAAGTACGCGCCCAATGCGCTGGAACCATACATCAGTAAAGAAACCATCGATTATCATTATGGCAAACACCATCAGGCCTACGTTAATAATCTGAATAACCTTATAGGCGGCACCGAATTCGAAAATGCTTCGCTCGAAGAAATTGTTTTGAAATCGAGTGGTGGTATTTTCAATAATGGTGCACAGGTTTGGAACCATACCTTCTACTTTAACCAATTCAATATTGAAGGCTGTAAAGCGCCAAAAGATGAACTAAAAACGGCCATTGACGAAGCTTTTGGCTCGTTCGATGCGTTTAAAGAGCAATTCACCAAGGCAGCCGCCACCTTGTTTGGTAGCGGTTGGGCTTGGTTGGTTAAAAACAAAACCGGAAAACTCGAAATTGTGCAAACTTCGAATGCGGCCAACCCTATGACCGACGGACTCACACCGCTTATGACCTGCGACGTTTGGGAACACGCCTATTACCTCGACAAGCAAAACCTACGCCCGAGATACATCGAAGATTTTTGGAAAATACTTGACTGGAAAATAGTAGCTGAGCGTTTTTAATAGCTGATGGCTAATGGCTAATGGCTAATGGCTTATAGCTGATGGCAGATGCTGGTGATTAATTACTAAAAATTAAAACATTATGAGCAAAGATAAAGTAATGACAGCTTTACAAAAAGCAGGAAAGCCTTTAAAAGCAGGTGAAATTGCCGATGCTGCAGGCTTGGACAAAAAAGAAGTGGACAAAGCCATGAAAGAGCTCAAAGCCGATGGCAGTATCGTTTCGCCACAAAGATGCTATTGGGCACCAAAATAAAGAAGCTTTTAACTTGGCTTTAACTCAACAGGAACTTGAAATCAACAGGTTCCTGTTGTTTTTTTAATATTTTTGCATAGGAACAATGCATCATGCAATGATTAAACTAAATATCAACAATATGCCAGTTGAAGTAGCACCTGGCACAAGTATTCTCGAAGCAGCCGAAAAACTGGGGTTCGAAATTCCTACTTTATGCCACAACAAAGAAGTAGAAAACCATACCTCGTGCATGATTTGTCTGGTGAAAAATACTCAAAACGGAAAACTAATTCCTTCGTGCTCAATTCCGGCCGAGGAAGGGATGAACATTGTTACCATTGACGACGAAATACACGAAGCCCGCCAAACCGGCCTCGAACTGCTGCTTTCGGACCACGTGGGCGATTGCGAAGCACCTTGCACCATTGCATGCCCTGCCCACATGGACATTCCCACCATGAACCGCCTGTTAGCTGCCGGCAAATTCGATCAAGCCCTTAAAGTTGTAAAACAAAACATCGCGCTGCCATCGGTATTGGGACATATATGCCCAGCCCCCTGCGAAGGTGCATGCAGGCGCAAAACCATCGATGGTGCCATTTCAATTTGCCTGCTAAAACGATTTGCCGGTGACGAAGGTCAAATTGAAGAACAACCCGCTCCATTAAGCGGTAATAAAGTAGCTATAATTGGAGGCGGCGCAGCCGGACTGTCGGCTGCTTATTACTTGCAAATGCGCGGCATACAAGCTGTTGTATTCGACAAAGCGCCACAGGCCGGCGGACAAATGCGCACTCAAATCGACGACCAACGACTCCCCAAAGCGGTACTTGACCGCGAAATAGCCATTATCGAAAAAATAGGAGTTCAGTTTAAATTGAATACCGAAATAACTAAAGTAGAATTTGAAAATATTCGAAAAGAATACAACGCGGTAATTTTAGCATCGGGCTTAATTAGTGACGAGCAAAAATCGTGGGGCGTAACGCAAGCTGCAAAAGGTTTCGACGCCGATAATGACAATTACCAGACCAATCTGCCCGAGGTTTATGCCGTGGGCAATACACTGCGCCCGTCGAAACTGGCCATTCGCTCGCTGGCACAAGGTAAAGAAGCTGCCGCTGCCGTTTGGCAAATGCTGAATGGAAAACCGGTAATTGGGCAACCAATGAAGTTCAACTCAAAATTTGGAAAGCTGGCAATTCCCGAATACGCCCAATATCTAAAAGAATCGATTAAAGGTGAACGCGTGGAACCAATTAACGGCACACTGGCCGGTCTTAGCAAGCACAAAGTAATGGCCGAAGCTACCCGCTGTCTGCATTGCGACTGCCGTAAAATCGACACTTGTAAATTGCGAGATCATTCACACCACTATGGAGCTATTCAGCAAAGGTTTTACTATAACGAACGGAAACCCGTTCGAAAAATATTTCACGAAACCATTGTTTACGAACCCGAAAAGTGCATTAAATGTGGAATCTGCGTTCGGCTGACCGAGAAATATGGCGAACCTTTTGGCTTCACATACATAGGCCGCGGCTTCGATGTTGAAATTGGTGTTCCTTTTAATGAAAACATTAACGAAGGCCTAAAGCTAATTGCCGAAAAAGTAGCTGATGCTTGTCCAACCGGAGCCTTGGGCAGAAAATAATTTGTCAACTAATTAATTGTGAGTCAAATTCTTTTCCCAATCATAAAATATTTAGGATTGAAACACCAAGATTAGCTTTAGCAAAACTATTGATTTTAATATATTACTTTTGTAATTAATCATTCAAAATATTTTAATTATGTCCAACCGTATTCGCAACCGGAGAGTTTCGATGATGCCACCCATGGAAGGTTTCAAACCCTTTGGAATACCCATGCGCCAACTCGAGTCGGTTATTATGTTTTACGAAGAGTTTGAAGCCATACGCCTGGCCGATTACGAAAATCTTAATCAGGTCGATGCGGCCAAAAAAATGAACATTTCACGTCCCACTTTTACCCGCTTGTACGATAAAGCCCGTAAAAAAACAGCGAAAGCCTTTGTCGAGGGCAAAGCCATCATTATAAAAGGAGGAACATACGAAACCGAAGATTACTGGTACAAATGCGACGACTGTAAAGAAACCATTTCGACTATGAAGCCCATTTCGCATTGTCGAAAATGCGATTCTGAAAATATAATACCACTCGATAACAAAGAAGATAAAAACGACAATGAATAGTTTCGTTCATGTATATACCGGAAACGGAAAAGGTAAAACCACAGCAGCATTTGGACTTTCATTGAGGGCTGCTGGTGCTGGCAAACAAGTGTTTTTTGCCCAGTTTGTAAAAGGAAAAACGTATTCCGAAATCGAAGCTGTTGAGCAATGGTTGCCGGCAATATGCATAAAACAATACGGATGCGGATGCTTTATTGTTAAACAACCCGAACAGGCCGACATTGATGCCGCCCGCCAAGGACTCAACGAAGTGAAGACAATACTGAAATCGGGCAAATACCAATTGGTGGTTCTTGACGAAGCCAACATTGCTATTTTTTACAAACTATTTACGGTAAATGAATTACTTGATGCCATTAACGAGCGCCACCCCGATACCGAAGTGGTAGTAACCGGCCGTTATGCGCCTCAACAACTGCTCGACACTGCCGATTTGGTGACCGAGATGATGGAGGTGAAACATTACTTTACCGAAGGTGTTGAAGCCCGAAAAGGAATTGAATTTTAGAGAAAAACCCAATTGAGTAATTTAGAATTACTTAGTATTTGAAGTTTCTCTAAACTCAATAGTTCGTTATGTTTTTATAAGCAATTAACGTACAGCACCTTACAAATCACTCAGATGTCACGTTAAACAATTAAATACTAGCGTTCTATATTTTGTCTCAATACTAATATCTAATAATCTATTGTAAACTACAAAACGGTTTTAATAAAAATGTTTATAAGCTATTTTCAACAACTAAAAGTGACACGATGCCTAAAAGCTACTTCAATAAATTAATGAACAGTTTTAAATATGCCACAAATGGCATTGCACAAATGTTTAAGTCCGAGCTGAATGCAAAAATTCATTTAGTAGTTGCCATGCTGGTTATCGGAGCCGGATTTTTATTCGACGTTACAAGGTTCGAATGGCTAATATTAATATTGCTTATTGGTATGGTATTGGTGGCCGAAGGATTGAACACCGCCATTGAACACCTGGCCGATTCGTTTACACTTGAAAAACATCCCGAAATTGGAAAAGCGAAGGATATTGCTGCCGGTGCGGTATTGCTTGCGGCGATTACTGCAGCAATTATCGGCTTACTCCTATTCATACCGCATTTTGCTGCTTGGTTGAATAGTTTATAATTCCGATGGAAAACTGTTTCTTGAATTCGTAGCGCTTAGGACTTAATACAAAAAAAGGAGACATCGTCTGATGTCTCCCAAAAAACTATCCCCCAAACTAAAACGCCAAACATGAAAAAGACTTGATTTGAATGAAATCAGCATGTTTGTGACTGATTTCTTTGACAAATATAAAGCCTGTTTTTTAATCTTGCAAATGTTTTTATAAAAAAAGCACTCTTTTTTTATAAATTTTTATTTCCTACTGTATTTTTTATTGAGTTTCAGTTTGATAAGGAACTTAAATAAGTATAAAAAAGAATTGAATCTGGCCGTTTAGCCCTGAAATAAGCTTCTTCATTCATAACATATGATTTTTTTCATGCTCCCAACTGCGCTTGAATTATATTATCAATTTAAAAACTAATAATACTCCATTTTAGAAATTCCAATGCACCAATACTAACTATCATAAGAAATCAAGTTTTAATATATTAGTTGAAGAAAAATATCATCTAAAAAGCACTCATCTTTTGTTTTTATATTAAATCGATAGTTATATCTTTACGCGGTTTGTTTTAAAACAACTTTTTATGCCAGAAATTTCAAAACGCGGAGTTAGAATGCCCGAGTCTCCTATTAGGAAACTTGTTCCTTGTGCCGATAGGGCCAAAGCAAAAGGAATAAAAGTATATCACTTAAACATTGGACAGCCCGACTTGGCGACTCCTCAAGTGGCCATTGATGCCATCAGGAATATTGACAGGAAAATTTTAGAGTATAGTCCGAGTGAGGGAATCAGAAGCTATCGTGAAAAACTCGTTCACTATTACCAAAAATACAATATTGATATAACCGCCGACGATATTATCATTACAACTGGAGGTTCCGAAGCGGTTACTTATGCTTTTCTTGCGTGCCTCGATCCGGGCGATGAAATTATTGTACCAGAGCCTTCGTATGCTAACTATACCGCTTTTGCTATCGTTGCTGGCGCTGTTGTGAAAACTGTTCCATCGAAAATAGATGAGGGTTTTGCATTGCCTCCTATCGAAAAATTTGAGGCACTTATTACACCCCGCACAAAAGGGATTATGATTTGCAACCCCAATAACCCAACCGGTTATTTGTACACGCAAACCGAAATGAATGCCATTCGCGATTTGGTAAAAAAATACGATCTCTATCTGTTTTCCGACGAGGTATATCGTGAGTTTTGCTATACAGGCGCACCTTACATCTCGGCATTCCATTTAAAAGGAATTGAAGAAAATGTTATTTTGATCGATTCGGTTTCAAAACGTTATAGTGAATGTGGCATAAGGGTTGGTGCATTAATTACCAAAAACAAGGCTGTATTCCGTAATGTAATGAAGTTTTGCCAAGCCAGGCTCAGTCCGCCACTTATAGGTCAAATTGCTGCCGAAGCATCGCTTGATACCCCCGACGAATACATGCTCGAAATGTATAATGAATACATGGAACGCCGAAAATTCTTAATTGATGGGCTAAACCGCATCGACGGTGTTTATTCACCAATACCAATGGGCGCTTTTTACACCGTTGCAAGACTACCGGTTGATGATTCGGACAAGTTTTGTGAATGGCTATTGAGCGACTTTACTTACGAGAACAGCACCATTTTTATGGCACCTGCAAGTGGTTTTTATACCACTCCGGGCTTAGGCAAAGACGAAGTACGTATTGCTTATGTACTCAAAAAGGAAGATTTGGGCAAGGCTTTAAAAATTTTAGAAGAAGCACTGAAAGTTTATCCGGGCAGAACGTCAAAATAATCGGGTTCAATACACCATTAAATGCATGCCTATAAAACATATAAGGCAACATTGAATAAAAATACAGAAGGAATGAAGTTTATAATAACTTTGTTCCTTCTGTTACTATTTTATGGCTGTTCGAAAGAAAACTTATCGAACAAAGCATACGAAGAAATGCAAGATTTTGTCGTAAACATTTCTAACTATGCCAGGGAATACGACACCGACTTTATTATTATTCCTCAAAATGGAATTGAACTTGCATTTAATAATACGGACTCAAATGACGGACTCAATTCAACTTTTCTCTCGGCAATAGATGGTTTCGGAGTTGAAGAATTGTTTTATTACGGCACTTACAATTTAGACAATGAACGCCTTTCAATGCTTCAAAAAATTAGAGCATCAAAAAAAATTATGGTGTCGGAGTATGTTGCTGATAACGAAAACATTGCAGATGCTATCAATCGAAACTATAACGAGGGTTTTATTTGCTTTCCCCGTACCAGCACTAACTTTCATTATTTGCAAATACCCGACAGTGTTATTCATTCAAATGCGAATGACATTACACATCTTTCTCTTGCTCAAAACTACTTGTACCTCATTAGTAATGAAAGTTTCTCATCGAAACATGACATGCTCAACGCCATATCGTTAACCGATTATGATATTGTTTTAATCGATCTTTTCTTCAACGAAACCGAATGGACATCCGCTGAAGTAAATCAGTTAAAAATTAAAGCCAACGGTGGACAGCGCAAAGTAATCTCCTACATTAGTATCGGTTCAGCAGAAAATTACCGATACTATTGGGAAAAAGGTTGGGGACTACATCATCCTTTATGGCTGAAAAGAAAATACGAAAATTATCCTGATGAATTTTGGGTGAAATTTTGGGAAAAAGATTGGCAAGATATAATATATGGCAACAACAACTCGTACATGAAAAAAATACTGGATGCGAGTTTTGACGGAGCCTACCTTGACAATGTTGAAGCCTATTATGCAATATATTACAGAGACTAAGCAAAGCTTGCTTTACCGTGCTATTACTTTTTTAGAACAATTCTAAAAATAGTTTGATTTTTAGGTTCCGAATTTCTGAGCGATATTTTTCCTTTGTGGTAGTTTTCGATAATACGTTTCGACAAAGTTAAACCCAAGCCCCATCCTCGTTTCTTAGTTGTAAAACCAGGATTAAAAATTGTTTTTTGCTTCGATTTTGGAATGCCTTTGCCATTATCTCGTAAATCAATTACTACTTCATTTTCGGTTTCTTGAACTTCAATTTGTATGATTCCGTCATTGTCCTCAATGGCATCAACAGCATTTCGGGTTAAGTTTTCGATAACCCAACTGAAAAGTGATGCCGATAAAGGAATATAAAGCTCATTGGTATGGTCAAAATTGTAACTGAATTGGATTTTGCGTGAAACCCTCGATTTTAAATATTCAATAGTGCTGAGCAATATGGCATATAAGTTTTCGGGGTACAGCTCAGGCTGCGAACCAATTTTAGAAAACCGCTCAGTAATTTTTTCGAGCCTCAGGGCATCTTTATCCAGTTCTTCGATAATATTGGGATTAACATTTTCGTCTTTTAAAAGCTCAACCAATGCAATTAACGACGAGATGGGTGTTCCCAGTTGATGGGCTGTTTCTTTAGCCATTCCAATCCACACCAGATTTTGTTCAGCATTTCGAGCCTGACTAAAGGCGATATAGGCAATTACAATAAACAAAACAATTACACTTAACTGCAATATGGGATAGTTCCTTAATTTTGATTGTAATGAAGATTCTTTGTAGTAAAAGTATTGTTCTTCGCCATCACCTATTGGAATTACAATAAATTGCTCTTTGGACTTCATCTTTGCGAGTTCTTTTCGCAATATTTTATTCCTGTTGTTTTCGTTGTACTTGATGTTTCCATCTAAAACAAACTGATCGTCTTTATCGATAACAATTACAGGTATGGTGGAGTTTTTATTGATCACCTGAACCAAATAACTGGTTATATCCTGGTCGAGATTATTTTTAGTGGCTAATAAACGGGTAGCTTCGGCCCATAATTCAACTCTTATCAGTTCTTCTTCTGAAAGTTTGCTCACCATTCTATTGGTGTAAACCATCGAGCTAATGCCAATTAAAATGGCACAAAGGAAAAGAAGCTGCTTCCAACGTCGTTTTTTAAAATAGATATCCAATTTTATTTATTTATTTATTGGTTTAGTAAATCAACGAACAATTAGATAATAAATTATGAAGTTGAGCCAATTTTATTTACAAATTCATGAAACGATGTAAATATGTAGCTTATGATTTCAATAATTGTTGAATGGTTTTAGTAATTCCATCAACATCGTAACCACACTCGTGGAAAAGCTGTTCGGGCTCGCCATGCTCAATAAAATAATCGGGAACACCCAGTGTAATAACTTTTGCCGAATAATTGTGGTAATTCATAAACTCGATAACCGATGACCCCAGTCCGCCTTTCACCACACCATCTTCAACAGTAATTATTTTCTTGAATTTCTTAAACACCTCGTGCAACAAACCGGCATCAATTGGTTTGAGAAAACGCATATCGTAATGTGCCACCGCTTCTTTCTGGTAAATAGTTTCCAAGGCGTGGATAACGTAATTACCATGATGCCCTATTGATAAAACGGCCACATCAGTGCCATCTTTCAGCAATTGCCCCTTCCCAATTTCCAACTCAAGCATTGGAGTGGCTTCTTTTTTCATTACTCCACGCCCACGCGGATAACGAATAACAAAAGGACCTCGGGGTTTGCTCTGAGCAGTAAACATCAGGTTGCGCAGTTCTTGCTCGTTTAAGGGCGACGCAATAATAATGTTAGGTATACAACTCAGAAATGCCATATCGAAAACACCATGATGAGTTGCACCATCGGCACCAACAAAACCTCCCCGGTCGAGGCACAATACCACGTTTAGGTTTTGTATTGCCACATCGTGAATAATTTGGTCATAAGCACGTTGCGAAAATGTTGAATAGATATTGCAAAACGGGGTAAACCCTTCTTTTGCCATTCCAGCTGCAAAAGTCACAGCATGTTGTTCGGCAATGCCCACATCAAATACACGTTCTGGTATTTGCTCATTCATTATATTCATTGAGCAGCCCGATAGCATTGCAGGTGTAATGCCAACAATTGACTCATTTGCACGCGCCAGTTCGAGCAAGGTATTGCCAAAAACTTCTTGATAAAGAAAAGGCTCATCACCATTGGTTGTTTTGATTTGCTTACCGGTAATTTTGTCAAACTTTCCAGGTGCATGAAAAAGGGTTTGGTTTTTTTCAGCAGGCGAGTAGCCTTTGCCTTTTTTAGTAATGATGTGTAGTATTTTTGGCCCTGAAATTTTCTTAAGCTGACCAAGTAACTCAACCAACAATTTCACATCGTGGCCATCAACTGGGCCAAAATAACGAATATTGAATGCTTCGAATAAATTACTTTCTTTAAAAAAGAACGACTTGGTTGAATGCTCAATTTTTTGAACGGTTTTACGAGTTTTTCGCCCGAACCATTTAAATTTTCCCAAAAAATCCCATACGGCATCCCTAAATCGGTTATAAGCATCCGAGGTCGAGATTTTAATCAAGTAAGTATGTAAACCACCTGTATTGGGGTCAATTGATATGTTGTTATCGTTGAGAATAATAAGAATATTGGGATTTTTCTCACTGGCATTGTTTAAAGCTTCGAAAGCCATACCGCCCGTTAGTGCGCCATCGCCTATTACGGCGACCACGTTTCGGTCTTCATTTTTCAACATCGATGCCATTGCTATGCCTAATGCTGCCGATATTGATGTGGAGGAGTGCCCAACACCAAAAGCATCGTATTCGCTTTCTTTAGGCGATGGAAAACCACTAATACCTTTATATTTTCGAAGTGTTCTGAATTCGTCCCTGCGTCCGGTGAGTATTTTATGCCCATAGGCCTGATGTCCCACATCCCAAATCAATTTATCGTAGGGAGTGTTGAAAACGTAATGTAGTGCAACAGTAAGCTCAACTACACCTAAGCTGGCGCCAAAGTGACCCGGAATTTCAGACAAAACGTCAATCAAGAAACAGCGTAACTGTTCGCAGACTTCATCCAATTCCTCCTCCGGAATTTCTCTTAAGTCAGCCGGATTATTTATCTTGTATAGTAGTTTAAATCTATCGTCAGCCATAATAAACCTTTATGGGTTTGCAAATATACAATAAATTGAACTACATCAATTTTTTTTGCTTTTTGATGCATCAATTTTTAAAATAAAAGAAAAACATGATGGAAATGTCAATAGTCAAAATAAATTTGCAGATTATGCAGTTATAAAAGATATAAACATTGATATATTTTTGCTTAAAAGAAAACACTATGAAAATTAAAAGAATATTTTTTGCCCTTGTGCTAACTTCGATGCTTTTTGCATGTACACCGTTTAAACAGCTTACCAGCAATAATCAGGCAACAGAAAAACTCCAAGACAGTAATCAGTTGTTGAAAGAAGAGAACAGAAACCTAAGCGTTGAAAACAACGAGTTAGATGGAAAAATAATTGCTTTACAACGCAAACTGGTTGATTTTGAAGAGCGTTCGAAGAATATTCAGAAACAAAACAACGACTTGGAATATGCCAACCAACAGTTAAGCAAGAATCAAAAAGAACTTGAACGTCAAATTTCTATCTTAAAAGAAGGTAGTTCAGAAGAAATCTCAAAGTTATTAAGTGAACTTCAAGTTTATCAAAGCGATTTGCAGGAGAGAGAAGATCGGGTGCAGAAAGCCCAGGAACTTCTTGATCAACAACAACAAAAACTTTTAGCTGCACAAAACGAGTTGCGCGAAAAAGAACAAAAGTTAAAAGAAGCAGAAACAATACAGGCCGAACAACAAGCCAAATTGATGGAATTGCAGGGGGCACTTGAAAAACAAAAAGCTGCGGTTTCCGATTTGCGCAATAAACTAAACCGTGCTTTGATGGGCTTTTACGACCAAGGTTTATCAGTGTACGAAAAAAACGGAAAGGTGTATGTTTCGCTCGAAGAAAACCTACTGTTTAAAACCGGGAGCTATAACCTCGACCCCAAAGGTCAGGAGGCTTTAAAAAGCCTTGGTGATGTGTTGGCCAGCAATACTAACATCTACATCATGGTTGAAGGCCACACCGACGATGTACCATTAACAGGTACCGGACAAATAAAAGACAACTGGGACTTGAGTGTAATGCGTGCCACTGCCGTTACCAAAATTATTCTTCAAAATAACAAAATTGACCCTAAGCGCATTACATCGGCCGGACGAGGTGAGTTTTTTCCTCTTGACCCAGCCAAAACGCCCGAAGCCCGCAAGAAAAACCGCCGTACCGAAATTATCCTTACCCCTAATTTGAGTGAGGTTTTTGAAATTATTCAGGCGAATTAGTTTTTTATCACTAAAAGTGGCGCCTTTTTCCAATTTGTTTTTCACTGAAAAGGCGCCACTTTTTATTCAATAGTGAATATTCTGTTATTGGGCACTGGGCTTGAGCAATTAACAATTAGAGAATCGGCTACTTATAACCCCGTGCTTAACTTAGATAAAGCAGGATATCCGTTCCTTATTCAATATTTATTTTGCTCAGATATTGTATTTAAAATTCGAGTTCGACCATTACTGGCAGATGATCCGACACGAAAAAGCTGTCGGGGCGGCGATCGTCAATATGAATGTGCGAGTTCACCTTAATTCCCTTAATAAAGATATAATCGATTCGCTCGTCAAGCGTCAGGTTGGGGTCGAAATCGTTAAAAGAACCCACTGGACCGTAGTGTGGTTTTGCACTTTCGTTAAACGAATCGGCCATTACGGTTTTAACAATCGAAATAGGTGGAGTTTCGGGGGTCGTGTTAAAATCGCCCATTAGCACTACGGATAAATTATTGGTGTTGATCGCTTTCATTTTCTGCAAAATGAGTTGGGCCGATTCATCCCTGGCCAATACACTTTGATGGTCGAAATGAGTATTCATAACCAATGCTTTTTGGCCACTTACCTTGTTGGTAAAAACACCGTAAGTACATACTCTGTGGTAGTTGGCACCCCAACCCAACGATACGGTTTCGGGCGTATCCGACAACCAAAAAGTATTTGATAAAGTGACCATGAATTTTGTGGTGTCGAAAAAAATAGCGCTGTATTCGCCCCGGGTTTGCCCATCGTCGCGCCCAATACCAATGTATTGGTAGTTGTCGAGATTTTCTTGTAAGTATTCAAGCTGGTGGTGTAAGCCTTCCTGAACACCAAATATATCGGGCTGGTAATGTTGAAGCAGATTAACCATCGCTTGTTTGCGGTTTTCCCAACTGTTGTTGCCATCGCTATCGGTAGCATAGCGGATGTTGTAAGTCATTACCCGGGTACTTTGTGCAAAAGCAGAATTCACACCCAAAAAGCAAAAAACCAACGCGAATAATAAAGCGCATCTCTTCATTTCATTGAAAATATTGATTGATTGCTAAAATTAGGCATTATTTTTTAATTCGGTTTTCCTTCTCCGTCCATTTTGAATAAAACCTCTTTTTCATTTTTACTAAGACTATCGTAACCCGATTTGGCAATTTACCCCCCGTCTGTCTTATACCCCGACCTACCAAAAGAGGCTACCTTTTGGGGCAGCCTCTTTTCTAATATGCGGTATCAATCAATTAAATTGGATTGCTTGCTCGCAACAACAATATCGGATATTCAATGACCTACTTCACCATCAATTTAGTTGTTGCGTTGCCAAGACGAATCAAATAAGTTCCGGCTCCAATTGGCAGATATATTGGAGTTTCGCTGTTATTGTATGGTTGAACATTCACCAGTTTTCCTGCAAGATTGTAAACACTTACGGTGCTGTTCTCGTGCGCATTGCCTTCCAATTTTATGGACTCGCTGGCCCGAACTGGATTGGGATATGCCCGTAACGAAGCATTCAATTCTTTTTGCAACCAAGTATTTATACCCGTACTATTTTCAATCTTAATGGTCATACTGACCTCAGGCGCATCGTAATTCGGATTATCGATGTAAGCCGTTATGCTTACGCTTCCCGCTTTAACAAGGTTCAATTGTGCTTGATTCGCAGCATCGATATAAGCAACCTCAGTTGTTTTGTCGATTCGGAAGAAAACAGGAATGCCATCTTCTGTTGAAGCAACAAGAGCATAACTGTTACCAACAACCTTTATATCAAGCGTGCTCTCCGATTTAATGGATATGGTTTGAGGCTTTGCCTTAATTTCGAATTGACTTTCATGGCCAATTAACAAGTAATTACCGTTTGTTATTGAGGCCGAAGCGGTGTAGTTTCCCACATTGGTTTCAGCTCCTGTAACAGTCAAATTCACTGTGTCGGCCAATGCCGTTGGCACTTGCAAAGCATTGTTATATACCAACGAGGTATTTCTCCAAAACACTTCAACTTCTTTAGGTTGAATGGTAAATTCCACACTCGTGTTAGTCAGCACAAAATTACCGTTTGCCAACGATGCCGAAGCAGAGTAGTTTCCTACATCGGTTTTAGCTCCTGTAACGATTAGTTTTATTGTATCGGCCGATGCTGTGGGCACTTGCAAGGCATTGTTATAGGTGAACGTAGTGTTTTCCCAAGCCACTTCAACCTCTTTGGGTTCAATGTTGAATTGTTTGCTCATGTTGGTCAATACAAAATTACTGTTTGCGCATGTTGCCGAAGCGTCATAAATTCCCACATTGGTTTGAGCTCCAGCAATGTTCAAGCTCAGTGTGTCGGCCAATGCGGTAGGCACTTGCAAGGCATTGTTAAATACAAACAATGCGTTTTCCCAAATCACTTCAACCTCTTTGGGATGAATATTGAATTGTACACTGGAGTTGGTCAGTGCATAATTACCATTTGCCATTGATGCTGATGCGGTATAAACTCCTGCATTGGTTTTAGCTCCGGTAACGGTCAGTTTCAGTGTGCCGGCCGATGCCGTTGGCACTTGCAGCGCATTATTATAGACGAATGAGGTGCTTTCCCAAACTACTTCAACACTTTTAGGTTGAATGATAAATTGCACAGCAAACGTAGTATCAGCATGATTTAGACTGGTTCCAGTCAGCACGCCCCTCACCCAATAATTACCTGCTTCGGTGGGAACATTTGTTGTGAATGTTCTATCCAGTGTTTCGGCATAAACGAACAGGGTATCGGCACCTCCAGGATTGCTACCACCTGTTAAAAAAGGCTCAGGCGTTTCACCATAAGTGATGTTGGAGATGTTAATAGAGGGCGTATTGGGCGTTATTTTGTTTATTGCAAGTATCCCGTTGTGCCGCATTACATTGTAATTGTAGTTGCTGCCCGGGGTTACAACCACATTGTAAACACCAGGTTCAAAAGGATTAACAGCAACTCCTTTTTGTTGATATTCAACTGAATAATTAACATCGTCGCCGTTTATCGGTTTACCTGTAACAGAAGCATTAGCAGCTGGAATTGTGTTTCCATAAATGTAGCTACCGTCTGTGGCCGTTATGGTCACCATCGCTTTTTCAATTTCCAAATTACCCAATAACAGTCCAACAATTGAATTATTGTTGCTGCTTTCGGCAACATCAACTGTAATTTCGTAGGTACCAGCATTGACTGGAGCAGTATGGCTCCCGTTGTATTTAACAGTAACTGCCCCAATTTCAGCAAATACATCAACAAAAGAAATGCTTAAACTTTTCTCAATGCCATTATATGTCGATGTTATTGGATCATATTGAAAATTTGTGGCCCTTAAGCTTATTTTCGATACTACAATTGTGGCAACCTCGCTAGTTGTTGTTGCGGTTTGCGGCCCGGTTGCATTGGCGTTTGTATTGGTTACTTGCACGTAATAATAGAAAGTCCCGGTTGTTAATGTAAGCGGGGCAAAGTATGATCTTGTGCCATTTGCTAAAGGCGTTCCGCCAACGTTGCTGTTTGTTGTGTTGGCATACCATTGATAGGAAAGTAGGCCTTCGTCGCTTACTTGTGCCGCAATGTTCAATGCTGTTGCAAAGTTGCCTACGTTAAAAGTGGCGCTTTGCGGCTGGGTAACAATAATTGGAGTTTGAGCACTAACCCATTCAGTAGCGTTAATGGTTCCACTTATTACTGATGAAGTTAAACTATGAATTCCTTTGGTCACTGTTGCCTCAAAACTAAAACTCCCGTTTACTCCCAAAGGCGTGCTTTCGGCGCCTGCCGTAGCTGGGTTAAAGTTACCAATTGTAATGTCTGAATTGGTAAGCGTAACGCCCGTTGAGCTAATCAGTGTGTTAATTTCTCCAACTAAGTATGTTAGCAAATCAGCCTGTGCTATAGCAAATGCCTGTGGCGCAATAAACAAGGAAGTTTCGATAATTTGTAGCGCTGCCTCAACGGCCATAAAATCGGCTGTTTTTTTGAACGACGCATTTACCGTAACACCGTATGCGGGCATAGTGAACGTACGTGCGTTTCCTGTCCCTAATAAAAAAACGCTTATCGCAGAACTTTCGGTCTGGTAGGCTGAAATCACATCGAGTTCATATCTGTCATCGGGCAAAATTGTCAATGTAACAATATCGTCTTCAATTGAAATCTTTTTATTACTAGCAACACTTCCGTTTTCAAATGTTCCAATGCTTACGATGTAAACCGGAGTTGTTGAGATTACGCCTGTTTTGTCGGTCACATTTGCAATGGGACTGCTGCCTTTTTTTAGCAATAAGGAAAAGGTAAACGCACCGTTAGTTCCTAAAAGATTTCCTTCTGCTCCAGGTATAGCAGCCGTGAAGTTACTTATGTTAATATCCGATGATATAACGGTAATACCAGTTGAGCTGATGAGTGTGTTGATTTTTCCAACTAACCATGTCAACAATTCAGCCTGTGTTGTAACCAATGCCTGAGGTGCAACAAAAGGCGAAGCTTCAACAATTTGTTTTGCAGTTTCAACGGCAATAAAATCGGCTGTTTTCTTGAACGAAGTGTTCACCGTAACATCGTATGCGGGCATGGTGAAAGTACGTATATTTCCAGTTCCTGATAAAGAAACAGTTGTGGCAGAGCTTCCCGTTCGGTAGGCTGAAATTACATCGAGTTGGTAACCGGTATCAGTTAAAAATGTTAATGTAACTGTTTCGGCTACTAAGGCAATGCTTTTATTGCTGCTAATACTTCCGTTTTCAGGTGTTCCGATGCTTACATTGTAAGCCTGAGAAGCGATAATTTCGCCCGCTTTATTGGTCACATTTGCTTCGGGACTGCTGCCTTTTATCAGCGATAGTGAAAAGATAAAAGCACCATTATTTCCCAGAAGATTCTCTTCTTTTCCTTCCTCAGCAGCCGTGAAGCTACTTATGGTCACATTAGATGGCGTAACGATAATGCCTGTTGAGCTAATCAGTGTGTTGATTTTACTAATCAACCATGATAGCAATTCAGACTGTGTTGTTGCCAAGGCCTGTGGTGCAACAAACGACGAAGTTTCTATCATTAACTTGGCTGTTTCGACTGCCAGAAGATCGGCTGTTTTTTTGAACGAAGCATTCACTGTAACATTATATGCGGGCATGGTAAAAGTGCGTGTTTTTCCAGTTCCCGATAAAGAAACAGTTATCGCAGAATTTCCTGTTTGGTAAGCCGAAACCGTGTTGAGATCATAACCTTCATTGGGCGAAATTGTCAGTGTAACTGTTTCGCTTGCTGTTGCTATGTTTTTATCACTGCTAACACTTCCGTATTCAAATGTTCCGATGCTTATTGCAAGAACAGACGAAGCCGTAATTTCACCTTCTTTATTGGCCACGTTTTCAACCAAACTATTGCCTTTTTTCAACGAAACCGAAAAAGTAAATTCTCCGTTTGTACCTGCGAGCTTATCTTCGGTTCCTGTTTTGGCCGCAGTAAAACCACCAATTGTAACATCCGATGCCCTTACAACAACATTAGTTGAACGAATGACACTATTAATGCGTTCAACCAACCAAGTTAGTAAATTAGCTTGTGTTGTGGCCGAAGTTTGTGCTGCAATAAACGAGGCATTTTGAATCAATGATTTCGCCTCTTCAACTTTCAACTGATCGGCCGTTTTTTTAAACGAAACTTGTATCGTTACGTTATGGCCTGGCATTGTAAAAGTGCGCATGTTACCAGTTCCCGAAAGATGAATTGTTGTTGCTTGAGCTCCAGTTTTGAAGGCCGAAATTGCATTGAGTTCATATCCGTTATCGGGGGTAATGGTCAGTGCAACTGCTTCTCCAGAAAGAGACCTTGTTACATTACCTGTTACTGTACCGTTTTCGGAGAGCGGAAAAGCAATATTGTATGTAGCAACTGTTGTTATTGTAAATTCATACGGACTTTCGATTCCAATATATTCATTGTACTGAAAAGGCGGTTTTTCGTTGGTTTCATACTCAATTGACGTTGTATGGTCGTATATCTTTACAGTTATGGGCTTACCATTATCCGATGAACTTCCCCAAATTGAAAGAAAACAAGCATGAGAGTGTCCCAGATAATCATTTGGCTTGAGCCAGATAGTTCCCCTACATTGATCGTCGATAAAACAAGCCACTTCAATTTGTTCGCTTGTCAATTCTTCACCGTTCAACAAAATATAGCCAGTAATGGTCATGAAATTATCGAATGCATTAATATCTTCATTCCAACGACTCTGTGCTGTTGCAGGTTTCACTGCCGTTATGGAAAGAATCCATACCAGGATGCTAAAAAGCATCACTGGTAGGTTCCTTCTGCAATAATTATAGCTTGTGTTATTCTTCATTGTTATTGCAATTTTTTGATAAATTTATAAACGCTTGTTTGCCCTGAAGCAGTAACTCTTAAGAAATAAGAACCGGGACTTAACCAAGAAACGTCAATTGATTTGAGCTTGAAGTTTTTCTCGACGGTTAATACCCTTCCGCTTATATCCATAATTTCAACTTGATCCAGTAATTCCAAACTGTGTGTGATGAACAAGTTTGTTTCTACCGGGTTAGGGTAAATTTGGATGCGCTCATTGTCAATCTCATTTTCTCCCGTTAATAGACTCAGTGCATACAAGTTATCTACAGTTCCAAAAGTGGAATCAGTAAGGAATGAAATTTGTTCCGAGGCCACATATCCTGTTTTGGAGTAATGATCGTAAACACGGAAGTGCAATGGATCATTGTTTTCTCCGTGAACCATCAAGAAACCCATATACGGATGATCAAAACCTGAAATGTATTGCATAACAACGCTTCCTCGACACTCATCGCCGCTGAAGGCAGCAATTTCGATTGGGCCATTAAGCATTTCTTCGTTATCGATAAACACCGATGCGGTTACGGTCATTGAATTTGCATAACGGTAATTGTCGCTTATCCAATGCGGCTCAACAATTTGCTCTTCAGTATTCAGTATTGATGAACTTTTGTGTGTTGATGGAACATTGGGATAATTGAACGAAACGGCATCATTATTTCCCGATTTGTACATGTACCCAAGTCCAGGTTCCATAGTGCCTAAACTACCTACCCAACCGTTAGTGCTTCTGATTTGATATCCTTTTCGTCCTTTAATCTGGTCTCCTGTTTGTGGGTTGGCAATTCCGGCCAACGCTTCGGAAACAGGCAACGAGAATTGTGGAGTGTAACCAATCCATGTCCATTTATTAGGAGACAAGGTGATTGGAACAGCCAAGGGTTCAATCGCTTTACCTGTAATTTTGAGTGTTGCAGCTTGTGTTGTCTTTAACAAATAACCTTCGGTATTGCTAAGTGTTGATAGAGAACCGCCCCAACTTGACCCCGAGTTGTTAATGAATGTGCCTTTATTGGCTTTCAATTGAATTCCAAAGCCCTGAGCATTTGTTTTGAATTGATCCAACAGTTTTGGTTTATCATTTTCAACGTTGAAAGAAATCCAGTTCCACCCCTTGTTCAGCAAAAATGCTTGTTCGATTACGTCGCGGGCATTGAAAGAAACAGGATTGTCGGGCATACCAACAAAATCATCGGCAACAAATTGCATGTAGATGCTTTCACTGTTGAGGTTTGTTTCAATAACTGGATAGATTTGACCTGTTCCGGCATCCCACAATTTGAAAGAGATGTCCTTGTTCATTTCTTCGGTATCTCCCCAAATGTTCATAAATACAAAGTACGTTTGATAAGCTGGTTCATATTGAGGTGAAATTAGTCCAACGCATTTACCATTGATGAATGCAGCTAGCAAGTCACTGGTATCTTCTTGTGGCATTTCTTCAATAAGAATTTGCCCGGTAACGGTCATCGAATGTTCAAAGTCGCTAGGGTTAACAGCCCAATCGGGACGTTTTCCTGTTACTCTTAATAACACAGGAAGAATTTTCTGTACGTTATTTGATCCGGTTAATGTTATCGAAGTTTCATAAGAACCAATATTAATGCTTTTAGGAATTGTGAATGTCAATTCTTTTGAAGCAAGTGGCTGCAATGTTCCCGAAAGCGTACTTACAGTTATCCACGAAGGCAGGTTGCCAATTTGATAATCGGCTGCTGTGCCGCCACTATTGGATATTGTCGCCTTAAATATTTGTCCTTCGCCTTGAGCAATTTTGAGGTCAATAACGTCGGTTTGCCAGTTCAGTGCATTGCGGTTTACATAGGCTGTCCAAGTAATAACGCTTGACGAGTTATTGTGCATATCGTAGATTTCCTTGCCCGAGATAGTCAATGTAACCCCTTCGAGTTTATAGTCTTCTTCAAGCAAATTCAGTACAATTTTTCGGTCGGATGGTACAACACTGAACGAAACATCGCTTACCGGACGGGCACTTTTCATTGGTGCGCATAGGTCGCTTGTGGCTAACATGTTTTCTACCTCAAGCGATGGAGTTACCATATCATTTAAACTTTCGAAAACTTCCCATGTTTGGTCTTGTTTACTGTAAGTTTCGAATGGGTAGTAGGCAAGCAAGCCGGGTTCGGTGCCACGCAATTTGCTGTTTTTATTCAGCACAAGCGCATCGGTGGGCAGTGCCGATTGCCATACGCGCAGTTCGTCAATATTTCCTTTAAAGTATTTAGAATAGGTGGTCTGTCCTGATTCGGTTTCATATTTTGCTCCAAGGCAGTAAATACCATCAACAGTTTTACTGAAGAGACTGCTGTTGAATGATGTACTAACTTTACCATCAATAATAGCGTTGGTATTGCCTGTGCGTTTAACCGACAGGGCAAAATGGTGCCATTGGTTATCGAGCAAGTTAGCTGTTGCCAAAACTTGTGTTTCACCTTTCACATTCAGCATTAACTGTTTGTTGGCATTGAAGCCAATATGGATTGATTCACCCACCGACAATAAAGTAGCTTCCCCTTGATTTTCGGCTTTGAACCAAAATTCCCAAGTAAAATTATCGTAAGGTACAAACGGATAGGTTCCCGAAGGAATAACGGCATAGTCGCTTGTGCCATTGAAGGCCAGTGATTTTCCCGAAGGATAGATATACCATGAGGCATTGAGGGTTAGGTGTCGTGAACGGGCTTTATCGCGTGCAATTAAGCCTTCGCCTTCTTCCATTTCCCATAAGCCAATCAAATTAGGTTCGTTGCCCGATTTGGTTAAATACCTCGAATTGGTAATGGCGTTCAAAGTACGTGCTTCAGCGTAAAAATGCAGTAGTCCAACTGCTCCATTGAATCCGCTATTTCCTAAGGCATTATTTCCAACATAGAGTTTGCCGTGCATAGCGGGTTGCTGTGAAAATAAAACACTTTGGAAAGGAGTGAGCGTGTTGCTTCCTTCAGCAATGTAAAGCGAAACAGTGTTTTGAGCCCTATTGTATGCTAAGCCAACATGTTTCCATACTTCAGACGCTGTAATTGCATTGTCCGAAATTTTGGTTTCGTCGCCAATGGTAACAATGGCGTGGCCCGAAGCATCGAAGCCCAGTGAGATGAAATTGAAACCTTCGCCGTAAGCAAATATAGTTCCTTCGGTGTTTTGTGGGCGTTTGAACCATGCTTCGATGGTGAACGACCCGCTAGTATAGATTGGCAATTCAGTAAATGCCAGTGCACTTCCGTCGAATCCAACTCCAACCGTAGGTTCTTGGCGAATTGATTCGTTCAAAATACCTGTGATTTTGAAATTATTTTTCGAAATCATTCCGGTTTGAATGTCCTCGTTAAAGGTGATTGAAATTTCGCCACCAGCGTTCAAAATACCAGTTACAGGCGAAGCATTACCCAGTAATTCGGGGTTTCTCACATCCTTCACAATGGTAATTTCGTCGCTTGAATTGGTGATGTTATTTTTGCTTACCGCTACGGCACGGAAAACATATTCTCCATCCGAAGGCGTAATTTCACCAAATTCAATGGTGTATTGACAAGTAGCTCCAGCAACCAATTCGCGTGTGGTAGGGCTTTCGCTAACAGGGTGTTCCGTGTTATCGATAATAAATTCCCTGACATATCCGATGGGCCAGTTTTCGCCTTTACGTTTTTGTTGCAAACCAATAAAAACGAAGTCTTTGAACGTACGGTCGTAATCGGAAATAGTAAAGCTTACTTTGCCCTGTTTTTCATCAAGTTGATAACGATTAACCAAACTTGTATTTGCCTTAAGCATCACTGGGCTTGATGATGGCATAAAGCTAACGCTTAGTGTTGCACTTGATGATGTTAAATCTGAATCATCGCAGGTTGAAGACAATACAAGTTCCACATCGTCGTATTCAAGAGCATCTAATGTGCTTTGCTTCACTCTCAGTGTTTTTGTAAGTTGCTCTCCATATTCAATAGTATATTCGCGCGGTTGAGTGAGTGGTGTTCCGTCAATGCTCAAGATTAAACCGTTTAGGTTTGAATAATCGCCAACTGTAAGTTGATAGGGAACAGCATTTTTTGTTTCACTCATGTTTTGCATTTGCACTAAGAAAGTTGCTTCGCGTCCAGCTGGAATACTTTCGGCCGTGGCAATTTTACTGCTATTAATATAAATTTCAGGCTTTTCAATTTGAAAGGTGCCGTAATTTAGAAGCTGTTTTTTTCCGTCTTTTGCATAATACAAGGTACTGTCTCCGGGCTCAAAAGGACAAGAGGTTTGTCCGGCACGGGTACGGAAAGTATAACCACGTAGTGTATTAATTGGGTTTTTTAGGCTACCGCTATTAATCACTTCCATCATATTGTCTTCTATGGGTTTGTAGATATCGACAGTAATGGCATCGTTTACACCCATTGTGTAGTCACCACCATCTTCGGACAACTCATAGCCAAATGTTATAGTAGCAGTATTCTCATTCTCCCGAATATCTCCCCATGTATCTTCAAAACCGATGGTAAGACCGGCTTCAACCCCGGTTAAGTCGTTATATGAAAAACCTCCAGTTGCTGTAATTGATCCGAATAAAACGTTGTTTTTTTCTTTAAACGACATGTGTCCGTATTCGGTATTAATTGATTCTGATATATTTACGCCTGAGTTAAACGAGCGATTGTACATCATTTTTTCTTTTTCTAACGTAGAGCGGTTATCAAACAATGCAATTTTCGATTCTTCATTGTCGCTGATTGTTTTTTCCCACGATGCAATCCAGTTGTTGTAGGCCAACACTTCGTCGGCTACAGGTTTGGTGCTACCGGGTTTACGATACGCTGTATAGGTTCCTAATTGCCCAAAATCGTCGTCGGCAGTAGCCTTATTACTAAGGTAAACCACTTCAACGTTTTCGCCTAAATCATCTACAAAAGTCAAACTTTCTGCAAATTGCTGTCCTGCTGGTGTTCCTGCTTCGGGCAAAATACCGTTGTAATACCTTATCAAGTTATTACGAAGTAGTTTTGTATTTGGTATTAGCGAGTTGATGATATGCCCTTGGGTATAAGAAAACATAGTCGCAAATTCGTCGCCAACGGCTGTTTTTTCTTTCATAAACAGACGATAGTTTCCCGTTTCGATTGGGTCTATTGGATTATCATTGGGGTCATCGGCTATAGGATAAAGTGCCAGTTGGCGCACTTGTCCAAATATTCGGTTTTGTGAACGACCAATATACACATCGGCATCGGAGCCTATAAAAGCTACGTCGCCACTGGTATTAACCTGCTCGTTAAAGTTATAGGTTGTCGACCACGTGTTACCTTCTTCTCTAAACTGTTTACTGCCGAGGGTTGTTCCCAAGCTGGCAATAATCCCGTTTTCGGAGATAACTTCAAAACCAATACCTGCTGCCGTTTTTACTTTGAGACCTATGTTTAAATCTACAAAAGCTTCTTCGGTAACCTCAAAGTTATAACTTGTGGTGTGTGAAGCGGTAATGCTAGTTCCTTTTTCGATAAAAGCAAAGCTGTAGGAGCCTGGAGGGTCGGGCAATATAATATCAACCGCATCGGGACCTTTGGTGATAAAATTGTTACCACTGCTGGTTACTTGCCCCATAAGGTATCCTTTAAAATCAACTCCATCAGGCAAACCGTTGTTCCACACAAAATTTTCACCATTTTTGTTTAGCGTGAGTTTAACGGCCAGCAAATTGTCGCCGCTTAGGTTAGGCAATCCAGTATTGAATTTGAAATTTCTTTTTCCTTCTGCATCGAGTGTTATTGCCGATTCGGAGGCTGTTTGCGAAATTTGTTCACCTACTTCACCAGTGGCTTCATTGTACTCAAAAATTACTTGATTTGAAGCCAATCCGTTGGTAATATTAATTGTTTCTCCGGCTAAAGGAACATTATCGAAAATCACATCTTCGCCATCGGTATTTCTATATTCTTCGAAAGCAGAAACCTCCCAAGCATATTTTGACTTATCCTGTGTAAATACGGGGTAGTTCAAAGTGTATTGAACGCTACCGTTGGGCATAATGGTATAGAGTTTTATTGAGTCGAAAGTGCTTGTAGTGAAGTTGCGGTAAATATATACACTGTCGCCAAATGCTCCCTTAGTTGCACTTTTATCCTTAACGGTAATTGTAGGTTCGTTGTATTTGGTAATTTTCAGGCTATCGTGATAAGCAAATGAATGGACTTTATTTGTCGAGTCGGTATATTCAACTTTCTGTGCCTGAATGGTATTCATTTTTATTGTTGTTTTGCTATAGTCAAAATCAATGACTAGGTCGCCTGCCCCATCTTCAAAATCGGCTGTTTTCACGCCAATTACATTGTAGGGTATTGGCGGCAAAACTGCCAAAAACTCACCTGTCTCGGCGTTGGTTTCTATTTCGATCACATTTCGAACATCGGCCGAGTATTTTTTGAACTTGGTTATACTTTCCTTTCCTCCAATAACACCTGTTGTTGTTGAATCGTTTGGCGAAATAGAAAGTTTGTAAGTGTCGTTCACCGCCTGTAGGGTAACTATTGCCTTCCCAATGTTCGCATTACTCAATCCGAAACCCAGCGGTTTGGTGTTTTGTATTTCACCACCAACTACACGACCCATAAGGCGGGCTGTTGTTTGGTCGGTAAAAACGAAACCACTCATGTCTTCTTGGAAATTATACTTTGTACCAATATTTTTTGGGTCGAGCGGAAAACGCCCATTATTGGCAAAAGTATGCCCTTGCTTTTGTACCTCAATAAAATGATTCCCAATTGGAACATCAACTGTAAATTCACCTTGAGTATTCGATAATACCGGCTTTCCATCTTTGCTGGCTATGCTTCCGTCAATATAAATATAGGCACTATCAACCGGATATTCAGAATTACTATAAGTGATAATACCACGCACAGCAAACGACGACACATCGGTAAAATCAACGTTGTTGAAAACCTTTGATGCGGGACTGAAATAGAGAGGACGTTTGTTTGGGTCGAATTTGTGTATGCCAAATTCGGGTGTAACAATATAGGTTGTTCCTTCGTTTGTGTAGGGAACAACATTGGTTATTTGGTAAATCCCATTTTCGTCGGTAATTCCTTTTATACTTAGGTGCGATGCGCTGAGGGGCACATCTTGACGGTTTACGCCCGAACCTTTTTTAGAATGGTTGCCGTTGAAGCTTACTCCCTCGGACGAGCAATCAAACAGGTCGGAATTAATGTCATTGGTTTCGTCGCATTTGAAATACGCTACCAACCCAGCTTCTTTGCCGCTTAGTATGCGGTCGCTATTCAATGAAACTTCTTCGGCTGTTAGTGTTTTGTCCCAAAGTCGAATATCGTCCATCGTTCCATTAAACATGTACTGAGCCGAATTAGGGCCTTTGGATATGTTACCGAAAAAAACAGACAAAGTATTTGCGGCAAGCGGACTCGATAGGTTAATGGTTTCGCTTACGTTAAGCTCTCCGTTAATATAGATACTGACTTCGTACGATTTATTGTTTGCAGATACCGGTTTGGCAGTAATTGTTAGGTGACAATAACTCCCCACCGGAATAACGTTGTTGGTCGATTTGACAACTTTTGAACCGCCAGTCATACTTACTTGCAAATATTGAGCATTGCCTAGTAATGACAGATTGATGTTTTTGCTGTTGAGGATATATCCATTTTTAGCAGATGAAAGTTTAATCCAAGTTTGAAAGCTGAAGCCTTCGGGGCTGAAAAAATGGCTATTGCCTGGCACTTCGGCATAACTATTTCCACGTGATGAAGAGAACTCAAGTTCGCGGTTTCCTTTTAATGCATCGGCTGTGTTCAAGCCAACTTTCACATTTTTAACTGCTGAGCTACCCGCATAAGTAATGCGACCTGATAATGAACCATAAGGTTGTGAAAAACCAACCTCAATAGGAGATGAAAGGCTTCCTCCATTTTCGTCGCAACGATAAAGTCCTTCAACTCTATATTCATAATACATACCTGCATTAATGTTGTAGTCATCGTAACTGTAAAGTAATTGTCCCCTTTTGTGCGAGAACTCTGCCAGTGTTACAAACGATGTATCTTTTGAACTGAGTAACCTTCGTGTTAGTTGGAAACTATCGAACTCGTCCCAATTTTTTAGCAAATACCATTTTATGGAGTTGTAATCGGAGTAATAACCTTTCGAAGCAACTATTTTTTCAAATTGACGCTTGCCCTCTGGTTGAAAAACGTAGTTGTTGTTTACCAAATAAGTTACGGCAGGCAAGCTGCCATACTGCAATATCAGGGAGTAGCGTTGGGGTGAACAAGCAATCATTCCATCACTTGGCGTACTCTGGTATCCGGCATTGCTCTTGAGAATGGAGTCTTTAGGGATCACTGTTTCGGTATCACCAATCTTTAATTTCATGGTAATATTGTCGTTACATTCGATGCCGTTAGTCGTAAAATTCCATCTCAGGCGTGGGTAATTATCTTTGCCTTCGGTAATTGAAATGTTGGCTAATTCTTTGTAGTTGGTATTGATTCGCATTCCTTTATTCCGTTGAAACAGGTTGCTGTTGGATGCCACGTTGCCAAAAGAACTGTCGTCCCAGTCGGCAAATTTGCGTTTAACACGGAACTCATAATCAACAAAGCCTTTATTTAATTCGTTAGATGGTAATTGATAAGTAAACTCATACGTTGTAGTGCCACCATTAATGCTATTATAATCAACAGAGTTTGGAATATTTATCCAACCGCCTCCGTTTTTTCGTACCTGTAGGTCGAAAGCCTCTGTATTAACGCTAGTGGTATTCGGGTTTTTAATTTGCCAGTTTAACTTAACCTCGCCGCAGGTAAGTAGCCAAGCTTCCAGCCGATTGGTAAATACACCGGTGCGTTGTGAAGTGACTGTTCTACTCGAAGACCACGCAAAAGTACTGGTTTTATCTCCGCTCCCGTATGTTTTTTGTACATCGAAACCGAATGAAACCCCGTTCAGAAATTCCGATTCACTTTTAATGTACTTTCCAGTAAACGTAGCGCTTGAACCCGATTTGGTTTCTAGTCCCCAATTTTTCTTCAATGTAAAAGCACTTGCGCCGCTGGCACTGGTTATAAATTTAAGTTCGCCACCCGGCTGTATGGTTCCATCGCTAATACTCTGGTCGGATGGAGACGAAGGCATAATTACGTTTGTGCTTTTTTCAAAATCATCAACGTATTTTGTTTGTCCCGTCTCTTGTTCAATTATCCTTACGCTTGTTAATTTAACTGATATTTGACCACCCCACAATGGTTCGGTAGGATACCAGCGAAACCTAGCATACTGATAGTGATCTCCAACGTATCCTGGAATTTCGCTACACTGAAAATAATCACCGCTGCCGTAACTTCCAATATAATAGTCGGTAAAGGGAGTGTTTCGCCATGAAGGTGGGCAATCATTAGCACTGGATGATACACCCTGCGCACGAATAAAAACTTTGCCGTTGGGTGAACTTACTTGCCACCTAATTCTGGGATGCGCAGTTTCATCGGTATTACATGCTCTTTCGTTTGCTCCGGGGCCTCCAATATCAAAAACATTTTCCCCGTTAATATATACGTAAGCGTTGTCTACCCATTCATTTCTCCCATCTCCAAAGTCATCCATAATAAGAACGCTAAATTCAAGGCAGTGTTCGGTGCTGTTCCATGTAACATCCCTGAGTGTTCGGTCGTAGTTAAAACCACCACCATTAATGGCGGACAAATTGTTGGTTGCAATAAAGCAGATAAACAACAGTAGTGCAAAGCTCTTTTTTGTTTTCAAAAAGGTAGAAGCCAAAAAATGCCTCATATTAATGCAACTGGTGTTGCCAGCATTATTTTGCCAGCTAACATGTGTGGCCAATTTTCGCTCGTGAGGCGATTGTGTCATTGAATTACGATTTAAGTAATTTTGTTCCATTTAAATGTATTTTATAAAAATTTAATGTGTTTTTCTGCTAATGATATCTTTGGTGAAAATTGGCGCTATTTATGCGTTATGTTTTATGTATTGATATCGTATTTTTTTTTCCGTTTGGTGCAAAACCGAGCAATTTAACAAACGGCATTGTTCTTTGGATTGAACAAACAGGTACTGGTTTTTCAGCAATTTTAATATAGTAAAAAGACACTGACATCAAAATAATTGTCAAAATCAAAATCGCGATGATCGAATGCGATTGGAAAAATAAGAAGATAAAAAATAGCATGTGTATTATTTAATTCGCCAAAAATTATTCCCGCAAATATGCCAACAGAATTCTTTTAAAGTGTCCCAAATCAGAAAAACTTTGTACCATATTAGCAATCGACTAAACAGCAGATGCTTGCAAGGGTGTTTTTTGCTATTTTAAACAAACCGCACAATATTTCTGTTAAGCATAAAATATCCCAAATGGTTTTTTTGGTACGAAATGATTGGTGTTCATAATTAATATCTAAACCATGTGATTGAAATCAGGATAAACTATAATGAATAGCGAAGAGAGTTGCAAGCTTATATACAAAGAGATACGAAAGAACAAGGAGTCGTTTATTCACATTACGTAATGGATGTTGAAAATATTATTGTAAGAAAGACAAGTGCTTATCTAAATTTGAAAAATGTGATCATCGGATGCACTTAAAAGTTAGATTTATTCAAAAAATCACTATTTATCGTTTTAATTCGGTTTTCCTTTTCCGTCCATTTTGAATAAAACTTCTTTTTCGTTTTTACTAAGACTATCGTAACCCGATTTGGCAATTTTGTCTAATATTACGTTGATATTATCTTTTTCAACTTTCTTCTTTTTATTGTAATCCCAATCGTTCATATTTTGTGATTCACTTCGTCGATAGCTCACCTTAAGTTTGTTTTTCTTTTTGAAAAGCCGCTCAATATTGAATACAATATTATTAAACTTCGACATAAAATCGTTGCCTTTTTTTAATTGCGCCATGTACAAATAACCCCACAATGCTCCACCTAGGTGGGCAATGTTGCCCCCGGCATTTGTTCCGGCAATGCCAATGAAATAAATCAGTACCGAAATTAAGGCTATCCAAATTATTTTAATTGGGCCAAACAATGCGCTGATGGGAAATAAATGCAACTGAAGATTGGGCACATATACGGCTGTTGCCACCACAATAGCAATAATTGATGCCGATGCCCCAAGCAATAAACCGCCCGCTGCTACATTTTCAAAAGCCGGAAAAACATTGTAGGCAATTATATAAAACACTCCTCCGCTAAGGCCGCCTATGAGGTAAATCCCCAAAAGCTTTTTTTCATCGAAATAGTTAAGAAATATTTTTCCAAACCAATACAACCACAAAATATTGAACAAAATATGGAGAAAATCGAAATGAAGAAACATGTAAGTAAGTAGGGTCCACGGGCGGGTTAGCAATGTGGCAATATCGGAAGGCAGCGCCAACCATGGTAAAATTTGCACATCGACATTAAAGAGGCTTGAAATGGCCACCACAATACGAAGCGCTAAAAATACAGCTAAATTAACGTAGATGAGCCGTGTTACAATCGACCCATTTTTAAATGTATGTTTTATTTCGTCCCAAATATTCATTGGCTAATTAATAAAATGTTTTTGTGTTTTTGTTCCAGTATTTTATTAGTATAAATCCAAAAATCATTCCTCCAAGGTGAGCAAAGTGAGCCACATTGCTTCCCGATTGCGATAAACCTAAAAACAATTCGATTAATCCGTAGCCTATTACAAAATATTTTGCTTTGATAGGAATAGGAGGAAAAAGAAGCATCAATTGGGTATTGGGAAAAAGCATTCCAAATCCGAGCAATACCCCAAATACGGCACCCGAAGCTCCAATTGTTGGGATGTTCATGCGGGTTTGTTTCAACTTTTCTAAAAAGCTAACAGCCTCCATCTCGTACGCCGACGATCCGGGCATATCTCGCCATCGGGCGAGAAACTCCAAAACCGATGGGCGGCTAAACCCCATATTTTGAACGGTGCTCTGATATTTATTTATAAATGAAGAGAATAATTCGGGTGTTGGTGTATTCGAAAAAGCGGTGATGGATTTAACCATGGGTGCAATTTCGATGTAATTAACAAAAGAGTGCAATGCGGCAGCTCCCAAGCCAGTTACCAAATAAAAAAACAAAAAACGCCTTGGCCCCCAAACACTTTCGAGCACCCTTCCAAACATATACAAGGCAAACATATTGAAAAATAGGTGACCTATACCTCCGTGCATAAACATGTGAGTAAAAATCTGGTGAGGCCTAAAGTAGTCCGACCCCGGGTAAAAAAGCCCCAATATTCGGGTAAGGCTGATGCCACGGGTTTCAAGAACTACGGTAGCCAAATAAAAAATTACATTTATGATGATTAGGTTTTTGGTCACCTGCGGTATTTGCGCAAATGGCGAACGGAATGAATTCATATAGTTTATTTCAATTTGTTTTCATTTAAACAACTTTTAAACCAATAGGTTTTATGTGCCAATTTGAGTGTTAAAACTGACAAGCTGTCAATCATTTCAATCGTTTTTCAATTTCATCGGTATTTATGATCTCGATTACCGGCTTTCCTGTTGGTGAAAAATTGGGCGTTTGACAAGCAAACAAGTTATCAATTAAAGTGGCCGCTTCGGCATTGTTTAGTTGCTGACCATAATTAATTGACGAAGCAATAGCCAACGAAATGGCAATGTGTTCGCGAGCTTTTTCCTTTAAATCGCTTGCTGTGCTTTTATAACTTTCAAGCATCGATTCAACAATCGCTTTGGCGTTAGTATCATCAAGGTAACCAGGAAAACCGTTAATTATAAACGTATCGGGGCCAAACTCTCTGATATCGATCCCAATAATATTGAGATCGTCGAGCATAGAGCGCAACAGGGTAGCATCGGACGAGTTCATCTCCAATGTTTGGGGAAAAAGCAACTGTTGACACACCGTATCTTCGTTGGTAAGCGTTATCATAAACTGCTCAAACAAAATACGTTGGTGCGCTCTTCGTTGATCAATTACCATTAAACCTGATTTTACAGGGGTAAGAATGTATTTATTTTTGAAAATGATGAAGTTTTTCGATGAATCGTTAATCGTGTGCTGTTGTCCCGAAAACAAAGATTGCTCTATTTCAGGTTCATTTTTCATTTCGAAAACCGGTTCATCATTTCCATAAAGCTTTTCCCAATTATCGGGAGGCGGCATTCTATTGTTATTGGAAAAACCTTTCGAAGGTACAGTATAGCTTTGTTGTTCGAAGGGATTATAATTGGGATTGACACTGATTTCGGGCGCCCTCAGTCCCTCTGTACTTTTTGGCGAAATAGGCATATCAAAGTTACCGCTTTGATCAAAATCGATACTTGGAGTCACGTTAAACTTACCGAGTGCCTCGCGTACAGCGGCATGTAAAAGCTGCCAAATGGCACTTTCATTTTCAAATTTAATTTCGGTTTTGGTGGGATGAATATTGATATCGATATTGGCAGGATCAATTTCAAATGCAATAAAATAGGCCGGAATCATATCGTGGGGCAATATTTTATCGTAAGCTTGCATCACGCCACGATGGAAAAAAGGATGTTTCATGTAGCGTCCATTCACAAAGAAAAACTGTTCGCCAAAACTTTTACGGGCAAACTTTGGTTGGCCAACAAAACCGGTAATTGAAGTCATCGAAGTTTCACTGACAACCGTTACTAGGCTTTGGTTCATGTTGTTTCCAAACATGTTCACAATGCGTTTGCGAAAATTGGCCGGCGGCAAATCGTAAACCGGAACCTCGTTATGATAAAGCGAAAATGCAATTTCGGGATTAGCGAGCGCAGTACGCTGTATTTCGGTGATGGTGTGTTTTAACTCGGTGGTGTTACTTTTCAGAAATTTACGACGGGCTGGAACGTTGAAAAACAAGTTCTTCACACAAAACATTGTTCCGGTATTGGTCGAAGTCGGTTCTTGCTTTATCAATTCGGATCCCGAAATGTGAATAAAAGTTCCCAACTCGTCGTTTATTGATTTTGTTTTCAACTCAACATCGGCAACCGAAGCAATTGAAGCCAACGCTTCGCCCCTAAAACCCATGGTTCTGATGGCAAATAAATCGGAGGCACTGTTGATTTTTGAGGTAGCATGCCGTTCAAAAGCCATGCGCGCATCGGTAGGCGACATACCTTTCCCGTTATCGCTAACCTGAATAAGGGTGCGTCCGGCATCTTTTAACCAAACCTGTATTTTTGTTGCTCCCGCATCGATGGCATTCTCTACCAACTCTTTAACTACCGAGGCTGGGCGTTGAATTACCTCACCGGCAGCAATTTGGTTAGCAACCGAATCGGAGAGTAAATGAATTATATCGGACACTTTGCCTCCTTATTTGAGAATTAGGTAAACCATTAAGGCCAGCAGGGTAACAAGTATCAAAAGTCGAATATTTGATTTTCGTTGACTATTAGCCCCCAACTTTTTTTTTGATAAACCGCTTTTGAATTCGCCCCGCGAAATATAAGGCTGGTAAGTACTGTCGTCGTTTTTAACTCCCATTTCGGCATTGCGACGTCGATCGCGTTTCTCGCGTTCTTCTTTCTCCGGATCCCAAAAACGGGGTTGAAGGTTGTATTGTTTTGCTTTTGGAGTATGAAAAAAATTTCCCATGACTTTCTATCTAAAATTTAATAAACAAAGATAAGTTATTTTTAAGACTTAAGTAACCTAGCTTTTATTGTTTACCCCCACAAAAAGAAGAACTATTTAATGCAATTCATGCTAATTATTAGCGACTTTCCGTACATATATTTGTTTCAGGTAGCTAAAAAATGCTCCGGTAAAATTAACAATTTCATTTTTTATCCATTCAATTGAAAAAAAGGCACATTCGTTAAAAAATGAGTTGAATTAAGACCCCTTTTATGCAGGCTAAAAAAGTATTTTGTATTTTAAACGAAAAATACGCTCATTATGTTAGTAAAAACCTTTGGTAGTGCAGTTCAGGGCATCGATGCCACAACCATAACCATTGAAGTAACGGTAAGTCGAGGAATCAAGTTTCACATTGTTGGATTGCCCGATGTGTCGGTTCGCGAAAGCCAGCAGCGCATCGATTCGGCCTTACGCGAAACCGGCTATAAACTTCCCGGCTATAAAGTAATTATCAACATGGCGCCCGCCGATATCCGCAAAGAAGGATCGGCTTACGATTTACCACTGGCCATTGGCATATTAGCAGCTTCAGAACAAATTACCACCGACAAACTAGAACACTTCGTCATTATGGGAGAACTTTCGCTCGACGGAAGCCTGATGCCCATAAAGGGAGTACTGCCCATAGCGATTAAAGCTCGTGCCGAAGGCTTCGAAGGTTTAATTCTTCCCTTACAAAATGCCCGAGAAGCAGCCGTGGTCGATAAACTGAAAATATTCGGTGTTGAAAATATTCGGCAGGTCATCGATTTTTTTGAGAATAAATGTGAACTGGAACAAACCATAGTGGATACCCGCAAAGAATTTTTAGAAAACGTAATGCACTCCGACATGGACTTTTCGGATGTAAAGGGACAGGAAAATGTGAAGCGAGCGCTCGAAGTAGCTGCTGCCGGAGGACATAACATTATCATGATAGGCCCTCCCGGAGCAGGAAAAACCATGTTGGCCAAACGCATTCCCTCAATATTGCCTCCCTTTACCTTGCACGAGGCATTGGAAACCACCAAAATTCATTCGGTGGTTGGTCACCTCGATAAAAACACCTCACTGCTCACCCAACGACCATTTCGCTCGCCTCACCACACCATTAGCGATGTAGCTTTAGTTGGCGGCGGCTCATATCCACAACCCGGCGAAATTTCACTGGCGCACAACGGGGTGCTTTTTCTCGACGAATTACCCGAATTCAAACGAGCAGTATTGGAAGTGATGCGCCAACCGCTCGAAGACCGCCGCATTACCATTTCGCGCGCTCGTTTTTCGGTCGAGTATCCGGCCAGTGTAATGTTGGTAGCCAGCATGAACCCTTGTCCTTGTGGCTACTACAATCATCCCACGCGTGAATGTGTTTGCGGTCCGGGCATGGTTACCAAATACCTTAACCGCATATCGGGTCCCTTGCTCGATCGTATCGACATTCACCTTGAGGTTATTCCTGTGCCTTTCGAAAAACTGTCCACTGCGCCACCATCGGAAAGCAGCTCCGAAATAAGGCAACGGGTAATTAATGCCCGGCAAATACAAGCCAAACGTTTTGAAGAGGCCGAAGGTGTATACTGCAATGCGCAAATGAGCTCCAAAATGTTGCGCACGTACTCTTGTCCCGATTCGGCTGGTTCCCAAATACTCAAAACGGCCATGGAAAAGCTGGGCTTATCGGCCCGTGCCTACGATCGCATTTTGAAAGTTGCCCGCACCATTGCCGACCTCGAAGACAGTGAACCTGTTTTGGCCCACCACCTTTCAGAAGCTATCCAGTACCGCAGCCTCGACAGAGAAAACTGGGGAGAACAAAAAATGTAGGAAAATACATTTATGAAAAAGGGTGTTCGCAGATTGCTCAAGAAAGAAACACAAAGATAAAATGCAGAAAAAAGTTGCTCGCCGATGGCGCGAATCCCGCGGATTATTTTGGTTGATGGATTTTTTATCTGCGTCATCTGCTCTATTTGCGTGAAAAAATATATTGCTCAGTGAGAAACAAGTTGCACGCAGATGGAGCGGATTCCTCAGATTAATTTCCAGTATGTTTTTTTTATCTGCGTCATCTGCATTATCTGCGTGAAATAATTACAAAGATTAAGCGTGAAAGAGTTTTATAATGGCGCTGTTGTTCTTTTTTGACAAACTAATTCAGTTGTTTTTGTGATTATCAATAAAATTCCTAATTTTCAAACCAACTACAACACTTAATTTTATTGGCATTATGAAATACTTATTTGCTATTTTCTCAATTATCATCACCCTTCAGTTGTTTTCACAACAAGTGAATCCTAACCCTTGGATAATGGCACCCGATGCCACCGCAGAAATAACTTACCGGAACCCCATTATCCCCGGTTTTTATCCCGACCCCAGCGTATGCCGTGTTGGCGATGATTACTATCTGGTAAACAGCACCTTCGAGTATTTCCCCGGCGTACCCGTATTTCACAGTAAAGATTTGATTAACTGGGAACAAATTGGCCATTGTATTCACTGCGAAGGCCAAATTAAAGGCGAAATCAGTATTTTTGCCCCTACTATCAGGTACCACGAAGGCACTTTTTACATGATTACTACCAATGTAACTTTTGGCGGTAATTTTTTCGTGACAGCTGAAAATCCGGCTGGCCCATGGAGCAATGCAATATGGATTGATATGCCCGAAATAGATCCCGACCTTTTTTTCGACAACGATGGGAAAGCTTATGTAATCAGTTCAAAATTTGAACTCGCCGAAATAGATATTAGCACCGGAAAACTATTGACTGAACGGCGAAAAGTATGGAACTCAGCCGGGGGTCGTTATCCCGAAGCGCCTCATATTTACAAAAAAGACGGTTTTTATTACCTGATGGCTGCCGAGGGCGGCACCGAAGAAGCCCATTCGGTTACTATTGCCCGTAGCCAAAACATTTGGGGACCCTATATCGATAATCCGGCCAACCCAATTGCAACCCACGTTAATGTGGCCGGTATGGGCAATCCCATTCAAGGCATTGGTCATGCCGATATTATTCAGGCACACGATAACTCTTACTGGATGGTAATTCATGGCTACCGCAGCGTAACCGGTTATCCGCCGCACCACCTACTGGGACGCGAAACCTGCCTTACACCCGTGAGCTGGCCAAAAGGTGGCTGGCCCGTGGTCAATGGCAACGGAGCACTTTCTATTGAAATGACATGCCCAACTTTACCTCAGGTTAAACTTGAGCCAAAACCTACACGTACCAATTTCGAAACCCCACAACTTGGGCTCGAATGGAATTATATTCAGCCTCCTGTTGCCAATAATTACATGTTAAACCCCGAAAAAGGAACACTCACGTTACAAGGCTCAGCATTGAAAATTGGCGAAAAGGGCAATCCCACTTTTGTAGGTCGCCGACTTACCGATATTAAATTTTTAGCCACAACGCGCATGGAATTTTATCCAAACAATAAAAATGAAGAAGCCGGCATGATATTGCTCAACAATGGTTCGCATTTCGACATTATGGTTTATGCCAAAAATGGAAAACGCTACCTGACCGTAAATCTTCAGTTTGGTCGTACCATTTATAAATCGAAAGAGATTGAACTGGCACCTGGCTATGTCGATTTGAGGATTGAAGGTACCGGCCCCGAATTTATTTTTTCGTACGCACAAAAGAACAATATCTTCACAACTGTTGAAATTGCCGATTCCCGCTTTCTTAGCACACAAACCGTGGGCTGGTTTACCGGCTTATATGTGGGTATGTATGCAACAGGAAATGGAAAAACCGTCAAAGCGCCTGCCATTTATAATTGGTTTGATTACACCAGAAAATAATGACAATTGAATATTGAGAATTATGTTAGAGCATTATCAAACACTTAATACTAGCTCTTTGTTGGTCAGTAGTTTGTAAATCGAAGGCCAATAATTCTTCAGACTTTCGCTGTTGGGCAAAACAATATCGGCACCAGCTTCGACCAGGGTATTGGGATCAATTGGACCGGTGTTTATAGCAATGGTAAATAGCCCAGCAGCCTTGGCCGATTCAACTCCCAAGGGAGCATTTTCAATTACTATCGCTTCGTGCAGCTGATAACCCGATTTTCTCATGGCTTTGAGATAGGGCTCGGGATTGGGTTTTCCCTTTTTAACGTCGTTGGCAGTAATCATTTTTTCGCGTTTGAAACAGTCATTGTAAACTTTTTCTAAACGGTTGCTTAATGACGATTGTGCCGACCCCGTAACCACCCAACAATCAATGTTTTGGCTACTAATTTGATTCAGCAGTTCGGGCATGTGAGACATTACTTCCGGTTGAGGCATCGCCTGCATTATTTCGTACTTACGAGCTTTTATTCTTTCAGTTTCTTCTTCCGATATTTCGCACTGCTTGTATTTAGAAAACATTTTCGCAATGGTATAATATGCGGTGCTACCTTCGTTAATGTAAAGTTCGAATTCGGGCATATTCAGTCCATTTTCGGCAAAAGCCTGAGCCCACGATTTTGCATGATAAGGCATCGAATCAAACAACACACCGTCCATATCGAAAAAAATTGCTTTTAGCTGAATTGGCCTCTCCAATTTTGAATTATAATTACTGATGGCAGTTGATATTTCTTCAACATAATTAGTATTGATTCCCATAAATTGCTTTGATTATTTTCAGATTGAATCGCAAACATACAACTTTATCAAGGGATTAAGATAAAAAAGTCGTTTAATGGGGTTTGTAAATCAAAGAATTAAAGTTGGGCTAACAATCCTGGTATTTTCTAAATTTTGTCCTTTCGATAAATCAATTTTCTAAAGTAATATTTAAGCGGATTGGTGTATTTTAACTTTTTCCACGGCCGACTACTGTGGGGATGATGTTCCACTTTTACGTTGGGTAAAATATAATTGACAAAACCTTTTTCGCGCGAGTTTTTAGAAATTTGAACATCGAACCAATCTTTCTTTTCGGAGAGCAGATCAAAATCGAGTGTTTTTAATAATGGCAGGGTAAGCAGAGTACAACAAAAACTTAATCGATGTTCCGATGCAATGGGGTCGTGGTTTTTGGGCTGCACATAATTATAAGGAAAATTAATTTCGCCGCTTTCGTCAACAGTAATTGCAGCAGCCATACCGCATTGTAGCGTATTTTTGGCAAATTGAAACAAACGCCCAATGGTGTCTGGTTGCACGTACACATCCGACTCAATAATAAGTAAACCTGCATTCATTGCCAGTGCTTTTTGGCGGGCATCACGCAAAGTGAAGCGGTAGTTGGGCGATGGGCTTTGTACCTGTTCTTCAATATTAATCAGTTCAAAACCCTGTTGCAACGATGCCTTTTCGAGCGTTTCGCGGTTTTCGGGCGAACTGTAATCGTTATAAACCAAGTACTGAAATTCGCCTTTCGATTGGCATATATAATTAATGGCTTGCAGCGCTGTATCAAGCGAATCTTTTACCGGAGTAATAATGAGCAAATTTTCCAACTTATTGATTTATCGGTTTTTGTACATTTGTTCGTAATATTTCTGATAATCGCCACTGGTAACGTTATTGAGCCACTCTTCGTTTTCGAGGTACCAGTCGATGGTTTTTTCCAATCCCTCTTCAAATTGAAGGCTGGGTATCCATCCCAACTCTTTTTGAAGTTTTGTTGAGTCAATAGCATAGCGTAAATCGTGCCCAGCACGGTCAGTTACGTAAGTAATCAGCTTTTTCGAAGTTCCGGTTTCGCGACCCAATTTACGATCCATCACCAAACACATCAATTCAATAAGTTTGATGTTGGTCCATTCGTTATGACCTCCAATATTATAAGTCTCACCAACTTTACCTTTATGGAAAATTAGATCGATGGCACGGGCATGATCTTCGACCCACAACCAGTCGCGAACGTTTTCGCCTTTACCATAAACAGGCAGCGGCTTATTGTTTTTAATGTTATTAATGAACAAAGGAATCAGTTTTTCGGGGAACTGGAACGAACCGTAATTATTTGAACAGTTTGACACCAAGCAGGGAACTCCAAAAGTGTCGTTATACGCACGTACAAAGTGGTCAGAACTGGCTTTCGAAGCCGAATAAGGGCTGTGGGGATCGTAGCTGGTTGATTCGGTAAACATGCCCTCGTTGCCCAGTGAACCATAAACTTCGTCGGTCGAAACATGATAAAAGAGCTTGTCGTTAAAGTTGTCTTTCCAAATAGCACGAGCAGCATTGAGCAGGTTCACGGTGCCAATCACGTTGGTAAACACAAACTCGGTAGGGTTGGAAATGGAGCGATCCACATGACTTTCGGCAGCCAAGTGAATCACACTGTCGAACCGGAATTTCTCAAAAAGTTGTTGAATAAATACTGCATCAACAATATCGCCTTTTACAAATTGGTAATTGGACTTGTTTTCAATGTCTTTGAGGTTGGCCAAGTTGCCGGCATAAGTCAGTTTGTCGAGATTCACGATTTTATACTGTGGATACTTGTTCACAAAAAGTCGCACCACATGCGAACCAATAAATCCGGCTCCTCCGGTAATCAGTATGGTTTTCATTCTATGTATTTTTATTTTGGGATGAAATTACACATAAAAATAAAGGCGACCAACAAATTAGGTCAGCTCTTTATCTGAGTTTTTCTTTTTCAGTCTTTAAAAGTAGGTATTTACAGCGAATTCAAATTGGCTCATAAAAATTTAATTTTAGGCTCTAATTTATCATCTTTTGAACTTCATTTTTCGTTTACATGAGCCACAACTGTTTTTTGTATAAGTTTGGGAGGCTGTTTTTTATTTATTGTGTATTCAATAGTTTGTTATGGTTTTATAACCAGATGAATATAAATGAATTGAAGTATTCATATTAATCCATATAACGCACACAATATCAAGGTGTTGTTATTTGTCTCAATACTCATATCTCAAAATCTATCGATCAATTGTTAATTCCCCTAACGTTTTTTTCCCATTTCCAAGCCGACAGCAAGGTCTCTTCCAGCGATGTTTGTGCTTTCCAGCCCAGCTCATTGTTGGCATAAGTAGTGTCTGCCCATATTTTTACAATATCACCAGCTCGGCGGGCAACAATTTTGTAATTCAGTTTTAAGCTTGTCGCTTTTTCGAAACCATTAATTATTTCGAGCACCGAGTATCCATTACCAGTTCCCAAATTAAAAACTTCGTAATTGGCTTTACCACGGTTTTCAAGTAATCGTTGAATAGCCACCACGTGTGCTTTGGCCAAATCGACCACATTAATATAATCGCGAATGGCAGAACCATCGGGAGTTTCATAGTCGTCGCCAAAAACTTTCAGCTCGTCGCGTAAACCAGCCGCTGTTTGGGTGATAAACGGAACAAGGTTTTGTGGCACGCCCAAGGGTAGTTCACCAATCAATGCAGATGGATGAGCGCCAATGGGATTAAAATAACGCAAGGCAATTCCTTTCAATTGTGGATTGGCAATAATGGTATCGTACAATATATCTTCGTTTACCCTTTTGGTATTGGCATAAGGCGACTCAGCATCTTTGCGGGGCGTATTTTCGGTAACGGGCAACACATCGGGTTGACCGTAAACCGTGCACGATGAAGAAAAAACGATGTTAGCAACATTGTATTTTAATTGACAGTCCAGCAAATTCATAAGCGAAACCAAGTTATTGCGATAATAAAGCAATGGTTTTTGCACCGACTCCCCCACTGCTTTACTGGCAGCAAAGTGAATAATTGCATCAATTTTGGGGTATTTTTCAAAAAAAGCTTCAAGTTTTAATCGATCGGTGAGGTCAAATTGCTCAAAGAGAGGTTTAATCCCTGTGATTTTTTCAATGTTATCGATAACATCAGCCGATGAGTTAGAGAGGTTATCAACGATAATTGTTTCAAAACCTTCGTTAATAAGCTCAACAACCGTGTGAGAGCCGATATAACCAGTTCCGCCGGTCACCAAAATCTGTTGTTTCATACTTTTCATTGAATATAGTAAGCTGCAAATTTAATAAATAATGTTCCTTCATCAATTATTTTTTCGCCTTGAATTAAGGTTATCAACATTTTATAAAATGTGTTGAAAAATAAGTTTTGACAGCCTAATGTTTTTGCTTATTTTTGAGTTCGTGATTGAAAAAACTATGGAAATAGCAAAACACCTCAATTATTTATTACAATTTCATGAATGTGTGATTGTTCCCGAGTTTGGTGGTTTTATATCGAACTATCAACCTGCTGGTTACAATACTATTAATCATACATTTACCCCTCCTTCGAAAAAAGTAGTTTTTAATTCAAAAATTACTACAAACGATGGATTGCTCATTAACCACTTGGTCGAAGTCGAGAGGTTAGGTTATCGCCAAGCTCAAACGGCAGTTTTGAACTTTACCAACTCGATTTTTGCACAGTTAAACAAAGGCGAAACAATTTCGCTTGAAAATCTGGGAAATTTCAGGTTCGATTCATCGGGGATGATTGACTTTACGCCTGTAGCCCGTTTCGAGTTAATTGAAGCTTACGGTTTAAGGCCTTTTACCTGCTCGACTATTGATGGTGCAAAACCGGCAATAGATTTCACTCGTCCAGCAGTTCGCGCCCTTAAACACAATAACAACTGGTTGAAAGTGGCTGCCGGCGCCGCAATACTGCTTTCGTTATCGATGTTTCCTTTAAAAAACACCGATATCCATTTGCAGTCGTCCAACTTGATCCCTTTACATTTACTTAGCACCGAAAAAGTTGATAATAATATTACTACTCAAGCAGAATCCGACAAAACTGTCGACCTCGACCTGGTAGTAACAAAAGAAAAAGGCGCCTACATTCTTGTTGGTGGCAGCTTTGAATTCAAGAAAAATGCTCAGGTTTTGACCAACGAGTTAAAAGCTTGCGGCCACGATGCTGAAATTTTGTTGCTCGAAAATGGTTACTATCGTGTGGCCATCGATTCGTATTTCGACAAAAATGTAGCATTAACAGCAATGAAGTCCTATCGTGAAAACCACCCCGGCTCAATGGTTTGGGTGAGTACACGCTAATAAATAATTCATATTACCTTGAATATTTTTTGTGGGCTGCCAATTTTAGGTGGCCCTTTTTGTTTTAATATCAATTTCTCCAGAATATCTTTTTATTAGAAATCTTTTTCCCAAATCTCTTATCTTTGTTTAAAACATAAAGCTCAGCTATGGTTCAAATTCCTCCCTATATTCATCCAGGCGATACTGTTGGCTTGGTTTCAACGGCATCGATAATTGTTCCCGAAGTGGTTGAGCCTGCTATTGAATTGCTTCAGTCGTTAGGCTATAAAGTTGTTGTTGGTAAACATTTATACGATCGTTACCATCAGTTTGCCGGAACAGACCTACAGCGGGCAGCCGATTTGCAAGCCATGCTTGATAACCCCGATATCAAAACAATTTTTTGTTCGCGGGGCGGTTATGGCAGCTTGCGTACTGCCGAATTAATTAATTGGCAGAAGTTTATCAACAAACCAAAATGGATTGTGGGCTTTAGCGATATTACTGCGCTGCAAGCCAAGGTAAATCAGTTGGGAATTGCATCCATTCACGGAGTAATGCCTCGATATTTCCTGCAAAATGGACAGACATCGCAAGGTTTTCAATATTTGCTTGATGCTTTGAACGGTAAAAATTTGTCGTACGAAATTGAAAAATCGCAATATAACCGAGTTGGGACAGCATCGGGGCCAGTTATTGGCGGTAACCTTTCGATGCTTTACAGTTTGCGCGGTACCCCCTACGATTTCGACCCAAAAGGAAAAATTTTGTTTATCGAAGATTTGGCAGAATACCTTTACCACCTCGACCGTATGATGATGAACCTGAAAGTGGGTGGGCAACTTGAAGGTTTGGCAGGTTTGGTAGTTGGCCAATTTACAGGAATGAAAGACCACGAAACCAAGTTTGGTAAAACCGCTGAAGAAATAATATATGAAGCCGTGGCCGAATATAAATATCCTATTTTGTTCAATTTTCCGGCAGGTCATCACGAAAATAATTTTCCAATAAAATTTGGCACCGAAAGCCACTTGCAGGTAAGCAATTCGATATCGACATTCACTCAATAAACCTCAAAAACCATGACAGTACAAAAAGAACTTGGAGATATGGGCGAACAAATAGCTTTTGAACACTTGGTAAAAAAAGGCTATAAAATTAAAGCACGTAACTGGCGTTTTAAAAATGCCGAGATCGACATTATTGCCACACAAAACAACCAATTGGTTATTGTTGAAGTAAAAACCCGAAGCGCCGCTATCTACGAAGAACCCCGCGATTCAATTTCAGACCCAAAAATAAGGTTTTTAACCAACGCGGCCGAGGCATACATAATGGAATACGAAATTGATTTGGAAACCCGCTTCGACGTAATAGCTATAAAATGGTTTGGAAACGGAAAATATGAATTGTACCATATTGAAGATGCTTTCACTCCCATGATTGAATAGATCGGATGTTTTTAAACCCAGTTAAAACTTGCCGGGCAAGATTGTCGCCTTGTATGTTTATATTATGGGAAATATAAATCAAAAATATTCCAAATACATCTTCACTTTCGATTTTAAATGTAAGAATGTATATCTTAGCGACTTGAAAAAATTGAGGTGTTAAAATAGTGTAATTGGGGATTCCTTTTCAAAATAAATTGATAAAATGATCGTTAAAATTGTCAACAAATCAAATAACTCCTTGCCGGCATACAGCACAATTCTGTCAGCCGGTATGGACTTGAGAGCATCATTAAATGAGCCGGTAATTTTAAACCCACTTGAGCGGGCTTTGATTCCTACCGGGCTGTTCATTGAATTACCTTCGGGTTACGAAGCCCAAATTAGACCCCGAAGCGGAATGGCGTTGAAGCATGGAATTTCGGTATTAAACACACCCGGAACCATCGACGCCGATTATCGTGGCGAAATTGGCATTATACTTGTAAACCTTTCGAACCAAGCATTCACAATCGAAAATAGCGAACGGATATGCCAAATGGTAATTGCAAAGCACGAAACAGTTGATTGGAACGAGGTGGAAATTTTGGAAGAAACAGCGCGCGGTGCCGGTGGTTTTGGACACACCGGAAAGAAATAGTGTTAAGAGATTTATAATGAAAATGCATAAAATATTTATTGTCGTTGGCATAATTTTGATAGCCTTTGGGTGTAAAACCTCAAAACAGGTTACACAACCTTTCTCCAAAAAGGCAAATCAGGAAGTTGCTATTCCCGAAGAAAAGCGCATTGAATTCGAGTACATGTACATCGAAGGCTTGAAACAGAAAATGCTGGCGAACAACGATATGGCCACACAATATTTCAATAGTTGTCTCGAAATAAACCCAAATTCGGCAGCATCAATGTTTGAGCTGGCCAATATTTATGTATCGAAAGGGGAGCTGATAAGTGCAAAATTACTGCTCGAAAAGGCAACTCAGATTAATCCCGACAATCATTGGTATAAATTATTACTGGCTCAAATTTATCAAAACAGCAACCAATATGCCGAAGCCAGTCAGGTTTACAGTGCGCTCATCAAAAACGACCCCGGCAATATCGACTACTTGTACATGAATGCTTTGCTTTTATCGACAGGTGGCGATTACAACGGTGCATTAAAAGCCTACAGCGAACTTGAAAAAGCAATGGGTTACAACGAACCAATTGCCCTTGCAAAACAACAACTATATCGTAATGCCGGTAAAAATAAAGAAGCTTACGCCGAAATTGAAAAGCTTATTGCCTCAAATCCCGGAGTGCCTGAATATTATGGAATTTTGGCCGATATGTACAAAGAAGACGAAAACAATACCAAAGCGCTTGAATACTACAACAAAGTGATTGAGGTGGATCCTTCGAATGGTTTTGTCTATTTTTCGTTGGCTACACTTTATTTTCAAAAGAAAGAAATTGAGAAAGGTTACGATTTTGCCCAAAAAGGATTTGCAAGTCCAAACGTTGAAATTGAAACTAAAATACAGCTCTACCTGATGCTTACCAGTGCTCCCGAGGAAATGAGAATCAGTGATTCTCAAATTGAGAGTTTGATAGGCTTAATCGCTGAAACCCACCCCAACGATCCAAGAAGTTTCAGCATACAAGCCGATTTTATGATGCAGCTCCAGCGTGTAAGCGAAGCTCGCGAGTACATGCTCAAAGCCCTTGAAATCGATCCCAACTCTTACCCGCTTTGGGAGCAATTGCTCATTGCCGAAAACCAATTGCTCGACTTCGAAAGCATGTCAAAAAGCAGTCAACGAGCCATAGAACTCTTCCCGTCGCAACCCTTACTTTATGTTCTGAATGCCGTATCGAACATTCAGCTTAAAAATTACGACCAGGCACTCAAATCGCTCGACAACGGCCAAATATACGTGATTGACAACAAAAACATGGAAAGTCAATTCGAACTATACCGTGCCGAAGCATATTACAACCTCGACAAACGTAGCGAGGCTTTTTCGGCTTTCGAAAAGGTAATTAAAAACGATCCCGAAAATTTTATGGCCATGAATAACTACGCCTATTACCTCTCGGTAGGCAGCGAACAGCTCGAAAAGGCCGAAATAATGAGCAGCAAAGTTATACAGGCAAACCCCAACAACCCCACCTATCTCGATACCCACGCATGGGTATTGTTTAAAAAGAAAGAATATCGTTTGGCAAAATTTTACATGGAAACTGCGATGAAAAATGGGGGCGATCAAAGTGATGTGATTGTTGAACATTATGGCGATATTTTGTTTATGATGAATGACGTTGAAGGTGCGCTCGAAAATTGGAACAAATCTGTTCAATTGGGAAACGAAAGCAAAATACTTCGACAAAAAATCAATGAGAAAAAGTTCATCGAAGGAGAAGAATAATGCGTACATACAAGAGAACATATTTTTATCTATTATTGATTGCAACCTTGGCAATTATGGGAGCCACTTCGTGTAGCACCTCGCGAAGGGCGGCCAGCTACGAAGCCAAACCCATGTCAACCAATAAAATTATTCGAAAAATTGAGCGTGGAGCACCAAGTTTTAAGAGTTATGAATCGAACCGGATTTCGATTAGTTACACCGACAAAGAAGGAAGAAGTAATTTCTCGGGACAGTTTAAAATTGACCACGATAATCGCATTATTTTCACCCTGCGAAAATTGAGTATACCGGTTGGAAGGGCGCTTATTACACCCGACAGCGTGGTATTTGTTAATTATTTCGACAAAAATTATATACGGGATAATATCTCGTCGCTGCAACAAGCTTTTGGAATCGACATTGATTATTACATGTTGCAGGCACTACTTACAGGCGATATTGGCCTCTTGTTTAATAATCCGATGTTCGACAAAGAACTCGAATCACTTATTGACGATAACCAGTACCGAATCGACAGTAAACTAAATGCCAGAATTGACAAAGCGATATCAAAGGGAAACGAACGGAAACTTAACCGCTATATGAAACGCATGAACGATTCTGAGTTTACCAGCTATTCGGCATGGATCGACCCACGTCAATTCGTAATTCGCAAACTAACATTCAACGACATAAAGAACGAATTACAACTTGCAGTTCACTACGATAATTACAAATTGATTGACAAAAGTTTATTCCCTCAAAATATTGAAATTGTTTATGTTACCCCCATACAAAATATGAAACTCGAAATTAAGCTATCGAAAGCTGCCGTTAATAAGGAAAAGGATTTTAGTTTTAACATACCTGAAAAATTCGATCACTTTCATTTTTAATACAGTAAAATTTAACAGAATTTCATAAAGCTTAATGGTGCGATTACTTGAAAATGAAAAATAGAAATACGAAATACATTGCCAGCTTAAGACAAAATTACACGTTATTTGCAATTTTGTTATTTTTCATGTTCCTTCATCTTTCTACTGCGATTTCGGCACAATCAATCAGCGAGCTGCAACAAAAAAAGGAAAAAACACTCCAGGAGATCGAATACACCAACATACTACTGGCTAAAACAAGCAAAAACAGCAAGGCTACGCTCAATAAACTCTCCTTGTTAAATGGACAAATTTCGCTTCGAAACAACTTAATCAACGATTACAATACTCAGTTAACACTACTTCAAAAATCGATTGAACAAAACCTTAACGTTATTACAATGCTTACCAACGATTTGGAGCAAATAAAGGTCGATTATTCAAAGATGATTGAACAAGCCTATCGAAAACGCGGCGATTACAATAAGCTTATTTTCCTCTTGTCGAGCCAAAGTTTCAACCAAGCCTACAAGCGCCTACTTTACACGCGTCAAATGACCAGCTACCGCCAAAAACAATCGGAACAAATAGCAGCTATCAGAACAACTTTACGATCAAAAACCGACGATTTGAATAAAAGCCGCGATGATAAACAAAAGATATTATCGCAGCAAATGAAAGAAATTTCGGTGTTAAGTAACGAAAAAACACAGCAGTCGAATTACCACGCAGAGTTAGAAAAACGACAACGCGAACTTAAAAATCACCTCAACTACCAGCAACGCGTTCAAGATCGTTTGCAGCGCGAAATCGAAAAACTCATAGAAGAAGAAGCCAAACGAGCCAAAAAAATTGCTCGAACACCTGAGTTTAACCTGCTCTCAGATGACTTTGAGAAAAACAAAGGGCGTTTTCCCTGGCCAACTCAAAATGGTATTATTACCGATAAATTTGGTGAACACGCCCACCCCGTAATGAAAAATATTATTATTCGAAACAACGGGATTGACATTACCACCAAACCGGGCGAAAAAGCAAGGGCTATTTTTAAGGGTACCGTGAGCAAGGTTTTTGCTGTACCCGGTGGTAATATGGCTTTAATCGTCAGGCATGGTCAATACATTACCGTTTATTCAAACCTAAAAGAAGTGTACGTGAAACAAGGCGACAATGTTAGTATCAAACAAGATATTGGCCTTATTTTTACCGATAAGAATGACGACGACAAAACCACTTTAAAATTTCAAATCTGGAAAGAAAGCGTCAAACTTAATCCCGAAGCATGGATCGCAAAGTAATCAATATTTAAACTACCACATCATCAGAAAAACAAGCAAAAAATAAGCATGGGTTCTTAAATACTGGCCATTCTTCGTAGTGTGGCAATATCAATAAAACGAATTTTGCGCCCTTTCAAATCAATTAATCCATCTTGTTTGAATTCCGACAATAACCTAATAACCGATTCGGTAGCAGTACCTACCATATTGGCCAACTCTTCGCGGGTCAAAGCAATTTGTAATGTATTATTTTCATCAACATCGAAACTGTCTTTCAGTAAAAGCAGCACTTCGGCCAAACGCTCACGTACGGTTTTTTGGGCAATGTCGGTAATATAGTCATTGGCTTCGCGCAATTCGCGGCACAAAATCTGGATCATCCAGTGCGAAAAACGCCAGTTATTTTGAAGTAAATACAGTAACGTGTTATAAGGAATATGGCACAACACGGCATCGTCGATTACCTTGGCCGTAGTGCAGGCCAATTCTTGGCTAAGTAACGAACGAAATGCTATAATATCACCTCCTTTTACAAAGCGAATGATCTGTTCTTTACCATCGATTCCTGTTTTATATATTTTCAGAATACCTTTAGTAATGCAATAAAAACCCGTAAGGCGACTACCTTCACGGTAAACAACACTGCCTTTTTTGTAAACCTGACAGGTTTTATCGTAATTTAACTTTCCGATTTCAGTATCGTTTAAATGCCTGAAAAACTTGAACCCTGATAAATCTATTTCTTCGGGTTGAGGGGTATTAAGTGAACTTCTCATAACATCTTTTGTTAAAAACCACAATGCATTTGAATGGTAAATATAGTTATTCTTACTGATGCATACCAAAAATAAACAAATTTTCGTGGCACAATAGTCGCGGTGTGACCATAGTTACAAAAGTTGAAATAAAAAACAATCAACTTGCAAACCTAATTACATGAGTAGCAAAACAAGCAGTAATATTTTGAGATAAACTCAATTACGAAAGTTTACAAAGCCTATTTGTTAGCCTTCAAAATTAGGCATAAAGATAGTCTTAATAATTGATGAATAAAGGTCGACAAAACAGTTAGTCAACAACTTAAAGAGCAATAAAAAATGAAACAAGAAACATTAATGAAATGGAAAGGGAACATGGAGTTTGAAACCGAATTATTTGGGCACAAGCTTACCCTCGATGCTTCGCCCGAATCGGGTGGTGAGAACAAAGGCACACGCCCTAAAGTTTTAATGCTTACCGCCCTAGCAGGCTGCACCGGTATGGATATCATTTCAATTTTAAAGAAAATGAAAATCAAGCCCGATGAATTTAATGTGAGAGTCGATGGTTATCTTACCGAAGATCTTCCAAAACAATACGAAAAAATGCACATTATTTATGAATTTAAAGGTGAAAATCTTTCTGAAGATAAACTTCGTAAAGCCATTGATCTTTCGCAGGAAAAATATTGTGGCGTATCGGCTCTTTATAAAAAAGCCATCGAACTTACTTACGAAATAGTTATTCTGCAATGAAACAATAAAGCGCACAAACAAATAACTCAAAAATGTGTTTAACAGTTAAGCATTTTTGCAATTGACTGTCAATATAAAACTAGTGGTATTTTACTTTTTTATTTTATCGGACTGTTAAATGTTGATTTGATGTTATAACTTAGTACAAAACTACTTGTACCAAAAAATGAGAATAATGAAAACATTAGTGTTAGGAATAAGTATGTTACTATTTTCGGTAATTACTTTTGCACAGGAGACCTACACGGTATCGGGAAGGGTAAACACACCAAGCCCCAAAGGCCGTGTTTACGTATTTTTATGCGATCGCGAATCGTTTGACCACCCTATCAAGGGAATCGATACTGTTTCTTTTTGGGTGAATTACGACAAAACCTATGTCGAATATGAATTTAAAAATGTGAAAGAAGGGGAATATGCCATTCGCAGTTATCAGGATGTAAACGGAAACCACAAATTGGACAAGTGGTTATTTGGTCCTCGTGAACCTTGGGGTTTCTCTTACTCCAACAAAATGAAATTCCCTCCAACTTTCGACGATGTATCGTTTAGTGTAATGTATGACATCCGAATCAACATCGTTTTAGGCAAATAAAAAGCAGTGTTTCATCCGCTTAATGTATTTGTATTGTTGCTTCTCGGGCAATAAAACTCATGCTTTCATCACAAACAACACCTTTCCACCAGTCATGTTCTGAGTGTAAAAATCGAGAGCTTCGTTAATATCTTGAAGCGCATATTGTTTTTGCACCTTGCTATTGAGTTCGCTGCCAACCAATTGTTGAATTTTAGCAGCTGTTTTAAGAGTATGAACAATCGATTTTCTGGTAGTGTAGTTGCCCAAGTAAAAACCCCCTATTTTTTTGTCGCCTTGAATAATAAAACGAGGATCGATGGTAATATCTTCACGCGAGAGATTAGCGTAAACCACAATGGTGCTGCCATTTGGTGCGGCAGTAAGTAATTTCGAAGTAAAACTGCCGGCAATTGCATCTAAAAACAAACTGGCATTTAGCGCGTCCGAAAGGGACTTTAATTCGTTTTCAAAACCATCCAATTCAGAATTGAGCACATATCGGGCACCTATTTCTTTCAACAACTCAACCTGTTCAGGCCGTCGCACAATGTTAATGAGTTCGATTTTTTCCTTTTTACAGAGTTTGATCAGCATTTGTCCTAAAACACTAGCAGCAGCGGTATTAACAATGGTTTTGTGTTTTCCTCTTTTAGCAATTTCGATAAAAGCCAAAGCCGTCATTGGATTAACAATGAGCATGGCGCCTTTTTCAAGATCAATCGATTTTTTGAGTGGAATCACTTTCATGGCCGAAGTAATCATGTACTCAGCCCAAGTGCCACCTTTATCGCTAGTTGAAGAGCAAATTACCCTTTTACCCACGTAAAAGTTAGCCAAAAAACCACCCCCCGATGCAACCACTACACCACTTCCTTCGATTCCGGGAGTTATCGGGTAGTTTGGACGGTGTAAATAGGTTCCTCTAATCACGCCAATGTCTGATGGGTTAATAGGAGCTGCTCCCATTTTCACCAACACCTCGCCTTTTTCGACGTGTGGTAGCGCTACCGATGTTGTGTAAAGTGGGCCATTGGGCTCGTCTTGCCTTACGGCCATCATGGTTTTTGGTATTTCAAAGTTCATATCAGTAAAGTGTATTCGATTTGCTTGTGCTCAAAACTACAAATCATTTGTTTTTTCTCGCTAAACTATTGAATCAAATATTCAATGTAAAATTTTCATGTCCCATTTTATAATCGCATAAAGCCCAACTGCTATAAATCAACCCCCTTTAAGTATCGCAATTATAATTGTTTGTGAACAAGAAAGCGACGTAAAAGATCTTATTTCAAGAATATTTTAGATCTTGAAATGAAAAAACAAGCCAAACTTTACTCACACACTTTTTTTCAAATGTTGTTCAAACAGTTTCTTCCTTTATTCAAAAAGTCAACATTTTTGGTAAGAATAAGTGCCTTTTCCTCAGTAATGTTAAGCTGGTAGCGTTCTATCTTCTTGTTCAATTCGGCATGTTTTGACGGTTTTAAAAGTACTGATGCTTTTGCACGCTATAAATACCGATATTAGAATAAATACATTTATTCTAATTTTTGTTTTCGTGAACATTTGTTTTTTTAGTTATACTAAAATACTTTGTCTATTGAATTTGATATATTTATCAAAATTTAAATACATTCAACACTTAACAATAAGGAACAAACAAGTATTAAACAGTAAACAGTATTTGACAAATGCTTGTATTCGACCAGTAAGTGCGTAACACTAATGACTTACCGTTGTACAAAACAATCAATTTATTCATCTTAGAATTGAACTAATCATCGGTTATTTTTATTAAATTGCCCCTCGCACATCGAAAAAGCAAAATGCCAATGCGTAATATTTTAACCATATTCATCTCAATACTTTTAGCTTCGACGCTACAGTGTTTTGGTCAAACCGAAAACTTCATCAATTTCAATACTGGCAACGGGAAATTGGGTCACAATGCCACCGAGGCTATTGCACGCGATAATTTTGGATATTTATGGGTAGGAACTAACTACGGTCTCAATCGGCTCGACGGTTATCAGGCAGTCAACTATGTTAACGATCCTCTCAATAACTTTTCGTTGTCGAGTAATTCAATAAAAGCCTTGTGTGCCGATAAGTCAGGTAATTTATGGGTGGGCACAATTGGAGGCGGCTTAAACAAGTACAACCGCGAAACCAACCAATTTACCCGATTTATGCCCAACGATACAATAAATAGCATTAGTGGTAAAAACATTTCGGCCATTGTTGAAGATTCACAGGGGAATATTTGGGTTGGTACATTGGATAAAGGGTTAAACAAATTCGATAAAAAAACAGGGCAGTTTAAAGTGTTTTATTTTGAAGAACACAATCCTTTCAAACGTGTAAACTCGAATGTTAGCGAATTATTTGTCGATTCACGGGGAGACATTTGGGTGGGATTAAGCAAAAGCGAAATTTTTAAAATCGACGTGGTAAGTGAAAAAATTTCATATCGGGGCATAGCGCTCGATAGTAAAAACCTTAACATAGGTTCAATCACCGGAATATCTCAACTCAAAAATGGCAATATGCTTTTTACAACCTGGAATGGTAACTTATTGACATTAGATCCCGAAGCAAATGAATTTGCCAAAATTTTCCTTGAACCCGAATTTTTCAACTTCTCAATTTTATCGGGCGTGGTCACCGATAGCAAAAACAATATATGGATTGGCACCTGGAATAAGGGACTATTCAAATTAGACAGTGCTTTTAATGTTGTCAAACAATTTAAAAATCAACACAAACAATCGTACAGTATTAGTTCAAACTCGATTAACCAGTTGATGATTGATGAAAATGAAAATTTGTGGGTTTGCTTGCTCGATAATGGATTGAGCATGTTGCCCTTAAAAGAGAAAATAGTTAAGCCCGTGTCGCTAAACAGTACTCAATTTGATAAAGTTAATGTGTTTTCGATTGTTAAAGATAACCTGCACAATTTGTGGATCGGTTCTCGAGGACAGGGACTTTGGAGATATAATATGAAAACCGGCGAAACAGAAAACTTTTTGGCCGAAAACAATCCGGGGCTAAACAGTAACGCTATATTATCATTGAAATGGAGTTCCGAAAACCTTCTAATTATTGGTACCGATGGTGAATTTGTTTCGTTATACGACCCAAATTACCGAAAATTCACCCAAGTAAATCATCGTCAGAACGACTGGAGCAACGCAGTTTTTAGTATCGCCGAAAATCACGATTTTATTTGGGTTGGAACCTGGGGAGGAGGCATCAAGAAAATTGACAAGAAAACCTTGACTTACCAAACCATTAGTTTCGACATTAAAGATCAATTTCGAAACAGTATTTTTGATCTGAAACTAAGTGACAGTATATTGTGGGTGGCTAATGTGGGACTTGGTTTAATTAGGCATAACATTGAAACCGGGAACAACCATATTTACAGCCAGACTGATGCTGCTTCGCGATTTCCAAACGAAAGGATTACTGATATTTATGCAGAAAATGCAAACTCGTTGTGGCTGGCAACCGACGGATCAGGCTGCTATCACTTTATGCCCGATAGCGATAAAATTTACAACATCAGCGAGGAATACGGTATAAACAATAAAGTGTTTCAATCGGTAATGATCGACTCAAATAACACACTTTGGCTCACATCGTTAACCAATATTTACCATCTCAATTTGTCGAAAAAGGAATCGCTTAATTTCGACCAACACAATGGTTTGGAAAGTGGACAGCTCAATAAAGCAGCCATTTGTTTCGATACCGAAACGGGACTTATGTTTGTTGGTGGAGTCGATGGAGTCAACTATTTCGATCCATCAAAAATACTAATCGACTCAACGGTAAACAAGGTGATAATCAACCAGATCGACATTATGGGCGAAACATTACAATACCCCAATGGCAAGCAACTAAAGGTAAATATTGATGTGGCCAAAAGGCTAGATATTTACAATAACGATAAAACTATTACCATTCATTTTGCGAGCATTGATTTTGCGCCTTCGTTAAAAAACAAGTATTACTATCAACTCGATGGCTTTGAAAACCACTGGATCGAAAGTCCCTTCAACAAAAACTTTATTCAATACACCAACCTTAGGCCAGGAAAGTACACTTTCAGGGTGAAAGCATGTAACAGCGATGGCATTTGCTCCTCCGATGAAACAACATTGAAAGTAGTGGTTCACCCAGCGCTTTGGCAAACGGGTATGTTTAGGTTGATTTTATTGGTCATTATCACTGTTTTGTTGTTTCTCTATTTTCGTTTTAAAAACATAGGACTTGTAAAAGCGAAGGATAAACTCGAGAAAGTAGTGGCCGAGCGTACTTCTGAAATTATCAAACAAAAAGTTGATTTAGAACTGGCCAATAATGCAAAGGATAAGTTTTTCTCAATAATAAGCCACGATTTACGGAGTCCCTTAGCAAGCATTGATCAACAAGTAGGGCTGATTCTCAGAGAATACAATAACCTGCCCGAATCACAGGTACTGAAAAAACTAATGTTATTATACGATACCTCAACAGGAACACTTGATTTAATTGATCAATTGCTTTTGTGGGCTAAAACTCAGTCAAATCTTATCGGTTTAAATAAAGAAAACGTATTGGTTGGCGATTTACTCAAGTTGGTGGGTAACCATCTTATCCCAATTGCCAAAAAAAAAGATATCGAATTGCAATTACCTTTTGAGTCCGATTGTTCGATTTATGCCGATGCCAATTCGATACAAACCGTTATACGAAACCTTATCGTTAATTCAATAAAATTTACACCTACGGGTGGAAAAGTTTCGGTTTTTGTCGAAAAACAGGACGATTCGGTGTTAATTGCTGTCTCGGATAACGGGATAGGAATGACAAAAGCCCAAATCGACAAGCTCTTTAAAATTGAACAATTTCCTTCGAGCCGTGGGACCAACAAAGAAGCAGGAACTGGATTGGGGCTCATGCTTAGTTATGATTTTGTCAAATTAAATAATGGAAAAATTTGGGTCGAAAGCCATAAAGGAAAAGGCACAACGGTATTTCTTCTTCTCCCCACTGAAAATTCTTGATGATAAAATAATCAATAAAAATCCTCTTAATTTTAATTTTCTTCTATTTTTGCTTTTAACCTTTTAGGTTAATATTAGTCTAAACATCTTAGGTATTTTTTTGATAACAAGGTTATAAACATAAAAAACGTTTCAATGGCATTGAAAAAGAAAAAAGTATTCAGAATAGCAGTAAATATTATTCTGGTTGTCGTCTTTCTTGGAATTATTTTTTATCCAAAATACAAACATTGGTTTCAATCTGAAAACAGTGTTAAATCAACATCTATAGCTGGTGCTCGCCGAATGGGCGATGGAGGAAAAGCGCTCCTATCAAGTGGGTACATCATTGTTCCTACCCAAATGGAAGAGCTCATTTATAGTACGGGTTCTTTAATTCCTGATGAAGAAGTGGAACTTTCGTTCGAAACCTCGGGGAAAGTGGTTGGGATTTATTTTGACGAAGGCACCAGGGTTAAAAAAGGTGTATTGTTGGCCAAAATCAACGATAAACCCCTGCAGGCTCAGAAGCTAAAATTACAGGCACAACTCAAACTGTCTCAGGAGCGCGAATTCCGCCAGCGTCAATTACTCGATCGAGATGCGATAAGCCGCGAAAGTTACGATCAGGTTGCCACTGAACTACAAACTATCGAAGCCGATATTTTATTGGTTGAAGCCCGCATTGATGAAACCGAACTCAGGGCTCCATTCGATGGAATAGTGGGCTTACGAATGATCAGTGAAGGAGCTTATGCTTCAACACAAACTAAAATTGTTCGTTTAGTTAAAGTGAGCCCTCTGAAAATTGAATTTTCGATTCCCGAACGTTATGCGGGAGAGGTCGAACCGGGCTTTCCAATTATATTCAATATCGATGGGATTGAAAAAAACTTCGAAGCAAATGTATATGCGGTCGATCCCAAAATAGATATTAGTACCCGTACCATTATGGTCAGGGCACTTTATGCAAATACCAACGAAGAGCTTAAACCCGGCCGTTTTACCAGTGTTAAAGCACGCCTATCGCAAATAGACAACACAATTGCTGTTCCCACTCAAGCCATTATTCCCGAAATGGAAGGCGAAAAAGTGTTTATTTTTAAAAATGGGAAAGCACACGAAGTAAAAGTTAAATTAGGTTTACGCACCGAGTCGCATGTACAAATACGCAAAGGCCTTGCTTTTGGCGACACCCTGCTAACAACCGCCATGCTACAGCTCAGGCACGGATCTCCTGTTCAGTTAGATACACTGCTTACTAATAACCCATTGCAATAAATTAAATATGAGTTTATCATCAACGAGTATACAACGACCGGTATTATCTACCGTTTTTTCGTTAGTTATCCTTTTATTTGGAGCAATCGGAATGACTTTTCTTGGTGTGAGGGAATTCCCGAGTGTCGACCCTCCAATAATTTCTGTAAGCACCTCGTATCCAGGTGCCAATTCCGATGTGATTGAGACACAAATTACCGAACCATTGGAGCAATCGATTAATGGTATTCCGGGAATTAGAACATTAACAAGCCAAAGCAGTCAAGGGCGAAGCAACATCACGGTCGAATTCGAATTGTCGGTCGATATGGAAACTGCTGCAAACGATGTACGCGATAAAGTATCACAAGCACAACGCTTTTTACCCCGCGATTGCGATCCACCCACTGTTTCGAAAGCCGACGCTGATGCAAGTCCCATTATGATGCTTTCAATACAAAGCACCCAACGTTCATTACTTGAGATTTCAGAAATTGCTGATCTTACTTTTAAAGAACAACTTCAAACTATTTCGGGAGTTAGCGCAGTGATGATATGGGGCGAAAAACGCTATGCCATGCGCATTTGGCTCGACCCGGCAAAAATGGCAGGTTACCAGTTAACTCCACTCGATATTCGAAATGCAATTTCGCGCGAAAACGTTGAATTACCCGCCGGAAGTATCGAAGGAAATACAACCGAACTAACCATACGTGCACTTGGATTAATGACCACACCGGCCGAATTTAATAATCTAATCTTGCGCCAAACCGGCGACCAAATTGTTCGTGTAAGCGACATTGGCCGCGCCGAACTCGGCCCCGAGTCCTTAAGGGGCATTACCAAAATGAATGGAGTTCCTATGATTGCTACGGCCATTATTCCACAGCCGGGTGCCAATCATATCGAAATTGTTGACGAGGTATACCAACGCTTAGAATACATAAAAAAGGATTTGCCCGATGATGTTTCGTACGAAATAGGCTTCGATAATACCCAATACATTCGTTCATCAATAAACGAAGTAAAAGACACCATATTCCTAGCTTTCATTCTGGTTGTAATCATCATATTTGTTTTTTTACGCGATTGGCGAACTACAGTTATTCCCATTTTGGTAATACCTGTTTCGTTAATTGGAGCATTCTTTATTATGTATATAGCAGGCTATACAATAAATGTACTTACACTGCTTGCTATTGTACTTTCAATTGGATTGGTGGTTGACGATGCCATTGTAATGATGGAAAATATTTATGTGAAAATTGAAGAGGGAATGACTCCCCTTGAAGCTGGTATTAAAGGTTCAAATGAAATATTCTTTGCCATCATTTCAACAACAATTACCCTAGTTGCCGTATTTATTCCAATTGTTTTTCTCGAAGGCATGACCGGTAGATTGTTCCGTGAATTTAGTGTTGTAATTGCCGGGGCGGTAGTTATTTCGTCGTTTGTTGCACTAACTTTCACTCCAATGCTCTCGACTAAACTACTGAAAACAAGACACAAACGAAGCAAGGCTTATAATTATACCGAAAAGTTTTTTGTGGCTTTTAATAAAGCCTATAAAAATTCACTCGATTCGTTTTTGAAAAAGAAATACATTTCGTTGTTGGTTATCCTCTTATCGCTTGTACTTATTTTTGTGTTTTGGAAAATTATTCCTGCCGAGATGGCACCACTCGAAGATCGTTCGCAGCTAAATGTGAGCATTACATCGCAGGAGGGTGCAACTTACGAATACAACTTAAGCTATGTTGAAGAGATTTCAACATTGGTGAGAAGTGAAATCCCGGAATACGATAAAGTAACCGATATGATATGGGGAAGCGGAGGTGGATTTGTTAGAATATTGTTGAATTCGCCCTCGGAACGTGACCGTTCACAACAAGAAATTGCAGCACAACTTACCCTCGAATTACAAAAACGAACACAAGCACGTGCCAATGTGATTCAGCAATCGACCTTTGGCGGCCGTAGAGCAGGCTTGCCTATTCAATACGTATTGCAGGCCCCAACTATCGATAAACTAAGAGAAGTGCTTCCTGCATTTATGTCCGAAGTAAATGATAATTCGACCTTTGTAATGGCCGATGTGAATCTAAAATTCACTAAACCCGAGTTGCAAATTATCATCAATCGGGATAAGGCTAATTTATTGGGCGTTTCAACTCAAAATATAGGTCAAACCTTGCAGTTGGCATTAAGTGGCCAGCGTTTTGGCTATTTTATTATGAACGGGAAACAGTATCAAATTTTAGGCGAACTGGCCCGCGAAGACCGTAACAAACCGCTCGATTTAAAATCGCTTTACGTACGCAACAACGAAGGGAAAATGATTCAGCTCGATAACTTTGTTACCCTACAGGAATCAACTGCTCCCCCCCAACTCTATCGGTATAATCGTTTTGTGGCCGCCACTGTTTCGGCGGGCTTGGCCGAGGGAAAAACCATTAGCCAAGGCATTGAAGAAATGGACAAAATTTCGAAAAAAGTTCTTGACGACTCATTCAGAACGGCGTTAACAGGTGACTCAAAAGACTTTACAGAAAGTTCGTCAAGCTTAATGTTCGCCTTTTTATTGGCCATTGTGCTAATTTTCTTAGTGCTTTCGGCTCAGTTCGAAAGCTTTAAAGACCCGATTATTGTAATGATGTCGGTACCTTTAGCACTTACCGGAGCATTGTTCTTTATGTGGTATTTTAATGTAACAATGAATATATTTAGCCAAATTGGGATCATCATGCTTATTGGATTGGTTACCAAAAATGGTATTCTGATTGTTGAATTTGCGAACCAGCGAAAAACAATGGGTATGACAAAGGCCGAAGCAATCAGTTTTTCCGCTGCTGCCCGATTTAGACCAATTTTAATGACCAGTTTGTCGACCATTTTAGGTGTTCTGCCATTAGCACTCGGTTGGGGCGAAGGCGCCCAAAGCCGCGTAGCAATGGGTATTGCAGTTGTGGGAGGATTAACGCTTTCAACCATTCTGACCTTATATGTTGTTCCGGCAGTTTATCTGTTAATTTCAAGTGAAACGAAAAGTAATATTAATGAACTCAAAAATGCAGTTGAAATTGAATTTGCTGAAAAATAAAAAACACTTGGTGCTTTTTGTTGCCATTATATGCATGTTGAATGTTGCACATGCCCAGGAAGTGTATGACCTTAATCGTTGTATTACTAATGGATTAGAGCAAAACTTCTCCATAAAGGTTATTCGTAACCAGCAGGATATAGCAAAAAATAACTATACACGAGGAAGTGCCGGAATGCTGCCTCACATTAGTTCGGTAAACCAAATAGGCGGTACACTTAATAGTATCAATAATGAATCTCCAACATCGGCAAACGGCACTCATAATACTTATGCTTCGGCTGGTGTTGACTTGGGGATGACTATTTTCAAAGGTTTTTTTGTGCAACGAACTTATCAAAAACTTGGACAATTATCTAACTTACAGGGGCTTACAACTCAAATGTCGGTCGAAAACCTAGTTGCTAAAATTACTTCGGAATACAACTACTATATTCAGCAAATTGCACAATATCAAACACTTGCCTATGCTGTTATGTTATCGCGCGAGCGTGTTCGTATCGACGAACAACGTTACTTATTGGGTAGTGCTTCCAAAGTAGAACTATTGCAATCAAAAGTGTATCTGAATTCTGATAGTTCGCGTTATTCAAAACAAAATGAGCTGATACGCAGCTCACAAATTAGGTTGAACCAGCTCATGGCTTCCGAAAATTTGGGGCAGCATGTAATTCCTGCCGATTCCCTTATTCACATTAACGAAACCTTGAAATATGAAGACTTGCTTTCACAAACACTTGAGTTGAATACAGCTTTACAAATTGCGACAACAAATCAGGAAATTACCGAAACGGACTATAAACTCATCGCTTCGAGGGCTTATCCTTATTTGACTTTTAAAACAGGCTATGACTATAACTACCGCGGGACTCAAACTGGATCGACAACTCAAAACAATACGAATGGTATTGTAAATTACGGATTAACTTTAGGTGTCGATTTATTTGATGGTTTTAATCGTAAACGCGAAAAAACAAATGCACTCATCGAGTTAGAAAACAAAAAGCTTAAATACAGTGAAGTTGAGCAAGCCGTTAAATCTGATTTACTGACCATATTTTATGCTTACGAGAATAATATCAGACTACTGCGCCTCGAAGAACAAAACCTCGAAGTGGCCCGTGAAAACCTTGAAATTGCCCTCGAACGTTATAAATTAGGCAGCCTATCGGGGCTCGAATTGCGGGAGGTGCAAAAAAGCCTACTCGATGCTGAAGAACGCTTAATTTCGGTTAAATATCTCACAAAACTTGCTGAGATATCGTTGCTTCAAATTTCAGGGAATATAATGGACTACCTATAGTCCTTTTTAAAAAAATGTATTCGTATTTTAATTTGGTCGTAGTTCAAGATGATATCTTTGGATAAGCTCTTCGACCGATTGTGTGGCATTGGGGAGCAAATCCTCAGGGCAGCTGCCAGTTGCCTCCTTAACTAAATAACGCTTGCAAGTTTTGTACTTATCAGCCTTTTGACAATAAATTTGCTTGTATGCATTACCCGTTGCCAGCTTATCTTTTAATATGCCGTTATAAATTGGGCACTTTTCATAATTAGGACAAATTGATTCCATCATAGTTTTGTTTTATTGGGTTTAATTTAATGCAAGTTAAAATTTATTTTGCTTTCATTCGATAAAAATAAAGATATTTTATGGAAAATATCAACTAAAAAAAACTATAAATACTTGGAGATTTCACCCAATAAAACACAGTTTTATGACGATGCACATTGATATCGGAAATGATACAAATCGGTATTTTACAAATAAATTAAAAAAGGGTTTTGAACGACAAATTATCCGTATTTTTGAATAAGGATAAAAAATATGACTAAAGAACAATTACCTGAAAAACAACATGATGCAAAGGAATTGAGCCAGCTCATTACTTTGATGATGAAATTACCCGAGGAACAAGGAGGTAATTTAAAGAAGGCCATTCGCTTGGCCAAACAACTAGCAAGCATTGAGCCCACTGAAGGTCACCGGCGTTTGGCCGAGTTGTACCTACTTTCAAAAAAGTGGAAAAAACTCGAAATAGAAGAAAGCATCGTGTGTGAATTAAGCGGATACGAGAACAACGATGTTCAGCACTTTATTAAAGCTTTAACCGAGCAAGAGAAATATACCGAAGCAGCTGAAATTATCGAAAAAGCACTAAAGAACAGACCTACGCCATTTTTCCTTTTTCTTGCTACAAAAATATCGGTAAAATATAGTGTAAATGCAGCTTTTGGACTTCAATGCGCCTACAATTTTATGAGAAATTATCCCGATCACTCCTTGTTTTCCGACGTTGAACAACATGGCAAACAAATTGCCAAAAAAATGCATCAACGATGGTTACCGTAATTGTGAAGCTTTTAAAATGAAGTTATTAAAGTAATTGCTTGATAACTTTTTCGAGACCGCTGTTGGGTGGAACTAAAATAGAATGCATCCCAATTGATTCTGCGGCATCGCAATTATCCTGTCTATCGTCAATCATTACCGTTTCTTCGGCTTTTATACCAGCATCGTTTAAAACATATTGAAAAGCAGCGATATCGGGCTTGCGAAAACCAATTTCATTGGAATAGTATACTTTTTTGAAAAGTTTTTTCAACTTAAAATGAAAGCGGTATTTAAACTCTTTTTCAAAATAGTCGATGTGATATACATTGGTATTGCTGAGTAAATATACATTGTATTTTTGACCTAGTTCTTGAACCATTCTCACTCGTATTGCCCTAAATTCCATCAGCATGGCACACCATGCGTCAACTACTTGAGTTGCAGTTACGCCTGGCAAACTTGCTTCAAACATAGTATTTTTGAATTGCTCTTTGCTCCAAGTACCTGTTTCCATTCCCACTACAACTTCGGGTAAATCATCCCAATTGATGTTGATAAAAACATCGGGACGAAAAATTCGTTTATAAGCTGCACAGGTATTTTTCGGCTCAATATCGACCAGAACACCCCCCAGGTCCAGAATAACATTTTTGATCATCTTCTGCTCAGTCATCGATGAAAATTATAAATTGCCACAAAGTTAACAAACCTAATTACCAATGATAATAAACGGACAACAATTTCATACAATTTGGGTCGATAATAACAAACCAGACACGGTAAAAATTATCAACCAACTTAAACTTCCATTCAACTTTAACATAAAACCGCTAAAAAGTTTCGACGATGCTTTTAATGCAATTAAAAACATGGAAGTAAGAGGTGCTCCACTAATTGGTGTATGCGCAGCTTATGGTATTTGGCTTGCATTAATCGAAAAAAACGACAACGTTGGCTTGCAGGAATACATCAACAATAAATGCCTAAAAATGAAACAAGCCCGGCCAACTGCTGTAAATTTAGCCTATGCTGTCAATATCAGTCAAAGTACATTGCAAAATGTAACCGTTTTAACAACGGCACGCAAAATCGCCCTAATGAAAGCCAATGAACTAAAGCAAGCTGAAATTGACCGTTGTGAACAAATTGGCGAATATGGGCTAAAAATAATTGAAGAAATTGCACTAAGCAAACCCGGCGAACCTGTGAGCATCCTAACGCATTGTAATGCGGGTTGGTTGGCCTGCGTCGATTGGGGAACAGCAACTGCACCAATCTATAAAGCACACCAAAAAGGCATAAAACTTCACGTTTGGGTCGATGAAACCCGACCACTCAACCAAGGTAGTAAACTCACCGCCTTTGAATTGTTGCAGGAGGGTGTCCCGCATACAGTAATTACCGACAATACCGGTGGCCACTTAATGCAACACGGACTGGTTGATATGGTGATTGTAGGCAGCGATCGCACTACACGCACTGGCGATGTTTGCAACAAAATAGGAACCTACCTGAAAGCCTTGGCTGCATACGATAACAATATCCCGTTTTATGTGGCGCTCCCCTCTTCATCAATCGATTTTTCGATCACTAATGGTTTAAACGAAATACCCATTGAACAGCGCGATGCCGACGAAGTGATTTTTGTTGAAGGGAAGGAGGGCAAAACTCGTGTGGTGCCAATTGGCAGCCCTGTTGCTAACTACGTATTTGATGTTACGCCTGCACGGCTTGTAACTGCTTTAATTACCGAAAAGGGTATTTGCAGGGCCAGCGAAGCGGCAATATCCGGAATGTTTCCACAAAAGTAAACACTAAATAAAAAAAGTTCTGCACGCTGCTTTTGGAGCTTTGTGCAGAACTGTGTTCACCAAAATAAACTTATTAACCTAACTATACTAAAAATACTATAATGATGAATAAGGAAGACTAATCCATTCGGACGAAGCTTCGTCCCAACCTTCGTTTTGTTCCAACTTACCTTCGGATAAAGTAATTTGCGATTCAGGGATTTTAAAGAATCCCTTGGTGGCATTGTATCGTGTCATAAAATCGAAAGTACCAAAAGAATATTTGTCTTCGTTACCACGATTTAATAAAGGTTGTCCCTCTTGATTTTTTACAATCTCAGCAACATCGTTCCAACGGCGAAGATCGTTCCAACGTAAAGCTTCGAAACAAAGTTCGTAACGACGTTCTTTTTTAATATTTTCGAGAGAGTAATCAAGCGCAGGCAAGTTAGCCCTTTGGCGTACTTTATTCAAGCCTGTATTGCTCTCGGTAAGTTCCGAATGCATTAACAACACATCGGCATAGCGTATAAAAATTATACTTTGAGTAAGCCCCAGCTGTTTATCGTTCTGACCACCATAAAAGTGAGCATAGCTTTGGTATAATTTACCTTCTTCGTCGTATGCACCAATTCCAGAATATTTTTTGGCAAATAAGCCAGTGTTTTCAACCTCTTTAGCGGGGTCGCCTTCGTAAGCAGGTAATTCGACTGCTTTGTCGCAAATTGAACCTTCACGTCTGTAATCTTTGGCGTAGTCGGCATCATCAGCCCAATCGGTCCACAAGTTGTAACTGGCCGGTCCGTTTGAATAACCTTGAGGAATAAATGGGAAACATTTTTCACCATCGATTTTGCGTAATCCAAAAAATTCAACAATACGGTTGGCATAACCCGATGAATAGGGGTGATCGCCGCCTGAGAAATCGGTAGTATTTGAAAAATTAAGGGCAAACATTACTTCAATATTATTATCGCCGGCCCACTCAAGCCCCTTGTCTTTTGTATACTCATAATATGGAGCAGTGTAAGGGTTGGTATAAGGCCATAAGTTACGTTGATCCGATAATAATTCATGTCCGCTGTTGTTTACACAATCTTCAATGTATGTAATGATGTCGGCTTTTGTCAATGCCTTTTCATTATTGGCAACGGGCAATTCAGATTTTCCGTAAAAACCGGTATAAAAAAGATAAACCCTTGCCAACAGAGCTTCTGCAGCCCACTTGGTAGCACGTCCCAATTCGAAATTTGGATATTTTGTAGCCGGAAAATATTCTATGGCTTTGACCAAATCGTACGCAATTTGAGCATAAATGCTATCATCTGGGCTTTTAGGCCGGTTTTGTGGCGTGGTTTCCAATATTAATGGAACTTGTCCAAATAGTTGAGCCATGTCGAAATAGAAGAAGGCACGTAAAAAATGCGCTTCGCCAAAAAGTTGTTCACGTTTGTTAGCGCTATCCCATTTTTGCACATTGTCGAGCGTAAGAATGGCATTGTTGGCACGAAAAATTCCACTGTATCGCACCTTCCAGATGCTTTCAAAAGTACTCACTTTACAGTTCAATAAACGGTCGGCACTTTGCGCATTACGGTTACTGGTGCTACCTCCGCCCAAACGGTCGTCGCCGGCCATTTCGTAGGTGTAAAATGGATTATCGTCGGGATTAATTACGGCGTTGTTCAGGGTACTGTAAATACCATTAATCATTTGAACAGCGTCTATTTCGGCACTCGGAAAGTTCGAAGTATCCTTTTTGGTAAGGTTCTCGCTATCGAGAAAAGCCTCACAGCCTGTTAGCAGCAAGAAACTAACAGCAATAATATAAACTAATTTTTTCATTTCTTTTCGCGTTTAAAATACAATGTTAATACCACCTAAAATTGTTTTTGGACTGGGGTAATAACCAATATCGATACCCGATGCCCAGCTTCGGCTGTCACCATAGCCTACTTCGGGGTCAAAACCCGAATAGTTTGTTATGGTAAGCAAGTTTTGTGCAGCCACATAAATCCTTAACTTTTGTAAGGGCAGTTGACGAATTACTTGTTTTAAATCGTAGCCAATAGAGATATTTGAAATTTTCAGATAATCGCCATTTTCGATATAAATATCAGAAATCTCTTTAAAGTTGATGTCCTTACCGTGTGTGAAGCGTGGATAACGATTGGTTGAACCTTCGCCTGTCCAGTATTTTGTATATACTTCGCTTGTGTAGTTATTATTAGGCGAGTTCGAAAACTCACGGTAGCTTTTTGCAATTTGCTGACCAAGAGCACCATAGGCATTAATCGACAAGTCTAAACCTTTATATGAACAGTTAAAATTGAAACCCAACGTAAGTTTAGGATGTGGGTTTCCAATCATGGTTTTGTCTAAATCGTCAATTACTTTGTCATCGTTCTGATTTACAAAAATTAAATCGCCTGGCACAAGTTCTTTTTGAAGGTGAACGCCTCCTTTATTGATAAACTCATCGATTTGAGCTTGGTTCTGAAAAACACCAGCAGTTTCGTAACCCCAGAAATAACCCATTGGGTATCCTACAGCAACACGATATAGCTCGCTGGTATTCTGAGCCAATACATTTTCTGATCCATGAATAATGCCTTCTTCATTGGCAATGCGTGTAACTTTATTTTGATTTTGAGCTAAACTAAGGCCAGCATTGTATTCGAAACCATTTTTCCTATCGTTCCAACTTAAAGCCACTTCGTAACCTTTATTATCAACATCGCCACCATTAATAAATGGAGCTCCAGTTCCGTACGATGCCAGTTGTGGTGCAACCACTAACCAGTCTTTGGTTTGTTTATCGTATAAATCGAAAGCCAGTCCTAAGCGCGAATTAAAAAAGCGAGCATCAAAACCAAATACCAATTGCTGCGATGTTTCCCACGTTACATTTTCGTTGGGTAAAATATCGGGGTAAGCACCAATGCTTGGATTGTCTTTATCGTTAAAATAATAAGAACAGTCGCTATTGAAAGCAATGGTTGCCAGGTATTGAAAATTGTCGATATCGGCGTTCCCGTTTTGTCCCCAACTTGCACGCAATTTTAAAAAGTTCATGAAGTCGGTTGCTGGTTCCATAAAACTTTCGTTGGTAATTACCCAACCTGCCGATACCGATGGGAAATAGCCCCAGCGATGTCCACGTGCGAAGTTTGAAGAACCATCGGCACGCATCACAACCGATGCCAAATAAGTTTCGCGATAGTTATAATTAACACGTCCGAAGAACGACGCCAGTGAACCTGGTGTATTGGGCGAACCCGAAATTTCAGTATCGGTAGTGTTCAAGCCTTGTGTGTTAGTAATATATGCATGATCGAATGAGCCTGGAAACAACGAATTTGAGTTTTTAACTGAAACACTTGATCCATAACCCCATTTTTCAAGCGATTGGCCAATCAAAATATCGAACTGATTATCGTTAAAATTGGCAATGTAGTTTAAGGTGTTTTCCCAAGTCCATTTTGTACTGTGCGACTGACTTTGGTTAATATCGTCGGTCAAATTCGATTTATCGGACGAAAGCTCGTTGATAGGAACATAACGGCGATAGCTGCTTTGATGAAACTGATAACCAGCATTGCTTCGGAATTTCAAATTTTTGACAGGTGAAATTTCGAGAAAAGCATTGGCTTGCAATCGGCGCGAAGTTGAATTTTTATTTCCATGATCGACGTTGATTTTAGCAAGCGGATTAACGGTCGAACGTTCAAAATCCCAATTATTTGCGAGCATGTCTGAATAAATATAGAAATCACCTTCGTCGTTGTACGCCGGCAGCAATGGAGTAGCTGTGAGCAAATCACGTATATTATTGCTGTAAATTCCAGATATACTTACACCCGATTTGTTGGTAACGGTATAAGTAACATTTTCGCCAATAGTAACAATGTCGCGACCATTTTTGCGCAAAAGCGAGTGGTCGGAATTAATTCTGGTGGTAAAACGTTCGTAATTAGGAATGGCCGATTTGCCAATTGTTCCTTCTTGTCCGAGGTATGAAAAACCAAGAGCTACTCTCGACATTTCGCTTCCTCCGTTAATATTAATAGCATGACTTTGAATGGGTGCATTTGGATTTAATGACTCTTTGATCCAATTGGTTCCGTTCCAAGTTCCGTCCATTATTTTTCCGTAATGGTTAGGAATAAGTTCATCGAATTTGTAAGGTTTTGAACCTGCGGCTTCGAATGTGCCATTTACAATTTCCATGTATTGTTTGGCATTGAGTGTTTCAATTCCATTCAAATTTGCATTTTGAACACCACCATAACCATCATAGCTGATCTTAAAATCGCCAATTTTACCTTTTTTGGTTGAAACGAGAATAACACCATTGGCAGCACGGGCACCGTAAATTGCTGACGAAGCAGCATCCTTCAAAATATCGATCGATTCGATATCGTTAGGATCGAGTGCATTGAGCGAACCGCCAGCAACACCATCAATAACCACTAATGGTTCCGACGATCCGGTTGTTCCCAATCCCCTAATGTTAATTTTGTATCCTTCACCAGGTTGTCCCGAATTTTGTACAATACTAACACCAGGAGCCATACTTTGTAAAGCACCCAGCACATCTACGCTATTGCGCTTCGCAAGTTCGTCGCCTCCAACCTGTATGGTCGATCCGGTAACTAATTTTTTCTTTTGAACACCATAGCCAATGGCCACAACTTCATCGAGGCCATAAGTTTCGTCGAGTAGAACTACATTAATAATACTTTTACCTTCGATGGCCACTTCACTGCTTCTCATTCCAATAAAGGTAAAAACCAGCGAACTTGTTGGGTCAATCCCCGTTAGAGAATATTCGCCATCAACATTGGTTACGGTACCGTTAGTTGTTCCTTTTACAATTACCGTGGCACCAATAACAGGAATGTTATTTTGATCGCTTACCCTCCCTTTTATTGAAACCGACTGTGAAGCTTTTTCGTTGGTTTCCGAAAGTTGGTTCGAAAGGATAATGTGCTTGTCTTTTACAACATAAGCAACATCGGTGCCCGAGAATAACTTATCGAGTACCTGATAAATATCCTGTTCCTCTACAACAAGGTCAACTTGACGGTTAACATCGATTAATTTGTTGTTGTAAAAGAAACTAAAATCGGTATTGTTTTCGATTTCCTGAAGCACATTCGACACTGTTGATTGGTTCAGGTTTAGGTTTAAGCGAGTATTTTGAGAGTAAACTCCCGATGCAAATACTTGCGTTACAGAAATTAGAATTAATAATACTAAAATTTTCATGATCCTAATTTGTTTTTGGTTAGGCAAAAACCACCCATAATTGGGCAGAACTAAAATTTTTTCCATAATTTTGTAAAGTTTAGATTAGACTTTGGCTCATGCCATTGAGCCCTTGTTTTGAATGGGGGTGCTTCAACACTCCCATTCTTTAATTAAAACAGTTATGAAACAGGTTTAATAATTATTTTCTTTTTCTGATACAATTGCTCTTTATTGGTTTTGGTTTGTTCTATTTCGAATTTCACTGGTGTTGTCAATTCAATGTATTTTAATATTTGGGTGAGTTCTTCACCGTCAAACGAACCGGTAAATGCATAATCGCTACTTATTTTTTTATTGATCTCAAAATCAACGTTATACCAACGCGACAAACGCAAAAGCACATCACTTAAGTTATCGTTTTTGAATATGATTTTACCATCTATCCAGGCGATGTATTTGATTGGATCGATATTTTTTGTTATAATGCTTGCTCGATTTTTATTATACGTTGCCATTTGGTTAGGCAAGAGTGTGGCTAATTTTTTCTTTCCTTGCTCGGCACATTCCCAAATATTAACTTTTCCTTCGGTTAGTACTGTTTCAAATTTATTGTCGCTTGCATAAGCTGTACAATTGAAAGCTGTACCTACCGCTTCAACAACAATGTTTCCAGCTTTCACCCTAAATGGTTTTTGCTTGTTTGGAGCTACTTCGAAATAAGCTTCACCATTGAGTTGAACCAATCGTTCGTTACCAGTAAATTGAGAGGGATATTGTAGGGTTGTTGAGCCATTGAGCCATACTTTAGTTCCATCGGGCAGGGTGAAGACCGAACGCAAAGTTGCTGGTGTGCTCACTTCGGTTTGAGTAATCGATGATTTGCTACTTAAAAGATGGTAGCTCTGCCATAGCGTGAAAGCAAGCAATGGAATAATAAGCACTGCTGCAACTTTTTGTAAAACCAATTTAATACTCGGTTTTCGATATTGATTTATTATCCTTGTTACGTTTTTGTGCGCTTTGACGGTATCAATTGCTTCCATTTGCTTCAGCAATTCAATCTTTTCAATCACATTTGCAGTTGAATGCTCTAATTTTTCATTCTTTTCAATGGTCGAGTTATTGAACTCATTGTCAACATCGCCATTATTCAACTGTCCTGATTTTTCTTCTTTCATAATCATTGTTCTATAATCATGACGTAATTCATCAAGAAAGTACGTACTCGATTTTCGAGTATTTTTGAAAATAGATAAATAAAAAACTTCTCAGATATGTTATTCCTCTAGTGTGCAGCGAGTTGATTCAAAATTAACATTGCCACTGAAAGGGGCATGTATTTTTCTAATTCCTGTTTCATAATTTTTAGGGCTTTCCCAATATGTGTTTCAACTGTTCGTACCGATATGCCTTTTTGTACAGCAATTTCGGAAGGCTTAATCCCTTCGAATCGATTTAAAACAAATATGTCGCGGCACACCGGTGGTAGTTTGCTAATTGCACTATCAATCATCGTTCTGAGTTCCGATTCAATAAGGTAATTATAGGAGTTATCGGAATCAGGAAGTTCTTCGGGAAAAATTGGTGTTTTTTCGGGTTTTGTTTTTTGTTGGCGGATCAAATCAATTGACCGATTTCGTACCGAAGTAAAAAAGTATGACTTTATACTTTTCGAGATGCTAAGCTTTTCCCGATTGACCCATATTGAAATAAAGAAATCTTGAACAATATCTTCGGCTGCCTGGCTATTTTCAATTATCGATTTCACATACACAACCAATCCACTATAATAAAGGTGAAACAGGTAATCGTAAATTATACGATTGCCTTGCTTTAAACCTTCAATAAGAATTTGATCGTGTTTATTAATAGACATTGCGAGATTAAATGGTTAGGTTTTTCAAATATATAGTTTTTTAAAGTTAAAAAAATGTTTATTGTTAAAAACAGTTCGTTTACTAAATATTCAAGGTCATTTACACTTTTCTTTTTTTTGTATTAAGAATGCGCCTTACATTTATTGTTCATTCACAAGTGGATATAAACTAAAACACTCACAAAAATGATAGGACAAAAACAAAGTGGTTTTTCAATGAAGATTGCAAAACTAATTTATGCCTTTACTTTAATCTCGGCTGCAGCCATTATTTTCGCTTTATACGAAAATCTGATAAGTTTAAACCTGTTTATTGTTTATATTTTTTTGGGAATAGTATTGGGTTTAGCGGTGGTTCTTTTAATACAAATTTGTTATAAATCACCAACTATCACCAATTAATTTTATTAAAATACAAGCTTTAATATCCTCATTACTAGAGACAAAAGCCCAAACTGCTTTGCCTATTCCTTAAATATCTTCAACCAAGTGTACAAAATACACAAACTTTCACCTATATTTATCCAATTATTTTTAGAAGTATGGATTATGTATAACTATGATCGCAAAACGATATAGTTATCACTTTAATTGCTACGAATGCCCCCCGTGTAAAAGCATTTTGATTTGATAGTTTTGCACCAAGAAACACGAAGTCGTTATTTTGAAATATAAACAACCAATTTTTAAGTAAAACACACATAATTAAATCTAACAAATGAACAACACAAACCAGAAACTCTCCTTAAAGGAGAAAATTAGCTATGGGTTTGGAGACCTAGCTTCGGTGCTATACTGGCAAACATTCATGCTCTATTTCACCTATTTTTATACCGATGTATTCTTGATCCCCGCTTCGGTTGCAGCTACCATGTTTTTAGTGAGTCGCCTTTGGGACGGCATAAACGACCCATTGATGGGCATAATTGCCGACCGAACTACATCGCGCTGGGGCAAATTCAGACCCTATCTACTTTGGCTTTGCGTTCCCTTTGCCATTGCAGGCGTGCTTACCTTTACCACACCCGACTTTGGAATGACTGGTAAAATTATCTGGGCCTACGCTACCTTCATACTCATTATGATGCTTTACACGGCCATTAATATTCCGTATACCGCTTTAATGGGTGTTATTTCTCCCAGTTCAATTGAGCGCACTTCGGTGTCGTCAATTAAATTTCTGTTCGCATTTGCAGCTGGGATTATTGTGTCGGCCACCTTGTTACCAATGACAAAATATTTGGGTGGTGGAAACGATGCAAAAGGCTGGCAACTTACTTTTGTAGTTTATGGTATTGCCGCAATTGTATTTTTCTTAATTGCTTTTAAGGGGACACGCGAAAGGGTGCTTCCTCCTAAAAATCAGAAACCAAATATCAAAAAAGACCTTAAAGAACTGGTTACAAATAAACCATGGCTAATATTGCTTGCCACAACCATTACTTTTATACTTTTTGTAGCGGTGAGGGGCAGTGTAACCGTTCACTATTTCAAATATGTAATAGGAAGCCTGGATTTGACATTGCCCTTTTTAGGTGCCAAAACCTACGATTTTATTGCCATTGCTTCTGCATTCAATACGGTTGGTCAAATTTCAGCTCTCCTTGGGGTACTCGTTGTAACTATTATTGCCAAACATTTGGGGAAAAAGAAAACATTTATGGTGTTTTTTATCATAGCCATTATCAGCACAGCATCGTTTTATTTCTTAACTGCTGATCAAATGGGATTAATTTTCTTCTTCCAAATAACGGGTTCTTTTACTGGAGGGCCGCTGAGTGTATTGCTTTGGGCTATGTATGCCGATACGGCCGACTATGCCGAATGGAAAAAAGGCCGTAGAGCAACAGGACTCATATTTTCGGCATCAACAATGTCGCAAAAATTTGGATGGGCATTTGGTGCATTTTTGGCACTCACCCTCATGTCGCAGTTAGGTTTTAAACCCAACGAAGCTCAAAATGCCGAAAGTTTACGCGGTTTATTATTATTGTTTAGCCTTATACCCGCTGGCTTAGGTGTTGTTTCGGTACTTATTTCATTAGCCTACCCTCTTAACGATAAACGGGTTGCTAAAATTGAACTTGAACTAACCGAGCGACGTAAATTAGATGCACTTGAGAGCTAAAATTAAAATTGCAATTTTAGCTTGAAAATAAATAGATCTCTGCCGGGTTGAATCCTTTTCAATTCGGCAGAGTTTTCATAATTTGCTTGTAAAATCAAAGACATAATTATCAGAATGAAAAAAACAATTATTGGAAAAGCACTTCCCAATATTCCTTGGGAAAAAAAGCCTGAAGGCTGTACAGATGTAATGTGGCGTTTTGGGGGTAATCCTGTAATTGGATGGAATCCAATTCCGAAAGCAGCACGCGTTTACAATAGCGCTATAGCCCCTTTTGAAAATGGTTTTGCTGGTGTATTCCGCGCCGACCAAAAAAACGGACGTGCAACACTTTTCTCCGGAAAGAGTAAAGATGGTGTTAAAATTGACCTCGAACTTGACCCTATCGAATGGGTTGATGAAAACGGAAATCCACAACCAACAAGCTATGCTTACGACCCTCGTGTTATTGAAATTGATGACGAGTTTTATGTAACTTGGTGCGACGATATGAAAGGCCCTTCGATTGGATTGGGCAAAACAAAAGATTTCAAAACCTTTGTTCGTTTACCAAACCCACTAATGCCTTATAACCGTAACGGTGTATTGTTTCCTCGAAAAATAAACGGAAAATACATGTTGCTGAGCCGTCCAAGCGATACCGGCCACACTCCGTTTGGAAATATTTTCATCAGCGAAAGCCCCGACATGGTTCATTGGGGAAATCATCGTTGTGTAATGACCAATGGCGGACAAGGTTGGTGGCAAGGCACAAAAATAGGTGCAGGCCCTGTACCTATCGAAACTACCGAAGGTTGGCTATTATTCTATCATGGCGTTTCGGGTACTTGCAACGGCTTTGTTTATAGTATTGGTGCAGTTTTACTCGATTTAGAAGATCCAAGTAAAGTACTTTACCGCACACGCGACTATATTTTAACACCCGAAAAAGATTACGAAACTACAGGTTTTGTACCCAACGTGGCTTTCCCATGCGCCAACCTTTATGATGCTGAAACCGGCCGCATTGCCGTTTATTATGGTGCAGCCGATACTTATACTGCTATTGCTTTTTGTCAGGTAGATGAATTGATTGACTACATCAAAAACAATTCAGAAGTATTTTAATTTTAACCCATAAATGCAGTTGAAAGCAATTTGAAATTATCTATTGCTTTCAATTGCATTCTTTATTCATAAAATATTATGCAATACGGACATTTCGACGACCAAAAAAAAGAATATGTAATTGACCGACCCGACACACCAAAATCGTGGAGCAACTATTTGGGTTCAACCGAGTATGGAGCTATCATTACCAATAATGCCGGAGGTTACAGTTTTTATAAATCAGCTGCACAAGGACGTTTTATGCGCCTTAGATTTAATGCTATCCCCATGGATCAGCCCGGTAGGTATTTCTATGTACACGACCGCGATAAAAAAGATTATTGGTCGGCTTCGTGGCAACCAGTAGGCAAACCACTCAATCAGTTCAAATCAGTTTGTCGCCATGGCTCGGCTTATACAATAATCGAATCGGAATACGATAACATCAAAACCGAGACTACTTATTTTGTACCGCTGGGTAAAGCCTTCGAAATATGGAAATTAAAAATAACGAACAACGATAAAGTAAAACGAAATCTTCGCCTTTACACTTTTGTTGAATATTCTAATAACTGGCACCAGATGCAGGATTTTTTCAACCTGCAATATACCCAGTATATTTTGCGAATGAACGTAGTCGATAACATTATCGATCATGGTATTAACGTGGCATTGCCCGATAGTGGTCTCGATTTCCAGAACCACGATGGTAATCGCCATACTTTTTTAGGAGTTGTTGGTGGCAATATTACTGGTTTCGATACCGATCGCGACGCTTTTTTAGGGCCTTACCGTGCTTATCACAATCCACTGGTGGTTGAAAAAGGCGAATGCACCAATTCGTTAGCTTATGGCGATAACGGCTGCGGCGTTTTACAAATTGATGTAACGCTCGAACCTGGCGAATCGCAAGAACTAGCCACCATTATGGGAATTGGCAAAGCCGAAATTGAAGGAAAAACTGCTTTAGCAGAATTTAATACGATTGAAAAAATTAACACAGCATACAACGAACTGGTTAAAAACTGGCACCAAAAAATTGAAGGCCTTTGGGTTGAAACCCCTGATGCTGAGTTCAATAGCATGACCAATATGTGGAGCCCCTTCAACAGTCTGATGACTTTTGCTTGGTCACGTGCGGCAAGTTTGGTTTACAGCGGCGAGCGCGACGGCTTGGGCTATCGCGATACCGTGCAAGATATGCTGGGTGTTTTACACACTATTCCAGAACAAGCTGGCGAACGCATTGAACTTATGATTACCGGACAAGCCTCAACAGGTGGCGCCATGCCCGTGGTAAAACCATTTGCGCACAACCCGGGCAGCGAACCCACCCCCGACGAAAAAGAATACCGATCGGACGATTGCATGTGGTTATTTAATACCATTCCAGCGTATGTAAAAGAAACTGGTAAAACCGAATTCTACCACAAAGTATTGCCCTATTCCGATAAAGGCGAAGCAAGCGTATTGGGACACTTGCGCCGTGCCATTGAGTTTAACTTAGAACGAAGCGGTGCTCATGGACTTCCCTGTGGTTTGCTGGCCGATTGGAACGATTGCCTTGAACTGGGACACGATGGCGAAACTGTTTTTGTGGCCATGCAGTTGCGTTACGCGCTGAAAACCTACATCGAAATAAACGAACAATTTGGTAGTGCCAGCGAAATAGCTTGGGCTAAAAGCCACCTCGAAACCCTCGATGCCAATATTGATAAACATGCTTGGGATGGCGAGTGGTACGTACGTGCTTTCCGATTTGATGGCAGCGTGTTTGGTTCGAAGCAAAACGAAGAAGGAAGCTGTTGGCTCAATCCACAAGCCTGGTCGGTTATTAGCGGCCATGCCACTGCCGAAAAAGCGGCTAGTGCATTAAAAGCGGTACGCGAACAATTGGCTACCGATTGTGGAGTAATGGTTTGTGCGCCTCCGTATGTCAAAGCCGATCATAAAATTGTAAAAGCACCGCTGTTTAACCCTGGGATGAAAGAGAATGCTTCGATTTTCTCGCACACGCAAGGCTGGGCGGTTATTGCCGAAACATTACAAGGCAACGGAACCCAGGCCTACAAATACCTTCGTTCATTTATGCCGGCGGCTTACAACACTAAGGCCGAACTGCGTCAAATTGAACCTTACGTAAACTGCCAGTTTACACACAGTACTTACAGCCCTAGGTTTGGTGCATCGCGCTTGCCATGGCTAACCGGTGCTGCTACGTGGGGTTATTACTCAGCAACAGCCTATATATTAGGAATACAACCCGATTACGACGGTTTACGCATTGAACCTTGCGTTCCTGCCAATTGGAAAAGTTTCAAAATGAAGCGCCGTTTCCGTGGTAAATTTTTCAACATCGAAGTGAAAAATGAAAAAGGTATTGAAAAAGGTGTTGTTAAAATGATGGTGAATGGAATCGAAATGAAAGATAATTTTATTCCGCTTGCCGCCATGAAAGAACAAAACGATGTGATGGTGATAATGGGTTAAACCTATTAAATTGCTATAACTCCCATACCAAACAAAGCGGCACAATGTTTTACATTGTGCCGCTTTTATATTGTTGTAATTTGTTTTTAAAATGCCGCCTTGAATTGATTCAGGAATCGCACATCGTTTTCAAAAAAGTGTCGTAAATCCTTCACTCCATATTTTAACATGGCAATGCGTTCAATACCCATTCCAAATGCAAAACCGGTGTATTTCTGATTGTCGATACCACAAAGTTCCAACACCTTGGGGTCAACCATTCCGCAGCCCATAATCTCGAGCCATCCGGTATATTTACACACGTTACAACCTTTACCTCCGCAAATTGAACAGCTCACATCCATTTCGGCCGAAGGCTCGGTAAAAGGGAAGTACGAAGGGCGTAACCTGATTTGACTTTTTTCGCCAAAAAACTCACGTGCAAAGTAAAGCAAGGTTTGTTTTAGGTCGGCAAACGAAACGTTTTCATCGACATATAACCCTTCAATTTGATGAAAAATACAATGGGCACGGGCCGAGATGGCTTCGTTACGAAACACTCGTCCGGGGAAAACGGCCCTGATTGGGGGTTGTGTTTTTTCCATTACCCGAACTTGTACACTCGAGGTATGGGTGCGCAGAACCACATCGGGATTTTTCTCGATAAAAAAGGTGTCCTGCATATCGCGGGCAGGATGTTCGGGCGGAAAGTTAAGTGCTGAAAATACGTGCCAATCGTCTTCCATTTCGGGCCCCTCGGAAACCACAAAACCAAGGCGGGCAAAAATATCGATAATTTCGTTGCTAACCACGGCAAGTGGATGCCGCGAACCCAGCTTCATTGAATCGCCGGGCAGACTTAAGTCCAAACCTTCGGACGATGAACGATTATCGTCGAACGATGCTTTAAGGATGTTGATTCTCTCCTGCGCGAAGTTTTTCAAATCGTTAATGGCTGCACCAACAGCTTTTTTCTGATCGGCGGAAACATTCTTAAAATCACCAAACAATTCGCCAATGGAACCCTTCTTGCTGAGATACTTAACCCTAAGTGCTTCTGCTTCATCTTTGCTATTTGCAACAATGGCAGCAATCTCGTTGTGTAAAGCTTTAATTCTATCTAACATTTTTGCTGAATTCAATTAAAGCTGCAAAATTAAAAGAAAATGTGGAAAAGGCCGAAACAGATGCCCTTAATTCAATAATACTTAATAATATCATCTAATCTATTTCCCGAACACGTATAATTACGTCGGTATAGGGGCGATTATTTTTATCAGTTTTAAGGGCTGCAATTTTGTCAATCACTTCTATTCCGTCGATTATTTCACCAAAAACAGTGTATTCGTTTTCAATTTCGAGCGATCCGCCAACCGTAGAGTACGCTTGGCGTTGCTCGGAAGTAAATTCCAATTTCCCCTGTGCCATTGTATATCTGAAAGCGATTTCATCTTTAATTGAGTCGGCAAGCTGCTTGGCTTCGGTAAAACGTTCCTCGGCTTTTAAACTGGCAAATTTTTCTTTTTGTGTTTCATTGTAAACTTCCTTTACTATTTTATTTCTAATTGGACGGTTAACAGCCAACTCAAGTGTATCGAGCCTACCAGGAGTATAAACCCTTCCTTGTATAACAAAGAATTGTGAAATATCGCTTTGCTTGAAAATGTTAACCTCGTTGGGTTGGCGGGGTGCGCACAAAGCCCCTTTTTTACAAATATGGTGTTCGAGAATCTCGTCGTTCACCATTTTTGTAGGATCACCGTAACCAATAAATGCTCCCTGTGGCGCATTACGTGAATCGCGTGAACCACCCTGTATCATAAAACCTTCAATTACACGATAAAACAGCGTGTTGTCGAAATAAGCATCGCGCGTAAGTTCTAAAAAAGCATTACGGTGAAGTGGGGTATCGTCGTATAGTACGAAGGTCATGTTCCCCATGTTAGTTGCCATTTCAACCTTGAAAGTTTGAGCTTTAAGACTTGATAAAAAAGAAATTAAAAAGAAAAAAAGTACAATTTGTTTAATAGCCATTACACTAAAATTTTGTCTCGTGATAAAAGTTCGATGTTTTAAAACCCGAACAAATTGCCGGAAAAAGAGATACTCGGTTTAGACTTATTCTATCACTTTAACTTTCATTTTTATATCTTCAAGTGGTCGATCGCCCGGAGCTGTTTTAACCTTGGCAATCAAATCGATAATCTCAAGACCTTCGATCACCTCTCCAAAAACGGTATAGGCACCATCGAGGTGGGGCGTGCCACCAATAGTGGTATAAGCTTCGCGTTGTTCCTTCAAAAACTCAAAATCGTCATTATTGATGTTTTGTTCGGCTTTTTCTTGAATATCAACCCGTAACAAATTGAGCGAATCGGTTTTACTTTCTTGTTGTAGACGCTGAATTAATGGCATTTGTTCGTTATATAATTTCATAGCTTCGGTGCGCACAGCTTTGTACTTTTGTTGTTCTTCAAGTTTTTGGATGGTTTGTTCGTCGTACACTTGCCCTTGTACAATGTAAAATTGCGACCCTGACGATTTTCGCTCTGGGTTAGTATTATCGCCCTGCCGTGCTGCTGCAAGCGCACCTTTTTTATGAATTTTTCCTTTTACAATTTCGGCTGGAATTTGGTAAGCAGGACCACCCGCTCCCAATTGTTTATTGGCTGGTGCATTTTTCGAATCGGGATCGCCACCTTGTATCATAAATTCTTTAATAACCCGGTGAAAAAGCAAACCATCGTAATAACCTTCTTTGGCCAATTTTATGAAATTGTCGCGGTGCAAAGGGGTTTCGTCGTATAGTTTAATTACAATATCACCGTAGTTGGTGGTAATCACTACTTTTTTTTCGTTGCCTTCGGCAGCAGTATTTGCTTTGCCACTGCAAGCGAGTAACAAAAACGTAAGTATAATACTTAATGTTGAAATGTAGAGTTTCATTGTTTTTAAATTTTTTTACAAATATAATTTCTTTAAGCTTAAAAAAGATTTTTCAATTTTCTATTTTATTTTTGTTGTACGCAAACATAAGTGATTTATTATTTTTAACTGATTATTTAATAATTGAGGCTAAGTGCTGATTGTTTGTATTTTGCATTAGCTTTCTGATGCGGCAATAAATAGTTTAGGCAATCAGGTTAACGCTTTAATGTCACATACTACTAATTCGATAGAATTTATTTTCCCCACGCGCTTTTGCCCTGATGGGCAATTGGAAATTAGGGCAGTATTTCAAACAAACAGCCCCGTTTAAAACAGCACATTTGCAATCCCGATGAAAAAATCGGGTTGCAAAAGAGCTGTTTTTTTGCCACCACCACTTGTAGCAATTCGATCATGTTGTTCTGTAAATGTGATAGCTTAATTCACAAAAAAAATACACTCTGCCGTATTATGGCATACTAAATTGCTTACTTTGAAATCAAAAAATCAAAATTATGGCAATTCACGAAACGGTTAAACGATTTCATTTGATAATTGGCTTACTAAAACGTAAACCATGTAGCTTTGATGAAATAAAACAATTCCTTGAAATGCAAGGAGAATTAAGAGGTATTCAATTTAATTTTTCAATAAGAACACTTAAACGAGACCGAGAGGATATTGCTTCAATTTATGGTTTTGAAATTGAATACAATTCATCGATAAAAGCCTATTATATAAATCAGGATATTCAACCGGAAGCTGATAATCGGGTAATGGAGGCATTCGATGTGATGGATGCTTTCAATATAAAGACAAATATTGATGACTATGTGCTATTTGAGAAACGACAACAACTTGGCACCAGTAATTTGTCTGATATTTTACATGCAATTAAAGACAATTTAAATATTAACTTTTGGTATCATCGGTATCAGGAAGACAATGGAAGCCTAAAAAAGGTAAGCCCTTTGGCATTAAAAGAGTTTAAATACCGATGGTATTTATTAGCAAAAGAAATTAATTCTGACGAGATAAAACCTTTTGCATTAGACCGGTTAAGTAACTTATCTGTAACCAATGTCAAATTTGCAAGTCAAAATAGAAATCTCATAAAAGATTTATTCAATGATTGTTTTGGTATTTTTTTGCCAAACAAAAATCAAAAGGTCGAGCACATTATCCTGTCATTTCCAAAATTGAAGGGCAAGTATATTAAATCCTTAAAAATG
>DATERL010000210.1:0-5598 GCA_035271585.1 Prolixibacteraceae bacterium
GATAGTAACACTTTGTTATTGTGTATGTTAGGCCAATTGACCAGAATATTTCAATTTGTTAGTAATCAACTGATTATAAAAACATAACGAACTATTGATTGTAATAACGAATAAATAATTTTTATGCCCAATTTAAAAATTGAACATACAACTAGAAAAAATTTCTCTTCTCTTATCAGAAACTATGAATTTACCCGAAACGATGGCTTACAGTTTTGGAGAGAAAGAATTCTCAATGGTCTGATACTAATTATTTTGATTTTTGGTTCAATAGCCATGATCCCCAACTTGATTGCATCAATTACTGACAAAAATATTTTAATAATAACTATCGACTTATTTGTTTATTGCTCATTTCTCCTTCTTGTAATTTTCAGACGAAACATTAAACTTAAACTTAAAGTTGCCATTGTCATTTCATTGATTTACGTACTCAGCATCACACTTTTGCTGACACTTGGACCAATGGGACCCGGTTTAATTTGGCTGGCAAGTGCTTCGTTAATTGCTGCCTTGCTTTTAGGTTTAAATGCCTCTATAGTTACAATTATCGTCAATGTTTTTATAATTATAATAATTGCATTTTTAATTCATATCGAATGGTCAACTACCTTTTTTTTCAAAAGTTATACTGTCCTAACTTGGCTTGCCGTTAGCTCAAACATTATTGTTGTCAATTCAATCACGTCAATACCTCTTGCGCTTTTATTAGAGGCGCTTGGCAAATCGATAAATTCTGAAAAAGAACTCAGAAAAGAACTAATATCATATAACAAACAACTAAAAGAAGAAAAGATAAAAGTACTGGAATCTGATCGTTTAAAATCAGCTTTCCTGGCCAATTTATCGCACGATATTCGTACCCCCATGAATGCCATTATGGGCTTTTCGGAGTTGATCGAAATGGAATGTGAACAACCTAGAATGAAAGGCTTCTCGCGTCAAATTTTACTCAACTCAAAATACCTACAAAACCTGATCGATGATATTGTTGATATTTCAATTATCGAATCGGGACAAATAAAACTGAACTATTCAACTTTACTGTTGGAAAGTGTTTTTAACGAATTAAAACCCCTTGTTGAAGCACTGCCCTACTGGAAAGATCGTAACAGCATTGAACTGATTTATCCCGACTGCGAATTGCTTAAACAAAAGATAGAAATCGATTCATCGAAATTAAAACAGGTACTGATTAACCTCATTTCAAATGCCATAAAATACACACCAAGCGGACGAATAAAAATTTCAATTTATAAAAAAGAACACAATATTGAATTTAAAATAAAAGACAATGGAATTGGTATTCCCCAGTCGGAACAACATAAAATATTCGATCGATTTTCTAAAGTTACCCGACAAAAAGGGCCTACGGTACATGGTATTGGACTAGGGTTATCAATTTGTAAAGCGATTATTGAATCGATGAACGGAAAGTTATGGTTCAAATCGATTGAAAACGAAGGTTCAACATTTTACTTCTCCATTCCCATTAAGGCAAAAACCAATGCGTAAAGCAGTTATCAGCCCAATTTGGTTTCGAGAATAAAACCGCTGCTGTGTATATTTTTGATTTCGATTGAAGAATCGTTTGCCAAATATTTTCTCAACTTGGTGATATATACATCCATGCTGCGGGCATTGAAATAATCGTCGTCGCCCCAAAGGGTTTTCAATGCCTCGTTACGTGGCAATAACTCGTTCATATTCAAGCATAACAAACGCAACAAACCCGCTTCTTTGGGCGATAAGTTTTGCACACTTCCATTTAATTCTAAAGTACGGTGTCTAAAATCGAACAGGTAGTTGCCTATCTGATAAGTTTCGTGAATATTTTTGGTATTGGCCTCGCTGCTTCGTTTTAAAATGGCTTCAATTTTACACAACAGCACTTCCGAGTCGAAAGGTTTGGTCACATAATCGTCGGCACCAATACCGTAACCCTTCAGCACATCGTCTTTAAGGGTTTTGGCGGTGAGGTAAATAAGCGGCAAACCCGGTAAAATTTGTTTAATTTGCCGGCCAATGGTAAAACCATCCACATTGGGCAACATTACATCGAGAATGGCCAGGTCGAACTGACCATTTTTGAAACGCTCCACGGCGAATTTTCCGTCGTTAACCCAAGTCACCTCGTAAGCATTCAACTCGAGGTACGATTTCATAACCGAACCAAAACTAAGGTCGTCTTCTACAAAAAATAGCTTTTTGCCCATATTCATTTAATTTAAAAAGAAAAAGGAAGAAATACTTCAAAGATACTCCCCTTTCCTACGTCACTTTGTACTTTCACTTCGCCTTTATGGGCATCGGAAATGGCTTTCACATAACTTAAGCCCAAGCCAAAACCTTTAACATTGTGTACATTACCGCTTGTTTCGCGAAAAAACCGCTCGAAAACCCGCTGTTGAACTTGCTTTGGCATACCAATGCCTTTATCGGCCACCGAAACCCAAACCCCGACCGGGATATTACGGATAGCAATTTTTATTTCGGGACGTTCGGGTGAATATTTATTGGCATTATCGAGCAAATTATTGAATAGATGAAGCAAATGTTGGGCATCGCCTTTTACCACTGGATCCACAGCTATTTTATTAACAACAATGCTACCTCCACGGCTTTCGACCTGCAACAATAATCCTGCAATAGCCTTATCGATAATATCATTCAAATTGACCTTTTCAAACTTAAAATCAAAGTCGTGCCGGTCGAGACTGGCCATTTGCAGAATGGTTTCCACCTGATTATTCAGTCGTAAATTTTCGTTTTTAATCACCCCAACAAATTGCTTTATCTTGTCGGGATCGGCAATTACCTTGGGGTTTAAAATAGTATCGGTAGCCACCGAAATGGTTGCCAACGGTGTTTTAAACTCGTGGGTCATGTTATTGATAAAATCCGATTTCATTTCGGAAAGCTTTTTCTGACTGATAATATAATAAATGCTCAAGGCAAAAACAGCCATAATGAATACGCTAAACAGCAGCGACAAACTCGCGGGAAAAACTAAACTTTTAATCACAAATGATTTTCTAGACGGAAAAAAAACCAACAAACGCTCATCGCTTCCCATTATATTATTGGGATAAAGCGATGCCATGTATCCATGATTAAACAAACTGAGCGAGTCAACACCTTTGCTCATAATCAGCGAATTATTGGATTGCAACACCCCAAATTGAAAGGCGATATCAATTTCACGCTTCACTAGTTCTTCATTTAAAACCTGATTGATTAACGAAGTATCGCTATTAAGGTCTATGCCTTGATTCCAAGCATCATAAATCATTTGTCGGGCAGTATTTTTCAATCGTTCGGGTTTAAAAGCCATTCGGCCTTGTTCGTGCGGATTAATATTGCGCATTCGTCCTCGCCGCCCTTCACCTTTAGTATTGGGAGTAAAATTGCTTTCATCTTGCTCGCCAATGCGTTGTTCCCAAACACTTAAAATAGAATCAAAATCAGAAAAATGTTGGTGAGATGACCTGTTTGCTAAAGTAAGTGAATCATTTGAAATCATTTTGCTTCGGTTATTTCCCATATTCAAGCCCCGTCCAAAACGAGACCTTGGCTGATTGTGCCGAATGGTATCGCCATTAACAACCTTCATATTAGCAGCGGGCGACATTTGCCCATAACCAAAAGGTAAAGTTTGGTCGTGCCCTACCAAATCACGTATCATAACCACCTCGTGCAAAGTTTCGACCCGCCTCGACGTTTCAACAAGGGCTTCGTTCACACTACGGTCGAACAACTCGTTGCGAACATCGAGGGCATTTTTCATCCACATGAGCTGCATGGCAATGATACCGGCCAGCGCGAGTGCCATCAACACAACGAGTAGGTTCAACTTTTGCTTTGTCATGTTTCAAAAATAGTGATAATTACCGCACCCTTTAACACTTTAACTTTTCCTTAACTGTTTTTACGAAAACATTAAGGCATTGAAGACCAGCACAGGCTTACATTTGTGCTATTGATATTTAGTTCAAAAAAAATAAACGTTCACTAAAAATAATTAGGTATGAAAACACAAACATTAATTTTAACAGCAAGCTTATTGTTAGCTAGCGCTTTTGTAATGGCACAAAATGCCGAAGTACAAAAAACCGAAGTACGAAAAATCCGCACCATTGAAGTAAACGCTAATGGGGAAACAGTTATGGATACCACCATTACTTTCGATAATGATGAGTTTTGGGGCTTTCGCAGATCACAGGGAATGCATGGAAATGCAGGCCGCAGGGGCATGGGCCGGTTCAATGGAGCGCGGGGTGAAGGCTTTCGCCAGTTCGAAAACAACAATGCCGAATGGGCTGTTGCCGAAAACGCTGATGGCGAGCCAGTAAAAGTATTAAAATTTACAAGCCCATGTGGAATAAGCCGCGAAATTGAAATGGATGCCAATTTTGTGCCGGGTCAAGGACGAATGATGGCAAGTAATGGAAGGATGAACACTGGCCAGCGCAATGCAACAAGGCGAATCAATAATAATAGGAATTCTCTGTTTAACGCGCAAAATGGCATGAAGAGCAATCGCAATTTTCGAAACGGTTTGAACCATGACGACATTATTAGTTACGAAAAAGAAACATTGAAAAACGGCACTGAAAAAATCACCATCATCAGGAAGAAGTAAAAAATATTCATTTAAAATAACACACCGCAAAGGCGCCAAGACGCTAAGTTTTTATTTCTATTTTTCTTTGCGACTCTGCGCCTTTGCGGTAAAAAAACTACTCGCAATAATATTAAAAAAAGTTACCGCTAAGACACAAAGACGCTAAGTTATTATTTCTATTTTCTTTGCGCCTCCGCGCCTTTGCGGTGAAAAAGCTGCTCACAATAATATTAAAAAAAGTTACCGCAAAGACGCCAAGACGCTAAGTTTTTATTTCTAATTTCCTTTGCACCTCTGCGCCTTTGCGGTGAAAAAAACTACTCGCAATAATATTAAAAAAAGTTACCGCAAAGACACAAAGACGCTAAGTTATTATTTTTTATTTCCTTTGCGCCTCCGCGCCTTTGCGGTAAAAAAGCTGCTCACAATAATATTAAAAAAAGTTACCGCAAAGACACAAAGACGCTAAGTTTTTATTTCTATTTTTCTTTACGCCTCTGCGCCTCCGCGGTGAAAAAGCTGCTCACAATAATATTAAAAAAAGTCACCGCAAAGACACAAAGACGCTAAGTTTTTATTTCTATTTCCTTTGCGACTCTGCGCCTTTGCGGTGAAATAAACTACTCGCAAAAATCAAAAAAAAGTCACCGCAAAGACACAAAGACGCTAAGTTATTATTTCTATTTTCTTTGCGCCTCCGTGCCTTTGCGGTGAAAAAAACTACTCACACAAATCAAAAAAACAACCGCTAAAACGCCAAGACGCTAAGTTTTTATTTCTATTTTCTTTGCACCTCTGCGCCTTTGCGGTGAAAAAAACCACTCGCACAAATCAAAAAAAGTAAGCGCTAAGACACAAAGACGCTAAGTTTTTATTTCTATTTTCTTTGCGCCTCCGCGCCTTTGCGGTAAAAAAACCACTCGCACAAATCAAAAAAAGTAAACACTAAGGCAACAAGACGCTAAGTTTTTACT
>DATERL010000211.1:0-39850 GCA_035271585.1 Prolixibacteraceae bacterium
GGGATTAACCCTGGGGATAATTGATAACTATAAAACCAAGGCCGATCAACCATTTTTTACAAAGAATTGATGTTCTATCGGCCTTAAAACTATTCTTTTGAACAAAATACGTATTGAAAAACAAACCGACTGAATGGTTACGATATATTTTTAAAGGAGTTAAAATTTAAATAGAAGTTTATTTAATAAATCAATATCACTAGCAATGATAAAGGCTTGTGGTATTTAAACACAAAAGTATGATCGAAGTATGTCCAATTACCAATAAGTTTATTGATGAGAAAGTGGCCCGTATCAATGGGGCTGTTACCGTAATATTAACCACTTTATTTATAATATTTGGATGGTGGTGGGCGCTATTAATATTAATTGTTGATTTTACGATTCGAGGTTTTATCGATAGTAAATACAGTATTATCTGTATTATGAGTATAAAAATCATTCAATTATTAGGTATCACACCCAAAATGATGAATGCTGGGCCCAAAATTTTTGCGGCACAAATAGGATGGGTTCTTGCCTTAATAGCATTTATAACTTACTGTCTCGGATACAATATTGTCAGCTTATCTGCTGCTGGTATTTTGTTATTCTTTTCATTTTTGGAAAGTGCTTTTGGTTATTGTGTAGCCTGTAAATTGCATCCCTATATCCGTAAAAGAAGCTAGTAACAATATCGCTTAATAACGTTGTAACTTTCGCTAATACCAAGTTCTCCGGCTCTGCTGAGGTCTTTTGCACCACTGCTAATATCGTTTAGTAGAATTTTAACTAAGCCCCGATTGTAATAAGCTTCGGCAAACTCATTGTCGATTTTAATGGCTTTATTGTATTCATCGAGCGCTTCAAAATAGCGTTCGTTTTTCACATAAATATTGGCGCGATTGTAATAACCAAACTGGAAATCGGGGTTCATGTACAAAACAATCGAATAATCGGTCAGTATTTCGTCGAGCGCTTCGTTGCTTAAAATTTTTTCTTTATTCTGACGAGACAACAACGACTGTTGGCTTTGTTGAAAAGTGCTAAGTGTAGGGTTATAAGTCAGATTTTCGATCGTTTCGATTTGCATTACCCTGCTGTTGGCGCGCATTAAATAGGCCAGTAAATTGCGCTCGTTCAATTCAATGGCTTTGCTAAAATCATTAATCGCAACATTGAAATCGTTTATTAAAAATTTAAAAATACCACGGTATAAGTAATTGTTGCTGAGCTGATTATTTTGACTGATTAGCTGATCAAAAATTAATATTTGATTATTATAGAATTCAAGGGAGTTGGCTGATTGATTCGTTTCATTGGTCAATGTTAAATAGGGCTGATAATTATATTCTTCGTTTAATTGTTCAATTATCATGCTGAAATAGCCAAAAGTTTCGTTTTGGTTATTCTTATTAATGGCCGAAATCCCAAACAAATGCAAAAGGCTAATATTGATGTTCTGGTCTTGTATTCTTGCCGATTCAAAAGCCTCTTTTCCTGGAATATCCCTATTGTCTTCAACAACAAGGTTGGCCTTCATTTTTCGTTTTTGTAATTCATCGAGATCAATTTTTAGCTCGGGTTTGCCTTGTATCGAATCGGCTTTTTCTTTTTGTTCTTCTTTTTCTTTTTCTTTGAGATTGGGGTTGGCCAACCAAGCGGCCTGCATTTGTTGTTGCTGTTTTTCGTGCTCTTCGGCGGTTAACCATGGCCGTTTGGAAAAACGAGTATCAAGCAAAGCTGCATTATCGTAGTCTTTTTGATAGCCCTCGACACGAAGCATTTCTCTAGCAATACCACGGTTAAAATAGGCACTTGCCATGCGGTTGTCGATATTAATAGCGGAAGTATAATCCATGATGGCCGCCTCAAAACTTTCGAGTTGTTGTTTTACCATTCCCCGGTTTTGATAAGCATAAGCATTTTGAGGATCGAGGTAAATGGCCATGTCGAAATCGCGGAGAGCACCGGCAAAATCTTCTTTTTCGATTTTAATTAAACCCCTGCTCATATACCCCATGGGCGAGTTGGGTCTTATTCTAATTAATTGGTTGCAATCGGCAATGGCTTTGTCCCATTCTTCGAGTAATTGATAGGCAATGCTTCGATTCAGGTAAGCGTTGAAATTCTTTGGTTTCAATTCAATCGAAAGGGTGTAATCATCAATGGCATCATTAAATTCTCGCATTCCCGCTTTACAAATTCCGCGATTGTTATAAATATCGGCATTTTCGCCATCAAGCTTCATCGCTTCCGAATAATCTTCCATAGCCAGGCTGTATTCTGCCAGGTTGTAATGAACAACGCCACGATACATATAGGCTTCGGGATAAAAAGGTTTAATTTCGAGTGCCTGATTCAAATCGCTTAAAGCACCATAAAAATCGTCGAGGTTTAATTTGGCAACACCACGATAAAAATAGGGCTCGGGCAAATAGGGCTTCATTCTGATAACCATATTGAAACTCTCGATTGCTCCGGTATAGTTTCCAAAATATAACCTGCTCCGCCCGGTGTGTATTACATGATTTGTATTTAACTGTGCACTCACAGCTAAACTCATTAGTAATAACAGTATTGTAGTGTGTATTTTTTGCATCATCGTTAATGTGAAAAGCAAAAATAACATTTTTCGAAAGCTTGGTTTCATTATTTTAGTTTTTTAACCAATTAAGGAGATCAAAGCATATTGGGCTTTAACCACAGCCATGTACGCTTTTTATATACGCTGCAAGCAATAGTCACTTAAACTCAAGTTTAACATTTACAATGTATTGTGGTTTTTCAAAAAACGGATACATGGAGTGATATTATTTTCATAGTAAATCTGTTCATCGACAAAAACACAACGTTTATTATTTTATTTTGCTTTTCTTTCTTTAATTCATAATTAATTTTTTTTTTTTGAATACTTTTATACTCAGAAATTATACTGTATTAAGCACCATGTCAATTTATATAAAGGCCCTACAAAAGTATTGGGTTACAAGTGGCCGAACAAGGAGAAAAGAGTTTTGGACTTTTAACCTTGTTAACTTTACTTTTTTCATTTTGTTGTTTGTCTTAACTTTTTTGATTCACAACGAATTAATGTACAAAATATCATGCTGTTTTGCATCGGTAATATTCGTCTTGCTTTTACCACCCACCTTATCGATTACATTACGAAGGTTGCACGATACCGGACGAGATGCTTGGTATTTTTTAATCAATCTGCTGCCCATTATCGGTAATATTATATTTATTGTTAGTTTATTTGAAGACAGTAGCCCTTCGTACAACGAATACGGCGAATATCCAAAGTTTACACCTAATTTTTAACTGACTTCAAGTTTGGTTTCATGTGAGTTTTAAATCGCAATCCCGGTTTAAGTGTTCCTGCTATTTTTTCTATTACTATGGTATATTTTCAAATTTTTGAAAATATTTTTCGAAATGACGTTTTTCACTTTTTGAACCACACAAAAAGGCTACTTTTGTAAAATTATCTTCAAATTAGATTAAAAATGAAATTACTGGAACAAATCAAATCAAATGCCTCGAGGTTAAATAAGAGAATTGTTCTGCCCGAAGGAACTGAACCCCGAACATTACAAGCGACATCAATTATTCTGAGTGAAAAAATTGCCCAAATAATTTTGTTGGGCGATGAAGAAGAAATTGCTGAACAAGCTAAAAAATTAAGTATAAACATTGATGGTGCTCTTATCGTTAATCCGAAAACCGATCCACGACGTGAAACATACGCCAATTTGATGGTGGAAATTCGTAAGAGTAAAGGTCTAACCAAAGACGAAGCTTTGATACTTCTTAACGATCCATTATATTTTGGCCCACTAATGATTAAAAGTGGCGATGCCGATGGTGAACTGGCAGGAGCAATTAGCGCAACAGGCGATGTTTTACGCCCTGCGTTTCAGTTTGTAAAAACGTTACCGGGATGCAGTGTTGTATCGGGAGCCTTTTTAATGTTTGTGAACGAAAAATTCGGGCACGATGGTGTTTTAGTCTTTGCCGACTGTGCAGTAATGCCCGATCCTAACGCACAGCAACTTGCCGAAATAGCAGTTGTTTCAGCCCAAACAGCCCAATCGATAGTAGGACTTGAACCTCGTGTGGCCATGTTGAGCTTTTCAACTTATGGAAGTGCCAAGCACCCCATGGTTGATAAAGTGGTTGAAGCCACTAAACTGGCCAAAGCCATGGCGCCTCAGCTAATGATTGATGGCGAGTTACAACTCGATGCCGCCATTGATGAGGAAGTAGGCAAATTAAAAGCGCCTCAAAGCAAAGTAGCTGGTAAGGCCAATGTTTTGGTGTTCCCAAGTTTGGAAGCTGGAAACATAGGCTACAAGTTGGTGCAACGTTTGGCTGGAGCCGAAGCAATTGGGCCTGTACTTCAAGGCATGGCAGCGCCTATTAACGATTTATCGCGAGGATGCTCTGTAACTGATATTATAAACATGGTAGCTGTTACCGCCAATCAGGCTGGCAGCATTTCTAAATAACTATTTCATTATGGCAGAACCTATTATAGAATCCATTGAAAGTTATGGATTAAGTGCAAACAAACTAAAGTCGTCAAACCTATTTTCAAAAGTAGGTATTGTTGGTTGTGGAAACGATGGGCAATACATTGCTCGGGTATGTAGCTCCTACGGTTTGGATGTGATATTTAAAGAAACAACAAAAGAGAAAATTTGCGAATCGTATAAAAAAATTGAAGAAATAATGGACAGCCGAATCCGAAACTGGGGTGCAACCGAGTCGGAAAAAAGAGCTGTTATGTCGCGCATTAGAGGCACTACCGACTTAAACGAGTTTAAAGATTGTGACTTGGTTATCGAAACCGTTCCTACTACAGGAAAAGCTCGTAGTTTCGATGCCCGCAAAGAAGTATTCGAAGCACTCGAAGGAATTGTTAGTCAAACAACAGTAATTGCAACCAATTCAACAACTGTTGTAATTTCCGACCTTTCAGAAAATCTGCAATTCAAAGACCGTTGTATCAGTATTCACTTCATGATTAACTCAGTCGATTCACGAATTGTTGAAATAACCCAAGGGCTTTACACCTCAAATCGGACTTACGAAAAAGTTGAGAAATTTGTAAAAATGCTCAAACGTCAGGTTATTCCTGTTGAAGAATCGGTTGGCCTAATTAGCGTGCGTATGTTTTCGGTATTATTAAACGAAGCTTGCGAAATGGTACTCGAAGGCATTGGTTCAAAGGAAGATATAGAACAACTAATGCACACCGGCTATGGTATGCGAGTTGGGCCATTCACCATTGCTGATATAATTGGACTTGATAGGGTAGCCCGATGGATGGAAAATCTTTTCAATGAATTTGGCGATTCGAGGTTTAAACCTAGCCCACTTTTAAAACGATTAATTCGTCAGCACCATTTTGGTATTTCTGTGGGAAAAGGTTTTTATGAATACGACGAATTCGGTGAAATAATTGAATCAAACAAAACTCGGGAGAAAACGAAATGAAGATATTAGTATTAAACTGTGGCAGTTCATCCATAAAATTTCAGTTTTTCAACATGGAAAACAAAACTGTTTTGGCCAAAGGTTTGGTTGAAAAAATTGGACTTAACGGATCTCAACTGAAATTGAATAAATTTAATGGCGAACAAGTAATATTTGAAGGCGAAATATTGGATCACAAATCGGGTATCGAATATGTTTTGGGCGTACTTACCAGTAAAAAGCATGGTTGTATTACCAAATTAACCGATATCGATGCGGTAGGTCATCGCGTAGTACATGGAGGTGAGGTTTTTAGTAGCAGTGTGCTTATTACCAACGAGGTGATTGCAGAAATGGATAATTGTATCGATTTAGCTCCTTTGCATAATCCTCCCAACTTAAAAGGTATCGAAGCAATAACTGAACTCATACCCGAAACAAAGCAAGTTGGCGTTTTTGATACAGCTTTTCATCAAACAATGCCCGACTATGCCTACATGTACGGAATTCCTTATGCACTTTATAAAAAATACGGTATACGTCGATATGGTTTCCATGGTACAAGCCACCGATATGTAAGCCAACGTGCTTGCGATTTTTTAGGCCTCAATTATAACGAACAAAAAATTGTGACTTGCCACCTGGGTAATGGGGCCTCGATTGCAGCCATCGACAAAGGCATATCAGTTGATACATCGATGGGCTTTACCCCAATCGAAGGCTTATTGATGGGCACTCGCGCGGGCGATCTTGATATTGGTGCCGTTCTTTATCTCATGGAAAAAGAAAAAATCGGTTTAGAATCAGCTTCGGCTTTATTCAACAAACACAGCGGTTTACTAGGTATTACAAACATCTCGTCCGATACGCGTGATATTCAACAAGCAGCCGATAATGGTAACGAACAAGCTATTTTAGCTATGAAAATGTTCGATTACAGGGTTAAAAAATACATCGGTTCCTATACGGCGGCCATGAATGGTTGCGATATTCTTGTTTTTACCGGCGGTATTGGCGAAAACTCTGTCAAAACCCGCGAAGGGGTTTGTAAAACCCTCAATTGGATGGGCTTCGAAATCGATTTGGATGCAAATATTAAAATGAATGGACACGAAGCACTAATCAGTACTCCAGATTCAAAAGTAAAGATCGCAATTATTCCAACCGACGAAGAATTGATGATCGCTTTGGATACCCAAAAGATTGTTGCCGAATAGAAAACCAATTAAATAATTAATTATTTGTAATTGACTATCTATTATTGAGGCTATGTAATTGTTTTTTACTTTTTTCAATAGCACCTTAATACATAAAAAATAGTTAAAGCAAAGTTTATTAGGTACTTATGAATATTCTTGTGTTAAATTGCGGAAGCTCTTCAATAAAATATCAACTTTTTAAAATCGAAAACCAACACCAGGTATTAGCCAAAGGTCAGGTTGACCGGCTTGGAAATACTGGCAGTAACATTGAACAAAAAGTTGAAAATAAAACCCCTATTTTAATTGAAACAGAAATTAACGACCATTTACAAGGAATTGATTTAATATTAAAGCTGTTGACCGACCAAAGGCACAGCGTGCTTACGTCACTTGATGAAATTGATGCTGTTGGTCATCGACTGGTTCATGGTGGCGAGGAATTTTCGGATACTGTAATCATCAACAATAAAGTAAAGGCGAAAATAAGGGAGCTAATCGATCTGGCTCCCTTACATAACCCAGCTAATATTATGGGTATCGAAGCCATGGAGCGTCTTTTGCCCGGAAAACCTCAAATAGGTGTTTTCGATACTGCCTTTCACCAAACCATGCCCGAAAAAGCATTTTTATATGGTATTCCATATAAATTTTACAAAAAACATCACATTCGCCGTTACGGTTTTCATGGAACAAGCCATAAATTCGTGGCCGAAAAAGCCTGTGAATTGCTTGGTTGGGATATTACCCAAAAGAAAATAATTACCTGTCATTTGGGCAATGGTGCATCAATTACAGCCATTGATGGTGGTAAATCGATTGAAACTTCGATGGGCTTTACGCCCAATTACGGGTTAATTATGGGTACACGCAGCGGGGTAGTCGATCCGGGCATTATCGAATACATGATGAAGAAAGAGCAGATTTCACTAAACGAAATGGTTCAAATTCTGAACAAAAAAAGTGGAATGTATGGTTTATCCGATGGCCTTTCGTCGGATATGCGCGACCTTGCCAAAGCCATGATTGCTGGCAATAAAGATGCCGAAAGGGCATTGGAAGCCTATGCCCATCGCGTAAAACATTATATTGGTGCTTACGTGGCTCAATTAAATGGTCTCGATTTGGTGGTAATGACCGGTGGAATTGGTGAAAACAACTGGAAAGTGCGTGAACTTTGCCTTTCGAACCTCGAGTTTTTAGGCATTACAATTGATAAAGAAAAAAATAAGGCATTAAAGAACCACGACACCTCAATATGTTCCGATTGTTCGAAAGCTCAGGTTATGATTATTCAAACCAACGAAGAATTGGTTATTGCCCAAGAAACCATGAAAATGATTGGCTAACAATTATAGCATAAATAAAATTGCAACTAAAAGTCTTTCTTCATTTAGTCATTTATTTGCAATTGATTTGAAAGCTCGTTTGCATAAGTTTTACCCTTGAAACGGGCAACAATGGCCAGTGCAAACTGCATGGCAACACCGGCTCCTTTAGCGGTAACAATATTCCCATCGGTTTCAACCGACGTGTTGGTTACGTTTGCATTGTAAAGTTCAGCTTCGAAGCCGGGAAAACAAGTGGCCCTTTTGCCATCGAGTAAATTATTGTGACCCAAAACCATCGGAGCTGCACATATTGCACTTAAAATTTTATCGGCTTTCGAAAATTCCAATATTTTTTTTCGCAAGCCCTTGTGCGCATTCAAATTTTTAGCACCGGGCATTCCGCCGGGTAAAAAAATCATATCGGCATTATCAAAATTAGTTTCCTCGAAAAGGGCATCGGCTAAAACCGAAATCTGGTGAGTTCCTGTTACAATTAACTCGTTGGTAATTGAAAGGGTAATCACTTCGAAACCAGCCCTGCGCCAAATATCAACAGGAACAATGGCTTCCATTTCTTCAAATCCATTGGCTAAGGGAACAATTATCTTTGTCATAGCTATTCGTTTAAATTGGTTAATAATACTGAAACCGGCTTCGAAATGGCCAGTTCTGTGCCGGTGAATTGTATTTTACCGGTAAAAATATCACGTGAAAAAATACTAACGTTATTGCTGTTCTGATTGGCAACAATAAGATACCTGCCATCGGGGCTGATTAAGAAACTTCGTGGCCAATCGATCGTTTCGCTAATCCATTCAAGCGGTTCAATTTTCATATTTTGTTCATCAACAGTATAAATAACAATGCTGTTGTGTCCCCTGTTCGATGCATATAAAAATTTCCCATCGGGGCTATAATGAATGTCGGCGCATTGATTGTTTGCTTTAAAACTATCGGGAATGGTAGTAACAACAAATAATGGCTGACTGAAAAGCCCATCGTTATCCAGTCCAAAAAGAGCGATGGTGCTATTGAGTTCATTGATCACAGCCATTGCCTTGCCCGATGGATGAAAGGCCAAGTGACGCGGTCCTGCGCCCGGTTCGGTGTCAACCTCAGCTGTTCTTTTAAGTTTATTATTTTCAATGGTATATACGTATATTTTATCAGTTCCTAAATTAGCTGAATAAAGATGTTTTCCATTGGCTTCACTTAGAATGCAATGTGCATGGGGTCCATCTTGTCTGTTTTTATCTGACCCTTTGCCGGTTTGCTGATCGCTAAAAATATCGCCGGCAGCTTTTCCCAATTCATCAATCGGAATGTTGGCCACGCTGCCACTGTTGTAATTTGCAACCAAAACATTTCCCGACTGCTCGTGAAACGATACGTAACACGGACCATTTCCCTCGCTTGAGAAACTTGCAACTTTGGTGAGCTTTCCATTTTTGGGGTTTACTGAATAAGATAATACTTTTCCAGGGCCGTTCCAATCTTCACTAACGCTCCACAAAAGTTTTTTATTGGGTGAAATGCACAAATAGGATGGATTTGTAAGTGTAGCTTCGAGCTTAGGACTTGATATTTCGCCGGTTTGAATATTAAATTCGGTTCTGTAAATGCCTTTACTCGAACCATCGGTATAAGTTCCAATATAAAGAAAATAATTGTCAGATTTTAAGCTATCAATAGGATTTTCGTTAATATTAGGATCGGGTAGTGGGTCTGGCAGAGGGTCAAGCAAAGAATCAGCAGACGGCAGGCTGTCTTTTTCATCAACAACAGTATAATCGATAGCGGGCGATTTGTCGTATGCGGTAATCAAGAATAAAATAACAAATAAATGTTTTACAATATTCATAATCTAAGTGTTTAAATAATCGTACAAGTCATTAAAAGCACAGGTAAGTTGGCCATTTTTGAGCAGGGTCGCATTTTCAATTATCTCGCAATCTTTTTCTGAAATAAAATGTGGAAGTATCTTTTTAGTAAGTACATCTGAAAAATAATTAGATGAATCGAAAGGTAACATTGTGGGGAGGTTTCCAACTGCCATTACATTGATATTATCGGGCGAAGAAAATGCCGGCTCAATATTTTGGGTTAAAGGATTAAAGTCGTAAAAAGGATTTTCAATGGTCGATTCCTTAAGGGTACAAGCAATAGGACCATTAATGTCGCAACTGATATCGGCCACAATTTTTAAACGGCTTTCTTTGGAGGCCAAATGATTGTTAGTGAGCAATAAAGGCATATTGTTTTCCCAATAATGACAAGCAAAATAGAGATCGGCCACTTCGGCATATTGATGAAATATCGAAATATATTGATCCCGATTGGCCTTAAAATCGGCCTTTGAATAAGGTAATCCATCTTTTTGAACTAAAAATTGACGCGGCGACAATATACAGTAAACCGGAAAATTGAAACTTTTATTTAGAAACGCTGATTGACTTACCCCCTTTATTCCCAGTTTTTTTAAGGTGTCGGAAACACCTTTTGCACTGTTGCCCGCCCCCGTTATTATAATCTTAACCGGAGGCAATACTAAATTATTGAGTTTATTAAATAGGGCATTAAAACTACTGAAAGAGCTTACCAATGGCAGCTCAAAAGTTTTATAGCGTTTGCCCAAAGCATAAAAAGCATTATAAAGTCCTGCAATACCTGCCCAATATCCAAAAGCGGCTATACGTTTTTCGTTTTTATTTGTTAGGTATTCATAATCGACAAGCGTAATCTTCTTTGATGCAAGTTGTTTAAAATAACTTTTTTTGCGATGCTGCATTTTTGCCACATGGGCAAAAAAGAGATAGGTTTTACCTGGTATAATTTTATGAATATCAACTTCTTTTAAACCCACTAACAAATCGCAATCCAATAAGTTATCGGTAATTTTAACGCCAACATTGGTATATTGCCGATTGGTGTAAACTCGTTTTTCCGAAGGTTCGGCTTTTATCAAAAGATTGGGGTAATTCTCCAAAAGCAATTGGGCATCGGCAGGAGTTAAGGGCACTCGGTGCTCTTTTGCTTTTGATTCTTTTAATATTCCAATTACAAATTGTTTCATTTTAAACCAAACGAATTAACAAAAAACGTTAGCCCTAAAATACCAATTATTATTATTTTTTGACATTAAATTGAATAAAACTGCTCAAAAGCACTTAGTTTTGCATTTGTATTCTACATAAACCCGAAAAAAATGTTGAACCAATACACACTTTACAACAATCAGTTGATTAAAAACGAAAAACTCACACAAGCTGATGATAACGAGGCCTTTGTTTACGAAGTACTTAGGGTAATTGATTATATTCCGCTTTTTTTTGAAGAACACATTCATCGATTAAACAATTCATGTGCAAAAATAGGCAAAAAGTTAGCAATAGACCAAGATCAACTCTTTAAGCAGTTGGTAGAATTAAGCAGAAAAAACTACGTTTCGGAAGGAAATATTATGCTTAAAGTTTTATTTCACAATACTGAAAGCCGTATAATTGCAAAATTTATTCCACATACTTATCCCTCGTCCGAGCAATACGATAAAGGTGTAAACGTAGGCTTTTTGAAGGCAGAACGCGATAATCCCGAGGTTAAAATTACCCAAACAAATGTTCGGAAGGAAGCCGATAAGTTACTTGCCGAAACTGGATTTTATGAAGTGATATTAGTGAACCAAAACGGCTATATTTCCGAAGGCAGTCGTTCAAATTGTTTTTTTATTAAAGACAACTGCTTATACACGGCGACGCTAGATAAAGTACTGAAAGGCATAACCTTACTTAGGGTTTTAAGTGTTGCTAAAGAATTAAAAATTGATGTTTTTTTTGAAAACATTTCAGCAACGGATATCCACAAGTTTGATGCAATGATAATAACGGGCACTTCACCTAAAATATTACCAGTTGCTAAGGCGGGGCAGGTTTCTTTTAATGTAAAAAACCCGCTTATTGCCAAACTTCAAAATAGTTACAATCAGAAAATATCCAAGGATATAGCACAAAAAAAGGAGGCCATTAAGTAGCCTCCTCGAGTTTTATTGTTCCTTGTTCCTAGGGTAATGGGTATTTTTTAAAAATTTCATCGGAGTTTTGCAAAATATCAACATATTGAGCCCGTTTATACGAGAAATCGTCGTTGAGTTGTTCTCTTGATAGTTTACCTTTAAAATCGTTGATTGACTCATAACCTTTTTTCTCCATCCACTTTTGAAGTTCAGCGAGCAGGGTAGTGGCATATTCAACACCATTTTCATAAAAAGCGCTAACCACCTGAACAGCATCGGCACCAGCCAAAAGCATTTTTATTAAGTCGTTGCCGGTTTTAATTCCACGATTGGCAATAATGGTGGGTTTTATTTTGTTGTGCAATATGCCAACATAGCGTAAGGTTACCTGATAATCGCCTTCACGCGTCAATTCCCAAGGAAAATGAAATTTTTCGTTTTCAATATCAATGTCGGGCTGAAAAAAGCGATTAAACAAAACAACTCCATCGGCACCGGCAGCACTCAATTTTGAAATAAAATGAATAGGATTGGTGTAAAAAGTACTGAGTTTTACACTCACGGGAATATTTACCGCTGCTTTAATTTCCTTCAATATTTTAATCTGATGGTCTTCAATCATCTTAGCATCACCATCGGGTGAAACAGGTACACGATAAAAATTCACTTCAAGGCCATCGATCCCTGTTTCTTCAAGCAGTTTGGCATATTCAACCCAAGTAGGACTGTATATGGCATTTACACTAGCAATAACTGGAATTGAGACACTCTCTTTAAGCTTTTTTAGCGCAAGTAAATGCTCCTTAGGCCCAGCGTGTTCTATCTCGGGAAAAATTTTCTCCATTTCGGCTGACCTGTTGTCGTATTCATGCAACTCTTCGTCAAGTTGTAACGATTCAAGTTGGATTTGCTCTTCGAACAACGATTTATAAACTATGGCAGCAACTCCTGCTTCTTCTGCTTTTTTGATTTGTTCAATGTTGGAAACCATGTTACTAGCTCCCATTACCAATGGATTTTTAAGTTTCAAACCCATGTAAGTTGTTGATAATTCAGTCATATCGTTTAATGATTAGTATACTTTTGTTATTGTTTTATAAAAAACAAATCGAAGCGGCCTTTTGTTTGCATGTTTTCAAACTTGTTTTATTTGATAATAACTTTGTAAGCAAATAACTCGTTTTAAATGCACTTTTTTATACTTTTATCATCGGAACTAAATAATAATAGGGTATTAAATTTAAAATCATGGGTAAATTCGTTCTCATTGTACTGCTAATTTTATCATTTCAAGTATTCAGTCAAGATATAGTTATAATACATACCAACGATTTGCATTCGCATTTGAATGGTTTATCACCCGAGACCGAATACACTCCACTTGTAAAAGATATGGACCCAACTTTGGGCGGTATGGCTAGAATAGCCGGGTATATCGATAACCAAAAAGAACTATTTGGAGATAAATTATTGGTTGTTGATGCTGGTGACTTTTTAATGGGCACACTTTTTCAAACCATTGAGCTTAACGAGGGTTTTCAGTTGAACCTGATGCATAAAATGGGCTACGAATTTGCAACTTTAGGTAATCACGAGTTTGATTTTGGACCCGATTCGTTGGCGAAAATCATTCGCAACTCAATGGCAAACGGACCAATTCCACAGTTGATATTTTCAAATTATAAAACTTCGAAAATAGCTTCCGATGCCGATTTTGTAAAGTTATTTGAAGATAACATCATACTTCCTTATTCTATTAACGAAAAAAACGGATACCGAATTGGCATTTTTAGCCTTATGGGTGTCGATGCCGACGAGTCGATATCAAGCAATCAGGGGCTTCAATTTGAAAATCAAAAAAAAGTTGCTCGTAAAACTGCACGTTTTTTAAAGAAGAAAGAAAAAGTTGATTTGGTGGTTGTATTGTCGCACTGTGGCGTGGCAATGAACAAAAAAGGTAAATGGCAAGGTGAAGATGTTGAACTTGCAAAATCGGTTCACGACATTGATCTTATTATTAGTGGCCATAGCCATACTATGCTTCCCGAAGCTATTAAGGCAGGCAATGCGCTAATTGTACAAACAGGCCATATGGGTTTAAATGTTGGTAAAGTTGAAATCAGCTTCGATTCGTATAGAAAACCCGTATTTCAATATCAGCTGATTGAAATGAACGATAACATTACAGCCAATGCCGAAATACAAAACCTAATAGACAGCAAAGTACCTCAAATAGAAAATGAAATACTTGCTGATTTAGGCTTGCATTATCAAACCATAGTAGCAGAGACTTCATTTAATCTCGAACTCGATGAATTTCACCCATTCGAAAGTAACCTTGGTCCTTTTGTTGCAAATGCCATTCATTATCAACTCAATCAAAATCATCAAATTGGAGTTGATGTGGTTTTGGTCGCTTCAGGAATTATTCGATACAATATTTATAAGGGAAATACCGGAATGCAAAACATTAACGATGTGTTTAATGTAATGCCCCTTGGATTTGGAGGGGATAAGATACCCGGATTTCCTCTTGGAAAAGTATACATTAATGGGGGCGAATTAAAAAAATTAATGGAACTAATACTGACTGTTTATAGCATTAAACCAACTCATTTTCTTCATTTTTCGGGAATGGAAGTTGAATGTGACATGAGCAAAGGTATTTTTAGAAAAATAAGCCGAATAAGAATTGGCGACGACTTAAATGGATATAAAACCATCGATATTTCGAAGAAGAGCAGCCAACAGGTTAGTATTGCTTCCAATACCTTCTTACTTAGTTTTATTGGTCAACTTAAAAAAATGAGTTTTGGGTTGGTGAATATTATTCCCAAAAATAGCGAAGGCATCTCAATTGAAAATAACAATTATCTCATTGATCTTGATCCAAATACCGAAGGAATTCAGGAAGCAAAAGAATGGATAGCTATATACGACTACATGAAAAGCTTTAAAGACATCAACGGCAACGGCATACCGGATATTCCAAGAATTTATGAGCAAAAACGAAATGCCTTGATTATGCTTAACCAATAATTTCCTTTACGAAATAAAAGGTCATCATGCCCGAAGCAATTAGCTTAAGAATGATGCCCCCTAAAAAACCTGAAAAGGCTCCAAAACCAGCGCGAAGTGCCTCTTTGCCCTGCTTGCCATCAATCATTTCGCCTAAAACGGCACCAATAAATGGACCAATAATAATTCCTAGAGGAGGGAAAAACAATAAGCCTAAAACTAAACCAACCACACTTCCCCAAACTGCTTTTTTGCTACCTCCGTATTTTTTTGTACCCCATATTGGAATTACATTATCTAATATGGTAACTCCAATTGCAATTGCAGCCCATACAAACATAAAATCGGAAGTAAACTGATATTTTGTTGTTAAATGCAACATTAACAATCCAATATATGATATTGGAGGGCCGGGGAGTACTGGTAAAACACAACCTAAAATTCCAATAATTAAAAAAATAACCCCAATTATTATTAATGCAATGTCAAGCATAATTAGCATTTTTGTTTTACGATAAAATACACGATTTTTACGCCATAAATTATTATTTTGCCGTGCATTCAAAAATAGATAATTAATCGATGCAAAAGGTTGTTGATTTATTAAGTCGTTTAGATGGGATGATTGGTGGTGGCCAATGGTTTGTTTTCTTATTATTGGGTACAGGTTTATTTTTTACTTTATACCTAAAATTCCCTCAAATCAGGTATTTTAAGTATTCACTATTAATTCTAAAAGGAAAATTTGATCGCAAAGGAGACGAAGGCGATACCAGTCATTTTCAGGCCTTAACTACGGCATTATCGGGTACAATTGGAACCGGTAACATTGCAGGTGTTGCTCTGGCCATTCATTTAGGTGGGCCAGCCGCATTGTTTTGGATGATGGTTACTGCTTTTTTAGGAATGACAACTAAATTTGTAGAGGTTACCTTATCGCATAAATACCGCGAAAAAACAAGCGATGGAACAATGGCCGGCGGTCCCATGTACTACATGAAAAATAAACTTAAAATGCCATGGTTGGCGGGAATTTTTGCCGTAGCAACTATCTTTTCAACATTTGGTACCGGAAGTTTACCTCAAATCAACTCTATTTCAAATTCACTTTATGCTACATTCGGAATCAATAAAATATTGACCGGCGCAGTTTTGGCCCTCATTTTAGGATTTGTTATTATTGGTGGAATAAAAAGAATAGCAAAAGTAACGGCCCGCTTAGTTCCCATTATGGCCTTAATATATTTTGTGGGCGCTTTTGCTGTAATTTTATATAATTACACCAATATATGGCCATCGATGATCGCTATTGTGAAAGATGTTTTCACGGGAACGGCAGCCACGGGAGGTTTTTTGGGGGCAAGCTTTGCTTTCGCTTTTAACCGAGGAGTAAACCGGGGCTTATTTTCAAACGAAGCAGGACAGGGTTCAGCGCCCATAGCGCATGCTTCGGCAAAAGCACACGAACCGGTTTCGGAGGGCTTAGTCGCCTTACTCGAACCTTTTATCGACACCATTATTATATGCTTTTTAACTGGCTTAACCTTGCTTGCTTCAGGTGTTTGGACCGAAAAAATTGATAATCGATTCCAGCAAGCCGACTTATTCTTTATCGAAGGGGTTTATAGCGATCATAACCCCGATGATGTTGAAAACCTGATAATGTATTTGCATAATGGCAAACAACTCGAACCCTATCAAGGTCAGCTTGAAGTTGAGAATGGATACATTGTTTCGGAAATAACTGTACTACATGCTCGTTCGATTGCAGAGCATGTTAAAGTGATGAATGATAATCAACAGTTGTTTACGGGGTCAATATTAGTAAACAACGGGAAATTAGCAAGTTCAAACGTCTACCTGGAAGGGAAGTCATTGATTCATAGCGCACCATTAACAACCGAAGCCTTCTCCCGTAGTTGGTTTGGTAATTGGGGGCGTTACATTGTGGCAATTGGTTTGTTGCTTTTTGCATTCTCAACCTCAATCAGTTGGTCATATTATGGAGATAGGGCAGTTACCTACTTATTCGGCATTAAATACATTAATCTTTATCGGGTCATTTACGTTGTCAGTTTTTTTATGGCTGCTTTTATTGATACTACCATTATTTGGGTATTCTCGGGAATAACCATTGTTATTATGACCGTGCCAAACTTACTGGGTATTATATCTTTACGTAAGGATATGAAACAAGAAGTAAAAAGCTTTTGGGAAGAATGGAATACTACCTTTCCTGATAATAAAAATAATAGATTGTAGAATTTATGCTATTTTAGCAGTTTTTAGTAATGAACATGTTTCATCGGTTTATAAATTGCAACTTTTACCGATGTTTCGTGAAAAACCAATGAGTCGAATATTGGTCTTAGTCAATTGACAAACAGGTTATTCAATATGAATAATAATGATAATAAGTAAAGCGTTCAGAGGTTCAATTTAAAAACTGAACCCATTATTGGTTAATTATTGACTAATGAAACACAACAGGTAGCTCCTAACTTATTAAATATAAATGCACGAAATTAAATCATTATGCTTGAGCTAATTCAGTTATTTAAAAACGACGATTTTCACAAGAAATTAAGATTAGCCTGTTCTAAAATGGACTATCAACTAATTGCTAATCAAACAGCTGCGGCCTTATATTTCTCAGGGGGTAACACCATCCGACGCGATAAAATATTCTTGGTCGATAATGAAGTCATCGAAAAGTATCACGATCAGTTGTATCAGTTATCAACCAGTAACTTTATCGTTTTTATTTACGAAAATGAAAACATTATTGTTAAAAATGATACACTTGAACGTATAGCCGATCAATATTTACCGCTTAATTTCTCTCAAGCTCAATTTTATGCCACCATCAGCCTAAGCAAAAAATCGCTAAAAGGGCATATCGACACTGTTTTCCCCCGAAAATTAATCAATACATCGGTAAGCGAAATCGAAAATTTGCTAAATAGCATGTCGACCCGAATTTTCTGGAAAAACACCTCAGGGATGTACATAGGTTGTAACACGCTGTTTGCAAGTGATTTTAATTTATCTGGAGCCGATCAATTGGTGGGAAAAACCGATAGCGATTTACTGGACGAAAAATACGCAATTGAATTCTCGGCTTACGATGCCGAAATACTAAAAAATGGGTCGTTGGTAGAAAATATCGAAAAAGAAATTGTATTCAGCAATCAAAATACCAAGTGGTTGCGCATTTCTAAATATCCGCACCGTAAGGGAGGCGTTATAATAGGAATAATTGGCAAGTACGAAATTATAGAAGAAAAAAGCAGTTCAAACGATCAGCTAAGCGATCAAAAACTGTTACAAGTTTTAATGGACAATATTCCGGACACCATTTATTTTAAAGATTTAAACAGTAGATTTATTAAAATTAATCGGGCTCAAGCAGATCTTATTGGAGTTACTTTGCCGAAGGATGCTATTGGTAAAACCGATTTCGATTATTTTAATGCCGACTTGGCCAAAGAGGCTTTTGTTACAGAACAGCAAATAATTTTTGAGGGTGAGCTGCAAAATAAAATTGAATATCTGGGTACCAACGATGGTAATTATCGCTGGATGAACTCATTAAAAGTGCCAATTAAAGACGATAAAGGAAAAATAATAGGCACCACCGGAATTTCGCGCAACATTACAAAAATAATTGAAACCGAGAAACAACTACTTGCCGAGCGTGACATGTTGCAATTATTGATTGATGTTATTCCTTCACCCATTTATATTAAAAACGAAAAATCGGAATTTCTGAGGGTAAATAAAGCACTGGTAAATTTATTGGGAGCCCGTTCAGCAGAAGACGTTGTGGGTAAAACTGATTTTAATTTTTATAGTAACGAGGAAGCCGAAAAAATGAGAGCCGACGAGCTGAAAATCCTTGAAACCGGTAAGCCCATTTTCAATAAAATAGAACAGTCCGATTGGAATGATAAGAATATTATTTGGGTATCGACTACTAAAATTCCCTACAAGGATGATAAAGGTAAAAGTATTGGTGTCGTTGGTATTTCTAACGATTTTACCGAAGAGGTTTTAATAAAACGACGCCTCGAATTTGCCAAACAAAAGGCAGAGGAAGCCAGCACTGCCAAAAGCAATTTTCTATCCAATATGAGCCACGAAATTCGTACCCCAATGAACGGTATAATTGGTATGGCCGAGTTACTTAAGAGTACAGAACTTGACCGCGAACAAAAGAAAATTGTAAACATTATTGTTCGTTCTGGCGATAACTTATTGAGCATTATTAACGATATTTTAGATTTGTCGCGCATCGAAAATGGCAAATTGTCACTGGAAAGTACTGGGATTAATATCAAAGATATTATTGACGAAATTATTGAAATAATGACCATTAGTGCCAAAGAAAACGGCAACGAAATCCAAGTTAAACACGATTACAATATTCCTGAATTATTAAAAGGCGATCCACTACGCCTCAAACAAATACTGATTAACCTTTTAGGAAATTCAATTAAATTTACCAATAAAGGCCAAATCGAAATTAAAACAAAATACATTGGAAATTCAGAAACTCACCACTGCATAAAGTTTAAAGTAATCGATAACGGTATTGGAATGAATATTAATCAAATTGACGATATATTCAATTCGTTTACTCAAGCCGACTCTTCAACCACTCGTAAATATGGTGGAACTGGTTTAGGCTTGGCCATTAGCAGCCAATTAATTAAAATGATGGGGGGGGAGCTAAAAGTTACAAGCGTAAAAGACGAGGGATCTACTTTCTTTTTTGATGTAATGTTCGAAAAAGTTGTAGTAAATGAGCATAACTATTTTTAAGATTTTGGAACAATGAATACACAAAAAAAATATAGAATACTGATTGCTGATGATAACCATATCAATATCAAAGTTTCGGAATATATTCTTAAACCAATTGCCGAGGTATTAGATTTTGCAATGAATGGCGTTGATGTGCTTGAGAAATTTAAAAACAATACCTACGATATCATCCTAATGGACGTTAAAATGCCCGTAATGGATGGCTATGAAGCCACCAAAAGAATAAGGAAAATCGAAGCCGCAAACAAAGTCGAAAATCCAATTATCATTATAGCAACTACCGCCAATAATCAACCCGAAGAGGTTGAGATCTGTAAAAATGTTGGTATGAACGACTTAATTGCCAAACCATTTAATATGAATGATTTAATGTCGATTATTATACACACCTAATGTCTATTTTTATCATATTGGGTAATTTTTTAGTACATTATTTTCAAACCATTGTTGGTTTATTTTGTAAATAAAACTATGGGCATGTCAGTTATTTATCCCGATAACTTTGAACAAAAAATTGGTTTCGACCGTGTTAGGCAATTGCTAATGGCTTATTGCCTGAGCGACATTGGTAAAGAATTGGTTCAGAACATTAGTTTTATGAACCAATTCAGCGAAATTGATTATCAAACTACGCTGGCCAACGAATTTTTATCCATTATTCGTGAACATGATAATTTTCCAACTAATTATTACCACGATTTGCGTAAATCGCTGCAAACGCTTAAAGTTGAAGGTACTTTTATCGATACAAATGAACTTTTTCAACTGCGCAATTCGTTGGAAACCATTAGGGCCATCGTTAACTTTTTTAAGGGCGACAACAGTATTAAATTTCCCAACTTAGATAGCCTAACAAGCGATGTTGTTGTTTTTAATTCAACCATTAATGCCATCGATTCCATAATCGATAAACAAGGCAAAGTTAAAGACAATGCCTCGCCCGAGTTGCACGAGATAAGACGAAGTATTTTTTCTCTTCAAAGCAGCGTTGGTAAAAAGATTCAACAAATTATGCGACAGCTGCAGTCCGACGGAATAGTTGATGATGATACCACGGTATCGATTCGCGACGGAAGACCCGTAATTCCTGTAATTGCCGCCAATAAAAGAAAAATTAATGGTATTGTTCACGATGAATCGGCGACCGGAAAAACCGTTTTTATTGAACCAGCCGAAGTGGTTGAAATGAACAACCGTTTACGTGAACTCGAAAACAACGAACGCCGCGAAATAATTAAAATACTCGTCAACTTTGCAGCGCAAATTCGTCCCGATGTTGACGAATTGCTGCTTTCGTACGAGTTTATGGGGAAAATCGATTTTATACGCGCAAAAGGCCAACTGGCCAATCATTTCGATTGCGTAAAACCCGATTTGCGCAATGAACCCTTTTTCGATTGGCACCATGCTCGACACCCATTATTGTTACAGGCCCTCAAAAAAGAAGGCCGACAAGTAGTTCCGCTAAAACTACGTCTCGACGAACCCAACCGAATTCTGCTTATTTCGGGGCCAAACGCCGGTGGAAAATCGGTTTGCCTAAAAACAGTTGGGATTATTCAATACATGCTTCAATGTGGATTGTTGATTCCTCTATCCGAAGGTTCGCGGGTAGGTATTTTCGAATCGATTTTTATCGATATTGGCGACGAACAGTCCATCGAAAACGATTTAAGTACTTATTCGTCGCACCTGCTCAATATGAAGTTTTTTACACGCAATTGCAACAGTAAAAGCTTAGTGCTGATCGATGAATTTGGAACGGGAACTGAGCCTTTGTTGGGTGGCGCAATAGCCGAAGCAGTTTTAAATAAACTCAATCAGCTCGAAACCTACGGAATAATAACTTCGCATTATACTAACCTGAAACATTTTGGATCGTCGAACAAAGGCATCGTAAACGGAGCTATGCTTTACGATACGCACGAAATGCGCCCCTTGTTTCAGTTGCAGGTTGGGAAGCCCGGAAGTTCGTTTGCATTCGAAATAGCCCGCAAAATTGGCCTCGATGAAGCCATTTTGCAAGAAGCAACCGATAAACTTGGGAAAGGGCACATTGATTATGACAAAAACCTGCGCGAAATTGTACGCGACAAGCAATATTGGGAAAATAAAACAATACGCATCAAAAAGGTTGAAAAGTCACTCGATACCTTAAGCGATACTTATCAAAAAGAACTCGAATCGACATTAAAATTCCGAAAAGAAATTATCGCAGAGGCAAAAGTCGAAGCTCAAAAAATAATCGACAATGCCAACAAACTCATCGAACGATCAATTAAAGAAATACGAGAAAATCAAGCCGAAAAAGAAGCGACTAAAACCATTCGTAAAACACTTGTTCAAACAAAACAGGCCTTAATTAAAGCCGACCCCGAAGAGGATGAGCGCATCAATCAAAAAATTGAAAAACTTCAACAACGTGAAATAAACAGGGGCAAAACGAAGAAAAAAACAAGCCAGCCTAAAATTACCGAGAAAATAATTCAACCCCAATTTGCTATTGGCGACAGGGTAAGACTTATCGATTCGGGAAATATATGCGAAATAATCGACTTCGATAAAAATAAAGTTGTTGTGGCCATGGGTAACATATTATCAAACATAACATTAGATAGAATTGAGCCCATTAGTAAAAACGAAATAAAACGGCAACAACAGCAAGAAAAACAAATACCAAAGTCCGATTCGTTACATAGAACCAATCACATCATGGGCAAAAAACTAGATTTTAAACCCGATATCGACGTGCGTGGCCAACGTGCCGAAGAAGCCCTGGCAAACATCCAATTATTTATCGATGAGGCGATTATGGTGGGCGCATCGCAATTGCGAATTTTGCATGGTAAGGGTTTTGGTATATTAAAAGAACTAATTAGAAATTACCTAAAAACGGAACCTGCCGTAAAATCGTTCCGTGATGAGCATGTGCAATTTGGCGGTGCTGGTATCACCATTGTTGAAATAGGTTAATTGTCGATCACATTTTTGTAAAAAATAAGCGGTGAAAAACGTAAACAATACACTGAAGAGACTTTCAAAACTATTAGAAGGCGAACTTCGTTTTGACGAAATATCAAAAATTCTTTATGCAACCGATGCTTCGGCCTATCGTGAAAGACCCTTGGCCGTTGCCCTGCCTAAAACTGTTGCCGATATTCACCATCTCATCAATTATGCCCGTGGAAATAAAACATCGCTTATCGCACGTGGCGCTGGTACTTCCTTAGCCGGACAGGTGGTTGGTAGTGGTATTGTGGTGGATGTGTCGCGCCATCTGAATAAAATTATCGAGGTCAATGCACATGAAAAATGGGTGAGGGTAGAACCCGGTGTTGTTTTAACAGAACTCAACATGCACCTCAAACCTCATGGATTGATGTTTGGCCCCGAAACATCAACCGCCAACCGTTGTACCATGGGCGGCATGTTAGGCAATAACAGCTGTGGCCTCCATTCCTTAGTGCACGGCAGTGTGCGCGAACACATTCTCGAAGTGAAAACCATTTTAAGCGATAATACCGAAGCCATTTTTAAAGCACTAGCTCCCAGCGAGTTTGATGAAAAACTGCAATTGCAAAACCTCGAAGGCGATCTATACCGCGGCATCAATACTATTCTTTCTAACCAAAAAAATGGGAACGAAATAAAGGAACAATTTCCCGATCCGTCGGTACCACGCCGTAACAATGGCTATGCGCTCGATATATTGGCCAATATGCAGCCCTTTAACCCCAGCGGAGAAGCGTTCAACTTTGCCAAACTTTTAGCCGGTTCTGAGGGAACTCTAGCTTTTACTACCGAAATAAAATTGAATTTAATTGACTTACCGCCAAATGAGAAAGCGCTTTTATGTGTGCATTTCGATCAACTAAAAGATGCCTTTTACGCTAACCTTATCGCTTTAAAATACAATCCTTCGGCCATCGAATTGATGGATAAAACCATTCTTGATATGACCAAGAAAAATATTGGCCAGCAACGGAATCGTTTTTTTATAGAGGGCGATCCCGCTGCAATTTTAATTATTGAACTTTGGGATACAAGCAGCGAAGCCATTAGCGAAAAAGCCAAGCAAATTGAAACCGACCTAAAATCGAATGCTTATGGCACTTATTTTCCATTGATATGGGGTAGCGATATTCAAAGGGTTTGGAGCTTACGCACTGCGGGGTTGGGCGTGTTATCGAACTTGCCGGGCGATGCAAAACCTGTTTCGGTGGTTGAAGATACGGCCGTGCCAGTTAAAATGTTACCCGATTTTTTGGCCGATTTCCAACAACTACTCGACAAGCTAAAGTTGAAAGCAGTTTATCATGCACACATAGCAACTGGCGAACTTCATTTGCGCCCTGTTTTAAACTTAAAAAGCGAAAACGATATCGCACTGTTTAGAACGATTGCCGTTGAAACCGCAAAACTAGTTAAAAAATACCGAGGATCACTAAGCGGGGAACATGGCGATGGGAGGCTCAGGGGCGAATTCATTCCTTTTATGCTGGGTGAAAAAGTGTATCAATTGCTACGTGACTTAAAACAAACCTGGGATCCACAAAATATTTTTAACCCTGGTAAAATTACCGATACTCCACCCATGGATCAATCGTTGCGTTACGAGCCAGGTGTCGAAACGTTACAACTGAACAGTTATTTCGACTATAAACTCACCCTGGGCATGGCACGCGCTATTGAAAAGTGTAACGGTTCGGCCGACTGTCGTAAATCGGAGATCATTGGTGGAACCATGTGCCCCAGTTTTATGGCTACTCGCGATGAGTTACACTCCACACGAGGCAGGGCCAATGTTTTGCGTGAACTCATTACCCATAAAACGAAACTTTATTGGGCCGACCAGCACCTTGTACTTGAATCGCTCGATCTTTGCCTTTCGTGTAAAGCTTGTAAAAGCGAATGCCCATCGGGTGTCGATATCGCAAAACTGAAAGCCGATTATCTGCAAAATCATTACGACGGAAACCCAATTCCGCTCCGCACCAAAATAATTGCCAATTTTCCTGTTTTAATGCGATTTGCTGCAAAATTCAACCCCCTTGCGGGTACTTTAATGAGGCTTAAACCATTGGCATGGACTTTTCAGAAAATTTCGGGGTTCACTACGGCTGTGCCTTTGCCCGAATTGTCAAAAATTACACTTACAAAATGGGCGCGCCAACATCAAACAAACGATAAAAAAATACAACGAACAGTGTATTTATTTAACGATGAATTTTTGGATACGCAATCGTCGCACATTGGGATTAAAACCATACTGCTGCTCGAAAAACTGGGGTATAATGTGGTAATTCCAAAACATACTTTCAGCGGAAGGACATACTTATCAAAGGGTTTGGTAAAAAAAGCCAAACAGCTGGCCAATAAAAACGTTGCTCTTTTGAAAGATATTATTTCTACCGAAAGTCCTTTAATTGGTATTGAACCATCGGCCATTTTATCGTTTAGGGACGAATATCCCGAATTGGTTGACGAACACCTGATAGAGGCTGCCCAAAAACTGTCGGTTAATGCTTTAATGTTCGATGAGTTTTTTATGCGCGAAGTTAAAAAAGAGAACATCAAACCCGAACAATTTACCAAACGTGAACTTAGTATTAAGCTACACGGGCATTGCCATCAAAAATCGCTAGCCACAACAAAAGCTTCAATTAACATGCTTCAATTTCCTATCAACTATATAGTTGATGAAATACCATCGGGGTGTTGTGGTATGGCCGGCTCTTTTGGTTATGAGAAAGAGCACCACGATATTTCGATGAAAATAGGAGAAATGATATTATTTCCAGCTATCAGAAAAACTGCCAATGATATGGTGATTGCAGCACCTGGAACCAGTTGTAGGGAGCAAATTTTGCTCGGTACTCAGCGAAAAGCCCTTCATCCGGTCGAAATAATTTACGACGCACTTATCAAATAAATAGCTATTATAATTGCAGTTGCCACAACAGCCGTTAAAGCATTAATAAATAAAGCTTTAATAATATCAGCGTGAAGTATCAACCTGTTGCTATTGCCAATAAAAGGCTTTTCTACCACTTGATTTCCGTAAGTACTTGGGCCACCAAAACGACAGTTTAAAATACCTGCCATTGCTGCTTCGGGGTAGCCCGAATTGGGACTGCTATGGTTGCGCCCATATTTAAAAATAAACGCAAAGGCCCGTAAGCTAAATGAAATAATCGCCATTAGAAATGCGGTAATACGTGCTGGTAGGTAGTTAGCAAAATCGTCGAAACGGGCAGCAAAACGGCCAAATTCATAATATCGTTCATTCTTATAGCCAATCATCGAATCGAGAGTATTCACCATTTTGTAAGCCATCATGAGCGGGAAACCACCCAGTGCATAATAAAACAAAGGAGCAATTACGCCATCGCTAAGGTTCTCGGCCAGGGTTTCCAAAACAGCCGTTCGTATTTGATTTTCATTTAAATTATTAGTATTACGCCCAACAATGTACGAAAGCTGAATACGTGCAGGCTCAAGACCGTGGATCTGTAATCTGTTTTCAACTTTTAAAGCCTCAGAAATTAAGCCGCGATTGGCCAAACCCCAAAATATAACTAAGGCACTAATTATGATACTAATAACCTTATAAGGCTCAATCAATAGCTTTATCGCCATGAAAAATGCCCAAGTTCCTAGTATCAAAAAAGCAGCTAATAACGCTCCTTTTAATATCTTATATTTCCCTTTATTAAATTGTTTTTCAGCTTTAGAAATGGCCATTCCAAACCATCGTATCGGGTGGGGTAGCCAATTTGGATCACCCAAAAGGGCATCTAAAACAAAACCCAAAATTAAAGGAAATAAAAAGGGATGATACATGTTGCAGTATTTTATAAATTCATCCATGTTTGAATGGCATTCACCAACATAAGGTTTTGTTGGCTGCTTCGCACCGAAACCCTGAAGTGTTGTGGAGTTAAACCCCTGAAATTTGAAGCATCTCTAATGAGTAAGCCGTGATTCTTAAGCAGGTATAATTTTAATTCAGCTGCTGTCCCTTTAGGCAATTCAGCAATAAAAAAATTACTGGCCGTTGGTGTTACGTTAACGCCCTTTACTTTTTTCATTTCTTTGATAAATGATTCACATGTACGACTTAAATCCTTTACATCGGGCATTAAATTATCGTAATTATTCATGATAAAAACACCGGCATCAATAGCTAAAGTATTTATATTCCAAGGAATTAAATACTTTTTGATTCTTGTAACGATGTCTTTTTTAGCAATAATATATCCGAGCCGAAGTCCAGGTATCGAAAACGATTTGGTAAGCGAACGAATCACAACTATGTTTGCATGCTTTTTTACCAACGAAATGGACGATTTGAAACCATTTGAAAGGTCACCAAATGCTTCGTCGATTACAAAAAGTTGATCGGGGAATTGATTACACCATTCTTCGATGGTTTTTAAAGGAGTTACTTTCCCATCGGGATTATTTGGGTTTCCGAACCATATTAACTCGTTATTTGCAATTGTTTCTGGGGTAATTTCAACCTCAAACTTAATTTTATGGTCATAACGCGAACAGGCATCTTCGTATTCGCTAAACGAAGGAATACGAATAAGCGAACGCTTATTTGAAAAGGTTTGGGCAACTAAATAAAAGGCTTCGGTTGAACCGTTGCAAATAACCACCTCATCAACAGTTACATTGTGGAACTTTGCAATGCATTTTTTAAGTTGTACCGCTTCGGGTTCGGGATAATTATTGATATCTTTTATTTTCTTTTGAAGAAAAGCAAGAAGTTTTTCCCTAATGTGAGTCTTGCCAATATTTGAACTGAAATCAACAATTATTTCGTCATCATATTGATATATGTCGTTTCCGTGTCCGGTCAGCATTATTATTTAATTTGTAATTTGTCGTAAATATAGTGCATATCTGTGTTTGTTCGAACCCAGTCGGCAAGCTTATTCATTTGCTCGTTTTTAAATTGCTCATAATCAATTGTATTCGTTTTAGAATAACCATGTGTTTTTAATAAATAATTGACGACCGACTGATTATCAAAAACCCCATGGATATAAGTGCCCCAGGTTTTATCGTTTAAAAAATAACCATCGTTTTTTGCACCTTCAATTCGGCATAATGGAGACTCATTTTCAAAAAAAGTTTCGCCCATATGAATCTCGTATCCTTTGCATAGTTCAGGTTTATCGAGGAAAGTAAAGGTGCATTGTGATGTGATTTTTTCGGGGCTTAGCGTGGTGTGAATGGGAAGTATCCCTAAGCCTGGCAAGCTTTGAATGTCGCCTTCAACTCCATCGGGGTCGTTCACGTTCAATCCCATCATTTGATAGCCACCACATATTCCATAAACTGCTTTTTGTTGCTGATGGGCTTCAATAATGGCCTTTGCTAAACCACTGTTGCGTAAGTGTATGAGATCCGAAATGGTGTTTTTCGATCCCGGAATAATTACAATATCGGCCTTTTCAATTTCGTTGGTATCGGCCGTATAAAACAGGTGAATGCCAGGCTGGCGTTCCAAATTATTAAAGTCGGTAAAATTGCTCATGTGCTTTAGTAGCACCACAGCAATGTTCAGCCTATTTTCGTGTGAATGATGCTGCATAGAGTCAATAACCACCGAATCTTCCTGTTCGATATGGATATCTCGAAAATAGGGAATAACGGCCACCACAGGTACACCGGTTATTTCTTCAAGCATTTTGCGACCATCATCAAAAAGACGCATGTCGCCCCTAAATTTATTAATGATGATACCTTTTACCAGTTTTCGTTCATCGAGTGGGAGTAACTCAAGTGTGCCGTAAACACTTCCAAATACTCCACCACGGTCAATATCGGCTATAAGATAAACATCGGCACCCGTGGCCAATGCAACGCGCATGTTTACAATGTCGCGATCGCGAAGGTTAATTTCAGAAATGCTTCCCGCACCTTCAATTACAATAGGATTGTATTTTGTGGCCAAACGGCTGTAGGCTTTCATGGCCTCGGCAAACAAAAAATCGCGGTCGGTATGGTTAAAATAGTCGAGTGCCGACTGATTACCAATTGGCTTGCCATTTAAAATTACCTGCGAATTCATATCGCCAGTTGGCTTTAAAAGAATGGGATTCATATCGGCACTACAAGGAATTCCGCAAGCTTCGGCCTGAACAGCTTGTGCTCGTCCAAGCTCCAATCCGTCGGGCGAAACATAACTATTAAGCGACATATTTTGTGCCTTAAAAGGGGCAGGCGAGTAGCCATCTTGTTTAAAAATACGGCAGAAAGCTGCGTTTATAACCGATTTGCCCACATCGGAACCAGTCCCGACAAACATGATGGGTTTGCTTAATGTGACGGATAAATGAGAAATTGGAGTGTTTGAATTTTGGGTCATTGGATTACAATTTTTTGATTTGTTGAGACAGCGTGAATTGAATGACCTCACCAAACTCTATTTTACGTTCAAAAGCTTTTTCTGGAATTACACCTTCAATGAGCGATAAAAAAGCACGAATAGGGCCGCCGTGGCTTACAATACAAACTCTTTCTTGACCTTCGCTAATTATTTCATTTAAAAATAAACGACAACGATCAATTAAATCGATGTACGATTCACCCTTAGGGGCTGAAGTGTTAACAAAATCGGCAAACCACTTTTGAGCCTCGGCCGATTCATCGATATCATTCCAATATTTGCCTTCCCAATCGCCAAAATCGAGCTCCATTAATCGCTTATCAATGCTTACAATTGATGAAATTTTTTGAGCAAGTTGAGTGCAACGTGTTAAGGGACTTGAAAATACAGCATCGAACGGAAGATCTAATTTTTCAAGCACTTTTAAGGCCTCCTCGTTAAACAAATTGGCCAAAGGAACGTCCAACTGACCATAAATCATGCCTTTAGGGACGTTAACACTGGTATGTCGGATTAAGATTAATTTCAAATTGTAAATTTGCTAGTGAAATGTAAAAATAGGAATTTGTAGCTATAAAATTGACGCAATATTATCGATATTAGAAAAAGGTTGGCAATTTAGTTGTCGCACAAATAACATATATTTGCATTATGTGGAAAACGTTAGAAATACTAAGAAAAGAATACCTTGATTTGGAGCTGGATAAAGCTTTAGATTACGAGAAATTTTCAATGATTTCTATTATCTATCATTCTACAAAAATTGAAGGTTGTTCACTTACCGAAAGCGACACCAGATTTTTACTCGAAAATGGCATTACTGCAAAAGGAAAACCCTTAACAGATCATTTAATGGTTTCGGATCATTTTGCTGCTTTTGAGTTTATAAAGCAACAAGCACTCAAAAAACGCGAATTTTCAACTGATTTTATTAAGAATGCAGTTGCTTTAGTAATGAAGAATACTGGCGGTATAGTGAATACCATTTTAGGTACATTCGATACTTCAAAAGGGGATTTAAGACTGGCTCAAGTTTATGTTGATAAAAAATATTTTCCTGATTTTAAAAAAGTTGAAACACTTTTAAGTCGGTTTATTGATGTTGTAAACGCAAAAATCGATAAAGTTGAAGGGAATGATATCATTAAGTTAGCAGCCGATGTTCACTATAATTTGGTCAACATACATCCTTTTGGCGATGGAAACGGAAGGGTTTCACGTTTAATGATGAATTATATTCAAATGTACCATAAAGAACCTTTGATTAAAATCTTCACTGAAGATAGATCGGCTTATATTGAAGCACTTAACGAGACTGAGCATTTAAGCAATATTGATATTTTTCGAGAATTTGTATGTGGGCAGCAAATAAAACTCTATAAAAGCGAAATCAAAAAATTTAAGAAAAAGGATAAGGGGTTCACCCTGATGTTTTAGAAACCGGTAACAACAATAATTCCCAAATAAAAAACCAACTCGCCTAATTGCTGTAAAGCACCCAGACAATCACCGGTATAACCGCCAATTTTGCGGATAATGTACTTTCTAAATATGAAGGTAATTAATAACAAAGCGGGTACAATTACGGCAACATAAATCCATGGAAAAAAGAAGAGCATTACACTTCCAAACAATATGGCAGAGATGAGGTCGCCAACACTCCCTTTTTTTCCTATGGGTTTTATTTTACTGGTTTCATCGTCGCGTACGTAAGGTGTGGTAAAAATTACCAGCACTGGCATAACACGACTAAAACCATGAGCAGCAATCAAAATTAGGGGTATTTGTAACGCATCAACTTCGTTAATGGTGAATATTTTTGTAAGCAATATCAGCAGCAGTCCAGCGGCTCCATAAGTGCCAATGCGGCTGTCTTTCATGATAGTAATAATTTTCTCCTTGGTATAGCCACCACCAAAGCCATCGCAAAAATCGGCAAATCCATCTTCGTGAAAAGCCCCTGTAGCATAAATAGTGGCTGCTATTGAGAGAATTACAGCAACTAATTGTGGCAAAACAAAAGATGCACCCCAAAACACTAAAGCTCCAATACCACCTACAATTAAACCAATAAGCGGAAAAAAGCGAGTCGATTTGTTCATGTTTTCACTTGAGTAATCGAGTTGCTTTTTCAATGGAATACGGGTGTAAAAGGAGAGGGCGAGCAGGAAAAGATTGCACTGACACCGGATAAGAGTAGGTTTTGTGCTGCGGTTATTTTTGTTCAATTTTTTAAGTTTTTTATTATTTAAAATGCTGTACTAATCATCAATAATAGTCTTCTTTCTCTGTTCCTTTAGGGAAGTGTTGGAGATGGGCTTTTACTCACTCCTGCATCGTCGAAGCTGGCCATTTGGTTTAAAAAATTTACGGCCGATTGAACGACTGGAAGTGCGATGGCTGCCCCAGTGCCTTCGCCAAGCCGTAGTCGCAGGTTGAGAACGGGTTCGGCATTGAGGCGTTCGAGCAAAATGCTGTGGGCTTTTTCGTTCGACTGATGACAGAAAATACAGTTGTTTTTCAGTTCAGGCTCAAACTGGCTGGCCGAAAGCATGGCTGCCGAAGCGATGAAACCATCAACTAAAATCAACATTTTTTGGCTATAAGCTTCAATAAAAGCACCAGTCATCATCGCAATTTCGAAACCACCAAAAGTAGCAAGGGTTTCAATAGGGGATGAAGGATTATGTTTTTCAGAAACTTGTTTCAAAACATTCACTTTATACAAATATTTTTCGCCCACCATACCGGCACCGGCACCAACACATTCCTCAATGGGCAAGTTTAAAAAGCGGTGCATCAATAACGACGATGCCGAAGTGTTGCCAATGCCCACCTCACCAAAAGCTATGGTGTTGCAACCATTTTGGGCTTCGGATTTCACATATGCGCCACCTTTTTGCATGGCCTTTTCACATTCTTCAATGGTCATAGCCGGTTCATGCATCATGTTCTTTGTGCCACGACCAATTTTTGAGCTGATAATATCAAGGTGAGATGAAAAATCGTAATCGACACCGGCATCAATCACTTTCATGTTGATGCCATTTTGTTTGCAAAACACGCTGATAGCAGCACCGCCACTAACCATGTTCATAACCATTTGCCAGGTTACCTCTTTGGGGTAAGGACTTACATTTTCGTCGGCCAAACCATGATCGGCTGCAAAAACCAACATGCTAGGCTTTTCAATTGTGGGCGAGAGGGTATTTTGTAAAAGACCAATTTGCAGGGCAATATCCTCTAATTGTCCTAAAGAACCTGACGGTTTTATTTTGAGGTCAATTTTATGCTGAAGTTTTTGTTTTAAATTCATCCTAAATTTTTGTTAGATAAACCGCAGAAAACACTAAGTTATGAATCTCTATTGTCTTTGTGGTTAATTATTTACTCTGTGTCTTTGTATCTCTGTATTTAATTAATATTTTACTACGATTTTGAGCTGACTTTAATTCTTAATGGCGAATACTAACAGGTATACCAGATACCATTAATATTACCTCATCGGCCGATTTTGCAATATACTGGTTCATCCATCCTTGTAAATCGGCAAACTTGCGGGCCAATTCATTTTCGGGATGTACGCCCATACCCAATTCGTTGCTCACCACCATCAAATTAAAGTCTTGTTTTCTAAAAACATCCCATTCGCATTTGGCTTCGCTTAATGATTTTTCAATATCGTTTTTGTTATCGTAAAAAATGTTGGTTAGCCACAGGGTAATGCAATCGAGCAAAACAGTTTTGCCTTCCAAATTGTGTTTTGAAAGTTGCTTTTCTTCTTCAATGGTAGTCCATTGCTCACCTCGGTCGCTCTGGTGGCGTTCAACACGTTGCCTAAAGTCTTCGTCCCAAATACGCGAGGTAGCTAGGTAAATGGGTGAAGTGCTTTGCTCTTCGGCCAATTTTTGTGCGTAACTACTTTTGCCCGAGCGTTGACCGCCTGTAATGAATGTGATGTGTGCCATAAAACGCTTTTTTATAAGCCAAAATCCTCAGAACATGGCTCTTTACTTTCAATGGTTTTGGAACAAACATCTTGTTTGTATATCCAAGTAATGGTATCGCCAGCCGCTAAATTACAATTAATTGCCAAGGTTTGCGAAGGTTTTCCATTAACCATAAAATACCAGGCGTTTTTTCCTTTTACGCTCTCAATGTCGTTTATTACGTCAACAAAAACATACTTATCATTAACCGGATGTGTTTGTATTTTAGCAACATACATCAGTGCTTCCAAAGCCGATAAGCCATCCTCGAAAATTACTTGTTTTTCGATGTTGTGGCTTGCTCCGTTAAATTCAACCCTTACGGTCACTTTCTCGTTGTTTGACGAAAAAGAATTCAGGCATAGCAAAAAAATTGCTATGCCTGAAAAAATAACCTTACTTATTTTGCTATTCATTGTAATTCAAATAAAAAGCCCAGTAAGGTGAAATGCCTGTATCAAATTCGCAAACTTTAGTTCCGTCGGTTTTATAAACTACTACCGATCCAGGTTCGGTATAGCTTTCACCTCCAAAAACATATAGGTTATCGTTAGCTGTGTTGAATGAAATTCCTAATGTACCGCTAAGGTTTTCGATAAATGGTGAATATTCGCCTTTTTCAACGTCAAAATTATAAACGGCTGCAACAGTATTCCAATTCTCGTCATAAACAGTTGCCAACACATAAATACCTGTACAATTTTTGTTAGGAGAAATTATTGAAGAGTAATTGGTGCTTATACCGTCGAGTTTGTATACCTTATCTAAGGTATTGCTGCTGGTTTTTATGTATCCTAAACCTGTTTCGGTCGAAGGATTTGAATAGGAGTTAACCAACGAAACGTATAAGTTTTCGCTTTTATCTTTTACAAAATAAGAGGAAACAGCAGGAGTTGCGATGTACGAAATTGAATTATCGCTTAATTTGATTACGCCTACACTGTTTTTGAAATTTAAGGCAACATACAAATTACCATTAGCAATGGCTAACCCTTCAGGGCCACCAGGTAAAGCTATGGTCGATTCAACTTTGTTGGTTTTTGTATTGAATTTTGCAATGTACGAATTAGCCATCAAGTTCCAGTCGGGTGCTTCGCCCCAACACGATATATATAAGTAATCGTTGTAGTCAATACAGTAACGGGGGGCGATAATGCCTTCGGTAACTCCAGGAATGGTTTGAACAAATGCCGAGTCGAGCACAATAACCTGATCGGCAGCATTTCCCATCAAATAAATTTTATTGTTGTATTCGCAGCCGTATTGAACGTTTGATGTTAATTCGACACCATTTTGTGCTTCGTAGAAATTGTTGATTACCGAATCTTTTTTGTAATCGTACTTTGTAATGATTGTTGAGCCAACCTTGCTTCCACCATAATCAACAAAGTAAACACCAGTAGTTTCGTTAGGAAGATTTGGAATTGGGTCATCACCTCCGTTGCACGATGAGAGAACAAATACAGCGATAGTAATCGCTAACAGGTAGTTAATATACTTTTTCATAATGTAAAATAATTTTATTTATTATTTGTGAAATTTAAATTAGTGCTAATACTCGCCCTAAAATTAATGCCGGGCATGGTGTAGCTACGTTGGTTTTGATAAGCCACGTTAAATATATTGTTAATGGCAAAAGAAGCCGAAAGTACTTGTGCCTTCATTTTGAAATTATATTTGAGCATACAGTTGGTAAGAAAATACGAGTCCAATGGCTTTCTGATTTGGGTAGGTTTCGAGATGTAGTTATAGTATCTTTTTCCGGTAAAACCGCCATCAATTAAAAATGAAAAATTGTTGTAACCAATAAACAAGTTAGTGTTTAACATGTTACGAGGAATATAAATGAGTTGTTGATTAGGTTTTTCAGATTCAATTTTTATTGACGGGTTATAGGTGTAATTAACAATTAAGGTAGATTTGACCTTACCTGTTGTAAGGTTTGCATTAGCATGTAATTCAACACCTTGACTAATAACCCTATCTAAATTTACAGGTACCGAACCGTTGATATTTCTCCATTCTATCCAGTTTTCAATATTCAAATAGAAATAGTTAAGCTTTAATTCCGAAGTAAAATTATCGCTCAAAAATTTATGGTTAAAACCCAATTCGCCGGTAAAACCACTTTCGCATTTTATGTCGGGTGTTCCAAGCGGGTTGGAGGATGTTGGCCAATAGCGATCGTTTAGAGTGGGCACTCGATAACTTCTCGAAAGGTTGAATAAACTGCTTAGTTGTTGCTTCTTTTTTTGTAATAGACTGTATTCCAATCCCAGGGCAGGAGTAAATGGTACATTGTAATTACTAACCAGTTGCTGGCGAAAATTAAAAGTAGTTTTCAATTTTTTAATTGGTTGATAGAACCAGGTCAGGTACAAATCGGCATGGTGTTCGTTAATATTAACCGAATCGGAATAGGAATAAACATTGGGAGCGATGTATTTGTAATGAACACCTGCTTTATATTCAAGCTTTTTACCAATGGGTTGCTTTATGCTGATGTCGCTTATAAACCGTTGTGTTTGAATAAATTGATTCAAATCGTTATTGAATATTTCTTTATCGTTGACATATCCAGCACCCAAGGCAAATTTTATTAAATTGTTTTCGTTATTGTATTCGCCCCAAACCCGAATGTTGTCATCTTTTAACTCGCTTACCGTTTCTGCTTCGTCGTACATATTTGGCTGTATTTCATGCCAACTATCTTCGTACCAAAGCGATGACTTAAAATATTCGTTGGGTCCAAACAAGTAATTAAATTCCTGAATAAGCGCTTTGTTATCGATGGATGCGCCATGTTGGGTTTTTTTAGTACCATTTTCGTTACCAAAGCCCGAATAATTAATGTAGTTGAAGTTATTAGTGTTTTTATACTTCATCAGCTTGGTAGCCAGTTCCCATTTGCCATTTCCGACATAAACTTTGGCACCATACAATCTCTCGCCAAATGAGCCATAGGAGTATTTTGAAATAAACCGAACGCCATTTGTCCAGTAATTTTGTTTTCCAAGATAAATTGCCCCACCAATTGCACCTGAGCCATTTAGCGTTGCCGAACTACCATATTGTATATCCAGCTTATCGAATAAAAACGAAGTGATATTTGAAAGGTCGGAGTGACCTAAGGTGAGTGAATTAACGTTGATGCCTCCAAACATAATACTGGTATGGTCGGGTGCAGTACCCCGTATGTGTATGGTTGCCAGACCTCCGGCGTTCGTTTTTACATAAATTGGAGTAAAACGCATGAGCATTTGTTCAATTCCGCCCTCTTGCGTCGCTTCAACCTGCTCCTTCGATATTGACTCTATTTTTGCGCCAGCTTGAAATTTGGAATAGTCGCCATAAGTAATGATTTCATCCAAAAAAATAGAATCAGAAACAGCATAAGTTTCCGGATCATCGGCAAAAACGAATAAAACTGGTATTGAAACCAATAAGAATACAATTATAAACCTCATTTTTTAAATAAATGAGCTTTGGGTATTTTGTGAAATATATATTGAATATGTCTCACAAGCCTTTTTCCCGAAGCATTGATTAAACAATAAACATTTGGCAGGTCTTCTGGCTTACCTAACTTTTTGAGGCCTTCCCATCACGTTTTCAGCGCAACAGTGGCAGCATGTTTCAAAAAGCTTTCCGATGTAAATCGGAATTAAGGCTTACAGCTGCGGGTACAGCTCCGGATTCTTCTATTTAAATAGAAACACCGGATTCCCTTTTTAATCCAATCTGAGAAGTATCAGACTAGAACCAAAATCAGCCACAAAGTTAATAAGATAATTGTATGAATAATCGCTTGGGCAAAAATTATTGAAGATATTTTAGGGCTTCATTGTTTTCATAACCCTTTCGGAAACCAAAAAAACAACCGGCTTTTTCGATACGGGGTTTTCGCGTGTAATAACTACCGTGTTGTAAACATCTTCGATGGTTTGATAGTTCAATACTTGATGCGGAGTTCCTTTAATGTGAATTTTCCCTTTGTCCATCATCATCAGGTAATCGCAATACTCGCCTGCAAGGTTTAAATCGTGAATAATGATGAGCACCGTGAGGTTGAGCTGCTGATTCAATTGCTGAATAAGATTTAGTACTTGAACCTGATGCGAAATATCGAGGTGGGAGGTAGGCTCGTCTAACAAAAGTAATTGTGGCTCTTGGGTAAGCGCACGGGCAATGGCCGCCAATTGCTGTTCGCCGCCGCTTAATTCGGTAAGGCTTTTTTCTTTGAAATGATATACACCGGTAAGTTTCATGTACTTATCAGCAATCGCCACATCATTTTTTGTTTCAAAAAAATGAAAATTCGACCGATAGGGCATACGTCCCATTAAAACGTAATCTTCGACCGAGATGTCGGCTATTTCAGTATTTTGCGATACAATGGCAATTTTTTGAGCGTGTTTACGAAGTGGCAATAGGGCTAAATTGGTATTATCGAGCCAAACTGTTCCTTTCTTGAGTTTTAAATCGCCTGCAATTCCTTTAAATAGAGTGGTTTTACCTGAGCCATTTGGGCCAATTATGCCGGCAAATGTCCCTTGAGGTATTTCAACATTTATGCTTTGAAGATTAAAATGTTCTCCATAACCACAAACCATATTCTCTATTTTCAGGTAACTTTGCATTTTATAATTAATTCAATTTTAAACGAGTACGTGCAAGCACTATAATAAAAATAACACCGCCCACCATACCAGTAATTACACCAATGGGCAATTCGTTAGGCATAATGATTGTGCGGGCAATTATATCGCAAAAGATTAAAAATATACTGCCCCCCAAAAAAGAACCAACAAGCAATATTCTGTAATCAGCACCCACAATATTCCGAATGAGGTGGGGGATTACTAAGCCAACAAAACCGATAATACCTGCCACAGCAACACAAATCCCTGTTAATAAAGATGCTACAACAAAAAGAATGCGAATGGTAGCCGATGTATTAATACCCAGGTGTTGTGCTTTATCTTGTCCCAAACGAAGCGCATTTAAAGGGCGAGCAAAAAAGTAAGCAATGAATAAACCAGCAATCGACGAATACAATACAATATTAATCAGCATCTCATTGGGCTCATCGAGCGAGCCCATCATCCAAAATACTATGCCATGCAAATTTTCTGAAGTGGTAATCGACATTAAAAACATCATGGCCGACGAAGCCACAAAACTAATCATAACACCAATCAACAACATACGGTTGATATTGGTTACTCCCTTACGAATACTTAAAAAATATACCGCAAAAATGGTGGATATTGAACCAATAAAACCGGCCAATGGTAAAACATAAGCACCTATTGTAATGTGAAGTGAAAGAACAATAACCAAAGCAACCGCAAAAGCTGCACCTCCCGAAATACCTAGAGTATAGGGTTCTACCAAAGGGTTACGATAAATACCTTGCAATATGGCTCCGGTTAAGCTCAAAGCGCCTCCAACAGCAAATGCCATTATGGTACGGGGCAACCTAATTTGTGATAAGATGGTATATTCGATACCCGATTTTGAATTAAAAATTTCGGGTATTTTATTAAAAGGAATGCTCATTTCGCCTGAAGCCAATGAAAATACGAAAGCAAAAACAACCAGAATAAGCAAGCTGGCTAAAATTAATATCCATTTTAAATACTTGGTTTTCAATACTCTTGACTTTAATATTTTAACAATTATTGTGTTGATGTTTCTAAATTCATCAACGTCACAATGGTTTCGAGCGTTTCGATAAATGTTATTGGTGTTGGACTACAAGCTTTTTCGGCATCGATGATAAATATTTTTTGGTTTTCGGCTGCTTTCATCCCCTGATAACCTTCCCATATTGTTTTTTCTTCATTGCCAACTATTCCCATGGTAACAATAAAAATAACATCGGGATTTTTGGTAATCACACTTTCGCGGGTTATCGACCCTTGTGTAAAGCCCTCGGCCAAATTCCTTGCCCCAATCAATGTAATGTAATCATCCATAAATGTTTTGGGAAGAACGGTGAATAGCGGCCGTGCTCCAATTTGAAAAAATATAGTTGTTTCATTCAGCAATAACTTCTTTTTCGAAAATGTTTCTATTTTTTCTTTTGAAGCCTTAACAATTTCATTCGCTAAAGCAGATTTTCCCAATAAAACGCCCAATTCTATAAATTGTACACAAATTTGTTCAAATGATTTGGGCGTTTCAAACACTTCGACCCGTATTCCAAATTTTTGAATCATTTCTATAGTTTCGGGACTGGTTATGCTTGTTACTAAAACAAGATCGGGTTTAAGCATAACTACTTTTTCGATGTTAACCTTCACTGCCGATGCCACCACTTCAATTTTATCGTTGATGGCTTCGGTGCAATAACTGGTGCATGCAACCAATTTATCCTGAGCTTCTAAAAAGTAAATATTTTTAGTGATTGAAGGAGCCAACGAAATGACTCGATTTACAGCTTGAGCCCAAACTCCTAAAGCCATAAAAATCAGCAATATAATCAGTTTTATTTTTGTAATATTCATCAAAAAAAATTAATAAACCATCATTATTTTAATGGAAATGCTGACAAAGATAGAAAAGAAAAAGTTTTGACCTTTATGATTCAACATAAAGTAGCGTTAAAT
>DATERL010000212.1:0-7941 GCA_035271585.1 Prolixibacteraceae bacterium
CAGGAAAATCCTAAAATCAAACAAATCAAGGTTCAGACAATTGGCTTGATGCAGGGTTTGTTTCCAAAGTCAATTACGAATTAAAAATTACGAATTACGAGATGAAAAGAAATCAGGAAAATCCTAAAATCAAACAAATCAAGGTTCAGACAATTGGATTAATGCAGGGTTTGTTTCCTCAATCAATTACGAATTAAAAATTACGAATTACGAGATGAAAAGAAATCAAGAAAATCCTAAAATCAAACAAATCAAGGTTCAGACAATAGGCTTGATGCAGGGTTTGTTTCCAAAAATAAATGATTAGAAGATGCGTGATTTAATACCACAAGACAACTTTATACTTTACACCACCCCTGAAGGAGCGGTAAAACTAACCGTTTTGTTGCAAGATGAAACCATTTGGCTCACACAAGAGCAAATGAGTCAGCTCTTCGACAGAGAAAGAAGTGTGATCACTAAGCACATTGGCAATGTATTTAGCGAAGGTGAATTAGAAGAAAAAAGCAATGTGCAAATTTTGCACATTAGTGGCTCTGATAAGCCGGTGAAGTTTTATAATCTGGATGTTATTATCTCCGTAGGTTATCGTGTCAAGTCTCAAAGAGGCACCCAATTTAGGATTTGGGCTACTAAAACACTTAAGGAGTTTATTATCAAAGGTTTTGTCCTAGACGATAATCGCTTGAAGCAAGGCGAAACGGTATTTGGAAAAGACTATTTTAGAGAGTTACTGGAGCGTGTTCGTTCCATCCGAGCCAGCGAACGCAGAATTTACCAGCAAATCACAGATATTTTTGCCGAATGTAGCATCGATTATGACCCACACGCTGAAATTACCAAGAATTTTTATGCAATGATGCAAAACAAATTTCACTTTGCAATAACCGGCCAAACCGCAGCCGAAATCATTTATAAAAGCATTGACGCCCAAAAAGAAAATATGGGTTTAACCACTTGGAAAAATGCGCCTGAAGGAAGAATCCTGAAATCGGATACAGCCATAGCCAAAAATTATTTGCAGGAAAAGGAAATTAAGCAACTTGAACGTACCGTAACGGGCTATTTCGATTATATAGAAAACCTGATAGAAAGAGAAAACACCTTTACGATGGATGCTTTGGCAAACAGTGTCGACAAGTTTTTGAGTTTTAATGAATTCAAAATTTTAGAAGGAAAAGGAAAAATAGCTCATAGTAAGGCCATAGAAAAAGCCGGTACAGAATACGAACACTTCAACAAGACCCAAAAAATTATCTCTGATTTTGATAAGCAGATCAAACAATTAAAGAAAAAGAACAAATGACATTAAAAGACCAAACTCAATTAGGTAAAACCCTCTGGAATATAGCAGATGACCTGCGTGGAGCAATGAATGCGGATGATTTCCGCGATTATATGCTATCGTTTTTATTCCTACGGTATTTGTCGAACAATTACGAAGAATCTGCTAAAAAAGAATTGGGTTCAGATTATCCCAATTTGCCCGAAAATGACAATCAAACGCCTTTGTCGGTTTGGTATGCAGCCAATGAAATAGATGTTTCAGAGTTTGAAAAACAGATGCGTAGAAAAGTGCATTATGTCATTAAACCCGATTACCTGTGGAGCAATATCAGCGAAATGGCTCGTACTCAAAATGGTGATTTGTTGGTGACTTTAGAAAAAGGCTTTAAATACATACAAGACGAATCGTTTGACAGTGCTTTTCAAGGTTTATTTTCAGAAATCAATCTGAACTCTGAAAAACTTGGAAAAACCAATACCGAGCGAAATAAAAAGCTCTGTACCATCATTCAAAAAATTGCAGAAGGCATTGCCGATTTTTCTACCGATTCTGATACACTTGGTGATGCGTATGAATATTTGATAGGTGAATTTGCCGCAGGTTCAGGAAAAAAAGCAGGTGAGTTTTATACACCACAACAAATTTCTACCATCCTTTCGGAAATCGTCACCCTAGACAGTCAAGACCCAACAACGGGTAAAAAGAAAAAACTGAACAAAGTTTTGGATATGGCTTGTGGTTCGGGTTCGTTATTGCTCAATGTACGCAAGCGAATCAAAGACAGTGGCGGAAGTGTAGGTAAAATTTACGGCCAGGAAAAGAACATTACCACTTACAACTTGGCTCGAATGAATATGCTTTTGCACGGGATGAAAGACACCGAATTTGAGATTTTCCACGGCGATACGTTAGAGAATCAATGGCATATTCTCAACGAAATGAATCCGAGTAAAAAAACAGAGTTTGATGCCATAGTAGCCAATCCGCCTTTTAGTTTGCGTTGGGAACCTAATGATACAATAGCTGAAGATTTTCGTTTCAAAAGTTATGGTTTAGCACCCAAATCAGCAGCCGATTTCGCCTTTCTGTTACACGGTTTTCACTTTTTAGGAAAAGAAGGCACAATGGCGATTATCTTACCTCACGGAGTTTTGTTTCGTGGTGGTGCAGAAGAACGTATTAGAACCAAACTATTAAAAGACAATCACATTGATACGGTGATTGGATTGCCGTCAAACTTATTCTACTCGACAGGTATTCCTGTTTGTATTTTGGTTTTAAAGAAATGCAAAAAGCATGATGATATTTTGTTCATCAACGCCAGCGAACATTTTGAAAAAGGCAAGCGACAAAACACGCTAAGAGAAGGCGAAGATGGTGAGCCAAACGATATTCAGAAAATCGTTGAAACCTACAAATACCGACCAGAAAATATTGAGCGTTACGCTCGTAGAGTTTCAATGGACGAAATTGAAAAAAACGGATATAACTTGAATATTTCAAGGTATGTAAGCACCTCAGAAGACGAAATACAAATTGACTTGACAGACGTAAACAAAAAACTAACTTCAATAAATAACAGCATTAAAGAAAACACAGACAAGCACAATGAATACTTGAAGGAATTGGGATTGAATCTGATTTAAAATGCCAACGCAGAGACAGAAACAACAATGAAAAACAAGACGAAAAAAAACACCGAACGCACAACTATGTGAAAAAAAAATAGGCTAATAAGTAGTAAAATGAAGGATTTTAGCTCGTATCAAATTAAAAGGAAGGAACATAAAATAACAGAAACTCCTTTTTGTTGGTATGTTTTTCTATAATTGTATTTATAAAATAATTGAAACGATGAAAAAAACACTCATTATAGGGGCAAGTACAAAGCCCGAAAGGTATGCTTATAAAGCTGCTCAAAAGCTAATGGAACATGGTCATTCAATTGTTATGATTGGCCGTAGGGAAAGCGTACTTTTTGGGCTGCCCATTAATGTTGAAAAAATTGAAATTGATGATATCGACACGGTGACTTTGTATTTATCGGCTAAATTTCAAAGCGAATATTACGATTATATTATATCGCTCAAGCCCAAGCGGGTTATTTTTAATCCTGGAACTGAAAACCCTGAATTTCAAGAGTTATTGAAACAGAACAACATCGGTTTTGAAAATGCTTGTACACTGGTATTGTTGGCCACCAACAGCTATTGAAATTAGTAAAAACCCATCATCGAAAAAGGAGTCATAGATTGTTGGATTATTGGAGAGTTGGATTGATGGATTATTGGAACATCAGAAAGTTAAAAAGTTGTTGGACTAACATATTACGTACAAAATACCCGACTTGAAAAACACAAGCCGGGCAAGTAATAGGGTACAAATTTATTCTTTAATTAAATTCTTTTTTGAGCTGTTCAACCCAATCGGCAATGCGTTGGTTGGTTAATCGGGCTTGGTTTTCCTGATCGAGACACAAACCACAAAACTGATCGCCGCGTTCGGCAGCCGAATGTTCGTAGGTGTAGCCATCGCGCGACGTGAATCCCACTACATGAGCACCAACACCATCAAACAAATTGGCAAAAATACCTACCCCATCGTTAAAATTTTCGGGGTAACCTTTTTGATCGCCCAAACCAAATATAGCCACACGTTTACCACTCAAGTCCATGTCTTCGAGGGCAGGAACAAACTCATCCCAGTGGTTGGGCAACTCGCCATCGAACCAAGTTGGAACACCCACAATGATATTTTCGTATTTCGAAAAATCATCTTCGTTTACATCTTCGGCATTAAATGATTCAATGTTGTCTTTCCCGAATGCTTCGATGATTTTTTCGCCCATTTTGGCGGTTTTATTGGTTTTAAAGCTGAAAAATATTCCTATTTTCTTCATGGTTATTTTTTTAAATAGATCATTAGATTGTAAGATATTAGTATTGAGATAAAAATTAAATCGTAAATATTCAATTGTCTCAACAAAAACTCAAGTAACTTGTAAAATACTACACTTTAGGTATTTATAAAAACATAACGAACTATTGTTATTTAATAGTCAAGTAAATTTTTAGCGGCCTCAATAATTTTATCGGTATTTGGCAAAATGGCTTTTTCGAGAATACGGTTAAACCCTACAGGCATAAATGGCGATCCTACGCGTTTTACCGGAGCATCGAGGTATTCAAAAGCTTCTTCCATAATCATGGAAGTAATTTCGGAACCAAAACCGGCAAACACTTTATCCTCATGCACCACCAAAGCTTTATTGGTTTTCTTAATCGAATTTAATATGGTTTCTTTATCGAGCGGAATAAGCGAACGCAAATCGATTACTTCCACATCAAAACCCTCTTCTTTTAACTTTTCGGCTGCTTCGAGGCTATGAATTATTGTGTTGCCGTAAGTAATAATCGTTAGATCCTTGCCCTCGCGCCTAATACGTGCCTTTCCAAACGGTACTTCAAAATCGTCGGGGAACGAAGCGGCTGCTTGTGGCGCATTGTACAAAGCCTTGGGCTCCATAAATACGGTAATTCCCCTCGACCGCATCGAAGTGCGCAATAAACCGGCTGCATCGTCGGCAAACGTTGGGTAAACAATTCGAACGCCCGGAATGGTGGCCAATGCCCCTTCAATGTTTTGTGAGTGATACAATCCGCCGCCAATATAACCGCCCGAAGCCAAGCGAATGGTCATGTTAGGCACAAATTGTCCGTTCGAGCGCCAGTAATCGTGACTCGAATCGATAAACTGTTCCATGGCTGGCCAAAAATAATCGGCAAATTCAGCCCCTTCAATCACCACTCTAATTTTTTCGTTAAAACGGCTCATCCCGTTGGCGGTTCCAACAATGAAATCTTCGGCAATTGGTGCGCTAAACACACGCGCTTCGCCAAATTCCTGTTGCATACCTTTAGTGACATTAAAAGCGCCACCTTTGTCTTTATAAGCCACATCCTGCCCCCAAATAAATGTATCGGGATTGTAGCGAAATTCTTCTTTTAGGGTTTTATTAATGGCTTCAACCAATTTATATTTTTCACCTTCGTGTTCATGTAAACCTTCGGGATATTTCTCGGCCAAATAAGGCTCGGGCATTACAAAATCATAAATTGAAGCAGGATCTGGATCGGGAGCTTTCATCGCTTTTTTGTGCGCAGCTTTGATTATTCCTGTAGCTTCTTCTTCAATTTTCAACAGCTCGTCTTCGTCAAAACGCTTGTAACGAATCAATAACCTTCGGAATTTAGCCAGTGGATCGTTCTCTTTCACATAATTACGTTCGTTTTCGTTACGGTATAATTCGTGACGGTCGGAATTGGAATGCGATTCCATACGTACGCAGTTGGCTTGCAAAATAACAGGCTCCCCTACTTCTAAAACATGTTTTTTGGCCTCAGCCATGGCATTCATCGAATCGAAAACATCTTTTCCATTACAATGAATAATGCGAAGATTTTTAAATCCCGAAAAATTATTGGCCACTTTACGGTTAGCCGTTTGCATGTATTTGGGTACCGAAATTCCGAACCCGTTATCTTGAATAACAAATATTACAGGAAGTATTTCGCGCGAAGCCCCGTTAATAGCCTCGTAAACGTAGCCTTCGGACATCGACGATTCGCCATGCGATGTTATGGATACTCCTTTTTGCTTATAATATTTCATGGCACGGGCCACGCCAACGGCATGCAAATCGTGGTTACCAGTACTCGACGAAACGTTGTGAATGTTCCATTCGGGTTTGGCAAAATGGTTCGACATGTGACGCCCACCGCCTGCTACATCGGTTGCTTTCGATATCCCGTTCAATATTATTTCCTCGGGAGTTAAGCCAGCCGATAAACAAGTCATCATATCGCGGTAATAGGGAAATAAATGGTCAGTAGCCCTGTCAAAATGTTGTCCAATAGCAAACTGAATTCCATCGTGCCCCGCGTAAGGTGCGTGGTACGACCATCCAATGGCTTGTTTCAAATAATTGGGCGCTTTTTCGTCAAGTTTACGACCCAACACAAGTTTGGCGTACCATTTTTCAAGCGTCTTTTTATCAACATCTTTGATTGTATATATTTTTGGGTAAGTGCTCATGTCTCTTAAATTTTTCGATTGATATCAAATTCTTCTAATAAATCGGCTATTCGGCGCAAGAATGCCCCACCTAAAGCCCCATCAACAATACGATGATCGTATGATAATGACAAGTACATTTTGTGACGCACCACAATGGCATCGCCTGTTGGTGTTTCCATCACAGCAGGTTTTTTCTCGATATTACCGGTTGCCAAAATGCCAACTTGTGGTTGGTTAATAATTGGCGTACCTATAATATTACGGAACGAGCCAAAATTGGTAATACTAAAAGTTCCACCGTTTATTTCGTCGGGCAAAAGTTTATTGGTGCGGGCACGGTTGGCCAAATCGTTTAACGAAGAGGTTATTCCTACTAAGTTTTTTTGATCGGCATCGCGTATAACCGGAACAATAAGGTTTCCATCGGGTTTGGCAACTGCAATACCAACATTTACTTTTCCACGCAGTATATATTTGTCGCCATCGACCGAAGCATTTACCATGGGGAATTCACGCAAGGCAGCCGCTACAGCTTCGATAAACACGGGCATAAAAGTGAGTTTCTGATTGTATTTACTCAGGAATTCATCTTTTACCTTGTTGCGCCACAATACCAAGTTGGTAACATCGGCTTCGACTACCGAAGTAACGTGCGGAGCAGTTTGCGCTGATTTAACCATGTGCTCGGCTATTAATTTCCGAACGCGATCCATTTCAAAAATCTGGTCTTCGGCACCAATCGATACCGACACTTTTGGAGCAGCTGGTTTTGCTGTTTCAACAGTCTTTGAAATTCCGGGTTTCGCATCAGTCTGCTTCAATGTTCCTTTCGACTTTGAATCGATGTAAGTGAGCAAATCGTTTTTCTGTACCCGACCATTAGCACCACTGCCTTCAATGCTTTCCAGTTCATTTACCGTAATATTTTCGGTTTTGGCAATTGAACGTACTAAAGGTGAATAAAAACGAGTTGACAATTTAAAATCACCACTATTTTCTTCTGGTTCAACCACTTCGGTGTTTTCAGTAATTATTTCCACCTTATCGCTACTTGCTTCGGTTTTGCTTTCTGGTATTTCGTCGGTTTCATCATCATCATCGGTTTGAATAATGGCTACTAATTCGCCAACAGGTACAACGGCATCAACTTCGAAAAATATTTTTTTCAACACACCGTCAACCGGACTTGGAATTTCTGAATCGACTTTTTCGGTTGCAATCTCGAATAAAAGATCATCCTCTTCAATTTTATCGCCTACTTTCACAAACCATTTGGTAATGGTGGCTTCCTGAACACTTTCGCCCATTTTAGGCATTAGCACTTTAAATTCTGACATATTGATTTTTTTTATTTCCTATACATTGAAACAGATAATTGTTTATAATGTTTACTGAAAATGCAACTTCGACATTGCAATTTCAGACATTTTTATAAGCTACAGATTACAAAATCTGTATGGCTTTGAATCTCTGTAAATTACAAAAATAAAAAATTTTGATTATAGTTAATTTTATTAAAAATTATTTGAAGCAATTCATCCTGACAGGCTTTTAAAACCTGTCAGGATGAATTGAAG